>JBPOHC010000219.1:0-5716 GCA_052035985.1 Myxococcota bacterium | reverse complement strand
GCTTCTGGGGGTGCGCCAGAACGGAGCGATGCGCCGCCCTGGCGCTGCTCCGTTTCAGCGCAGCGGAGGCGCGTGTCGGGTGCGCGGCGGGCGCATGGTGGTTGTATGTTCGCTGCCCCGATGACCTCGATTCGAATCGCGCACCTCTCCGACCTTCACATCCTCGATCTCACGGGGGTGAAGAGCGCGCAGCTCCTCCTCAACAAGCGGATCACGGGGTGGGTGAACCTCAAGGTCAAGCGCTCGTCGCACCACAAGCCCTGGGTGGTCGAGGCCATGGCCGACGACCTCGCGGCCCGTCGCGTCGATCACGTGGTGGTGACGGGCGACCTCACGAACCTCTCGCTCGACCCCGAGTTCGAACGCGCGAAGGCCATCCTCGAGCGCATGGGCTACGGGCCCGAGCAGGTGAGCGTCGTGCCGGGCAACCACGACGTGTACACGCGCGGAGCCGAGCGGTCGCAGCGCTTCGCGAGGCACTTCGCGAAGTACCTCACGAGTGATTTTCCGGTGGGTGGAAACGGCCATCCGTCGGGGCCCTTTCCGTACGTGCGGCTGCGCGGACCGGTGGCGATCATCGGGATCTCGACGGCCGTTGCGCGGGCGCCGCTCGTCGCCTCGGGGTGGGCCGGTGAGGCGCAGCTCGACGTGCTCGCGAAGCTCCTCGATCGAGAGGAGCTCCGAGGGAAGACCGTGGTGGTTCTCGCGCATCATCCCATCACCAACCCGAAGGGCTCCGTCGCCACGGTGCTGCGGGGGTGGTCCGAGGTTGGGGCGATGCGAAAGCTCCTGGGGCACAGCGCGGGGTCGCTCGCGCTGCACGGTCATCTGCACCATCGGGTGCATGAGGTGATCGAGGCCGAGGGGGGGCGCATCCACCGGCTGGGGGCCACGAGCGCGTCGCTCCTGCATCGCGATCCCGACATGATGTCGGGCTACAACCTCTACGAGATCAGCGGTGACAAGGGCCTCACGAGGGCCTGGGCGCGGGTGTGGAGCGAGACCTCGAAGACCTTCGAGGAGGCCGAACTCCCGCAGATGCGCGCTTGACGGAGCGCGCGGTCTCGCGTGGAGTCAGCGGCATCGTGAACGCCTCCGACAGGGACCCGTCGCGCGACGCGAGTCGCCCCGAGTTCCCGCAACCCTTCGGCCGGTATGTGATCCTCGGCCGATTGGGGACGGGGGGCATGGCCGACGCGCTGCTCGCGATGCTCCAGGGGGCGATGGGCTTTCAGAAGCCCGTGGTGCTCAAGCGGATGCACGCGTCGCTCGGGCGAGATAGCCATTTCGTGAAGATGTTCCTCGACGAGGCGCGGCTCGCGGCGAGGCTCGGCCACGCCAACGTCGTCGCCACGAGCGAGGTCGGCGAGTGCGACGGGCACTACTTCATCGCGATGGACTACCTCGAAGGCGTCTCCCTCGACCGCGTCGCGAGGAAGTACATCCACGAGGGTCGCGAGGTGCCGCTCGGGCTCCTCCTGCGCGTGCTCTGTGATTGCCTCGAAGGGCTCCACTACGCGCACGAGCTCCCTGACTTCGATGGGAGTCCGCTCGGCGTCGTGCACCGCGATGTCACCCCGTCGAACCTCTTCGTGACCTCCATCGGCGTCTCGAAGGTGCTCGATTTCGGCATCGCGAAGGCCTCGACGCAAGACGAGGCCACGCGCACCGGGATGCTCAAGGGGAAGCTCGCGTACATGTCCCCCGAGCAGTTCTACGACGCGCCCATCGACCGCCGCTCCGACGTGTGGGCCATGGGCGTCGTGGTGTGGGAGATGGTCACCGGGCGCAGGCTCTTCAAGGGCGCCAACGACGCGCAGACCTACCGCAACATCATGGGCGCGGAGATTCCGCCCGTGGGCACGTACCGCGCGGACGCTCCGCCCGAGCTCGACGCGGTCATCGCACGGGCCACCGCGCGCGACCGCAACCACCGCTTCTCGACCGCCGAGGAGATGCGCTTCGCGTTGGAGCACGTGCTTCGAACGCGGCTCGGCAACACGTCGCACGCCGAGGTGGCCGCCGAGATCCGCGCGCGCTTCGCCGAGACGCTCGACGACAACCGCCGCGCGATCCGAGAGTTCTCGCAGCGTCGCGCGCCCGTACCGCCGCCCGTCGCCCCCGGCGAAGAGGACGACGACGAGAACCCCACGCGCGTCAACGCTCGCCAGGCCGAGGCCGTGCGCGCGCTGATCCCGTCGGCCGTGACGCCCGCGATCGCGCCCGTCGCGCCGCAGCCCGCGCAGCCCACGGGAGAGAGCACGCTCGACGACCCGTGGACCGCGGAAGAGAGCGGCGACAGCTCGACCTTCGTCGACGTGCAGCTCCCCGAGTCTGTCGCGATCGCGGCGGCGGCCTCGCCGATTCGCCCTGAAACCATGGCCTCTCCGCGCGCGACGCCCGCGATGCCCGTGGTGTCTCCCGCGTTCGCGCCGCTTCCGTCGCCACCGATGGAGGTGCCGAGCGCGCCCGTGTTCGATCCGATCCCGATGGGACCCATCGGACCTGTTCCGCAGCAGCAGCCGCAGCGCAGCGGCGGCGGGTTCTTCGTGCAGGCGATCGGGTGGCTGACGCTCCTCGCGCTGCTCGCGGGCGTCGGGTTCGCGGCGTGGTCGCAGCGCGCGTTCATCGAGCGCGGCGCGCGTGACCTCGTGTCGGGGGCCGCGCCTGATCCGTCACGCGTGGGGTCGTTTCAGTTGCGCATCGTGAGCGTTCCTCCGGGTGCGCGCGTGAGCGAAGGCGGACGCGACCTCGGCCCGACGCCCATCGAGATGCCCGTGCTGCGAGGCTCCGTGGCCGAGCGTCCGCGAGAGTTTTCGTTTCAGCTCCCTGGCTACGCGCCGCTCACCGTGACGCAGGGAACGACGCTGGAGCCTCACGCCGAGCTCCGCGTGACGCTCGTTCCGCTCACCCCGCCGCGGCGGTAGCGCGCTACGCGACGCGACGGACGACGCACCTCGCAGCGCGCGCTTCGAGGTCCGCGCGCGCGCACACGCTCATCGCCTCGGCGCCTCCGCCCTCGACCGCGACGCTCGCAGACGCGGCCCCTCGCGCGAGGGATTTCTCGACGCCGAGTCCGTCGTGGAGACCGCTCAGAAAGCCTGCGGCGAAGGCGTCTCCCGCGCCCGTCACGTCGACCGCGCGCGCGGGCACGGGCTCCCACGAGAAGAGCGCGTGAGCAGCCGCGTCGTAGAGCGATCCGCCCTGCGCGCCTCGCTTGTGAACCACGTAGCGCATGCGTCCGACGGCGAGCGCGCGCAACGTTTCGACGGGACGCTCACCGGCTCCCGCGAGGCGCATCTCGTCGTCGCTCGCGAAGAACGCGTCGGCGCCAGCGAGCACGGTTCTCCACGCGTCGAGCGTGTGCTCGGTGAGCGCGAGGTGCGGATCGACGGAGACGAAACGCGCACCGCCCCGCGAGGCCACCATCGCGCGCTGGCGTTCGAATGGCATCGGCGCGACGTGTAGAAACGGAGCCTCGCGCCACGCGAGCGGAACGTCGTCGGGCGACGGCGAGACCGCGTCATGCGAGGGGCGTCCGATACGGCAGACCATGTTCCGCGCGTCGCCCTCGTGCAGGAGCCACACGCGCAGACCGGGAGCCCCGAGTTCGCGCAGTCCGTCGAGCGAGACGCCCCGCGCGCGCAATCGAGCGAGCATCGCCTCGGGGTAGTCGCTGCCCACGACGCTCACGCAGCCGACGTGCATTCCCCAAGCCGCGCCCGCGAGCGCGGCGTGAAGGAGCGCGCCGCCCGCCTGCCCCATGCGCGTCGCGCCGTCTTCGAAGACGACGTCATCGACGAGCAGGTTGCCCGCCATCACGACATCGACCGTCACGACGAAGGAAGCGCTTCGAAGGCCGCGTTCACCGCACGCACCGCCGCGGGATCGAGCGGGTTCGACCAGCGTCCGCCGCGCTTGACCGACGAGCCGACGATGAAGCCGTGCGCGCGCACATAGAGCCGCATGTTCTCGGGGGTCACGCCGGAGCCCACGAGCACGGGCAGCGTCGCGCCGTCACGAACCGCGTCGACGTCCGCGGGCGCGCAGGGAGCGCCCGTCGCGGCGCCCGTCACGATCACGCCGTCGGCGGAGAAGAACTCCGCGGCGCGCGCGGTCTCGGCGAGCGACACGTCGGCGGTGATGGCGTGCGCGGAGTGCTTCTTCTTGATGTCCGCGAAGACCCTGATGTGCTCCGCGCCGATCGCGCGGCGATAGCGGAGGAGCGGGCCCGCGCAGGCTTCGATGATTCCCTCGTCGGCGACGTGCGCGAAGGCGAAGCCCTCGACGCGGACGAAGGACGCGCCCGAGGCGAGCGCGACGGCGAGGGCCTCGCGATTGGCCGCGGCGAGCACCTGGATTCCGAGCGGGAGCGATACGGCGCGGCGCACCTCGCGTGCGATGGTGGTCATGGAGGCGACGATCTCGGGGCCCACGGCGCCGTTGAGGTACGGCCGGTCGTGCATGTTCTCGAGGAGGAGCGCGTTGAAGCCCGCGTCGCGGTAGGTCTTCGCCTCGGAGACCGCGCGCTCGACGATCGCGTCGAGGTGATCGCGCGCATGGGCGGTGCCGGGGAGCGCGCCTGCGTGGAGCATTCCGATGAGGGCGCGCGGGGCGCAGAAGAGGTCGGTGAAGTCGGAGCGGGGATCGGTCACGCGGCGGAGGCTACTTCAGCGCAACGGTCACGCGCGAGGGAGTCTCAGCGTGCGCCGACGCCAACCCAGCGGAGCGAGAGCTCGCGGAAGGGCGCTGCGAGCTCGGGGTCATCGCGCATGGCGTCGAAGATCGCTGACGGCGCTTCGTGCTGCGTCACGCCTTCGAGCGCGAAGGCCGCGCGAAACGCGTCGAGTCGCTGCGCGCGATCGGGCTCCCACCCGATGCGCGACGCGAGCGCGTCGGCGAGGTCGCGACCGAGGAGCACCATCTGCCCCTCGTCATCGATGCCCACGACGGGACACCGATCGAGGGGCGCGTTTCCTCTGCGCCAGTAGCCCATCGCGAGGAGCCCGTCGCAGACGCCCTCCGCGATGAGCGCGAGCTCGCCGAGCGCGTCACGCGCCATCGCCTGCTGCGCCGCGGTCACGGGGCCGTCGAGCAGCGAGCGCGCTTCGATGAGACCGCCGTGATCGACGGGACGCAGGAGGTCTCCGATGCCCGGCGCCTCCGTGGTGCGAAGCGCGATCGCCCACCACGCGCGGAGGATGCGAGGGACGTCGTCGCCGCCGAGGCACGCGGTCGACACGCGATGGAGCGTCAGTTCGAGCGTCGCGTCACGAAAGGGCGTCATGCGGTGCGAGAGGATACAGCGCTCCGGCGCTCGCACGCGCTGACAAGCACCGGCGCGTAAGCGCCGAGGGGCCAACACCAACGCCAGCAGCCGCCGCGGGCGCCGTCCCACGCGCGCGTTGATCGCGAGCTCTGGCGCGCGTGCTCTCGCGACGACTGCCCGCGTTCGCGTTAGCCCTTCGGCGCTTACGCGCCGGTGCTTGTAAGACGTGGGAGGAGCCTCAAGATGTGATCTCCGAAGCGACCACCAAGCTCTCACAGCTCGTAGCGGTCGCCCTCCCTCGCGCACACGATGGGCGCCGCGTCGACGTCGAAGCTGTCGGTGTAGTGGATGAGCTTCATCCGCGCGCGCACCGACGCGTCGAGGCCCGCGAGCTTCTCGATCGGCGTGTGCACGCCGAGGTTCGTCTCGTGCACCACCATGTCACCC
>JBPOHC010000798.1:0-1539 GCA_052035985.1 Myxococcota bacterium | reverse complement strand
GCGCCTGCGCCGCGATCTCCCATGCCTCCGCGCAGCGGAGGAGCACGTCACGAGAGGCGGCGCTCATCGGCCCCTCATCACGCGCATCGTCGCCTTGCGCTCGCGCTTCGCCGCGGCGCGCGCGAGGTGCTCGCGGTCTGCGGGGGTGAGTCCGTCAGCGTCGACCTCGACGGGCTCTGCCCACTGCGAGCGGCGCGACGGGAGCGTCGGAGGGTGCTGGCCTGCGAGGCCCGCGGCGAGCAGCAGCACGGTCAGCGCACGCACGGCTGCACCTCCGAGGTCTCGTGGTTGATGTGCGCGGGCGCCTTGCACGGCGGGCGGGTCGTCGACCACGAGGCGCCGTCGAGGGAGTACTGCGCGTCGTCGTACCCGCCCGAGGTGGCGTATCGAACGACCTGAAGCACGTCGCAGACGACGCAGACCATCCGCGACGCCTCGGCGCGCTGTGGCGCGGTCTTGTGCCAGCGGTGGCCGCTCACGACTCCGCCTTCCGCGCCGCATCCTCGCGAGCGATCTTCGCCGCCGCACGGAGCGCCACCTGCGCGCGTCCGACGTCGTGCTGCATGTCGCGGCAGAGCCGCGCGACCGTAGCCCACCGGGCCGGTGCGATCTCATCGGCCGTCGCGGCGATCTCCGCGCGGACGTCGGCAAGCAGCCGAGCGGCGCCGTCGGCGGCGTCGAGCGCGCGCTCCTGGGGCGTGCGGCAGTGGTGCTTGACGGGCTCGCCGTCCGTGCCGAGAGCGACCTTCATCCCGCAGCGGTCGCAGGGGACCTTGATGGTGTCGTCGCTCACGGCGACTCCGTCGAGGGAAGCTGCGAGAAGTCAGGGTCGCGGACGACGCGAGGGCCGTCGACGGGCGACGTGGCCGTCATCGGCTCCTCGCCGAACGCGAGCCATGCCGCGCGAACGCCGAGAAGTTCGGCGATGCGCGCGATGTCGCCGTTGTCGGGGGTGCGCCGCCCCGAGGCCCAGTGGCCGACGGCGCTCCGGGTGACGTCGCCGAGGTCAGCGGCGAGGTCGGTGTAGGTCTTCTGCGCGGTTTCCAGCGCGAGACTGAAACGGTCTTTGAACGCTGTACTCATCGGTACCTGTTGTACCGACTCGCCCCCGATTCCTCAAGTACAAATCGTACCCGTGCGCGCTAAATCCTTTGTGTTACATGGTCGGTACGATTTGTACTTGACGCCATTCGGTACGGCTCGTACTGTACCCCTCGCCCGCACCGGATCGCACCCCCGGCGCGCGGCGAGGACACATGACGCGCACCCGCACCGCCCCCTCCCTCGAAGACCTCGCGATCCGCGAGGCCGAGACCGCCGTCTCCCGCTACAGCCTCGCGCTCGCCGCCCGCTCCCCCGAGCCGAGCGCCGACCACGCGTGCCGCCTCGGTGACCTCTGCGCGCAGCTCGAAGCGCGCGACATCGCCCGCGAGTACCGCGTGTCGTCGCCGATCCCCACGGGCATCATCGAGTTCGGCGGTGCGCTGTGAACGCCGCCACGCCCTGCTCCTGCTGCCGCGCCAACCTCGCGAGCGGCGA
>JBPOHC010000665.1:0-18903 GCA_052035985.1 Myxococcota bacterium | reverse complement strand
TGCGAGGCCGCGTCGCGCGTGGGCGTCGACCTCACGAAGCGCTACGGACACTGCAATCCGAAGCAGGCGGGCGAGGTCGCGAGGGAGGCGGGCGCGCGGTCGCTCTGGCTCACGCACTACAGCGGCCACGACGGAGTCGAAGTGATGTGTGACGACGCGCGGGCGAGCGGCTACGAGGGCGCGCTCCGCGTTGCTTGCGACGGCGACGAGGTGGTCTGGTAGTCGATGGGGAAGGCGCGACGCGCCCCCAGACGTTGCGGAGGCACTGAGATGAAGATCACCGTCGTCGCCATGGACACGCGCGGAGGGATTCAGCCCTACGTCGCGCTCTCGCTGGGTTTGAAGGCTGCGGGCCACGAGGTTCGCGCGGTGGCGCCGTCAGACCTCGCGGCGATGTTCTCTGACGCGGGCATCGCGGTCACCGCGCTCTCGGGGAGCATCGAGGCCGTGGTGCGCGGATCGGGCGGCGCGACGGAGCGAGGCGCGTTCGCGAGCATCCTGCTGGCCGCGCGGGAGCTGCCGCCGCGCATCGTCGCGTGGACAAAAGAGGCCCTCGCGGGCTGCGAGGGGAGCGATGTGATCACGGGCGGAGTCGGCGGGATGGTGGTGGCCCTCGCGGTGGCCGAGAAGCTCGGCGTTCCCTTCATCGAGGCGCACCTTCAGCCCGTGGGCGTGCACGCGGAGACCTTTCCCGGCGTGCTCGTTCCGGAGATGCCGTCGTGGCTCGGGAGCGTAGGTCGGAGCGTGAGCCACCAGCTTACGGACCTCATGCTCTGGGGACCCTTCAAGGGGCCGATGATGACCGCGCGGACCAAGGTGCTCGGCCTCTCGGGCGCGCCGCGAATGAACACCGATCAGCCCGTGCTCTACGGCTTCAGCCGCTACGTGATCGAGATGCCCTCGACGGGCGATCGCGCGCGCCACGTCACGGGCTACTGGACCCTCAAGACCGCGCCCGACTGGTCGCCTCCGCCCGCGCTCGAGGCGTTTCTGTCGCGCGAAGGACCCGTGGTGAGCATCGGCTTCGGCAGCATGGCGAACCAGGACCCCGACGCCGTGACCGAGATGGTGCTCGGGGCCGTGCGCGACGCGGGCGTGCGCGCGGTGCTGCTTTCGGGGTGGGGCGGGCTGAAGGCGCTCCCCGAGGCGCGCGAGGTGTTCTGCGCCGACGCGCTCCCGCACGACTGGCTCTTTCCGAAGATGCGCGCGGTGGTGCATCACGGCGGCGCGGGAACGACGGGCGCGGGGCTGCGGGCGGGGGTCCCCTCGATCGTGGTCCCCTTCACGATGGATCAGCCGTTCTGGGCGTCTCGCGTGCACGCGCTCGGCGTGGGACCGAAGCCGATCCCGCGGCCGAAGCTCACGCGCGCGTCGCTCGCAGCGGCGCTTCGAAGCGCGGTGACAGACGACGCGATGGCCGAGAGGGCGCGCGCGCTCGGTGAGAAGGTCCGCGCAGAAGACGGCGTCGCCAACGCGGTCGCGCGCTTCGGTGAGCTCCGGCGCTGAGGGGGGGCGGGAAGAACCGCGTCGCGAAGAACTGTGTCAGGCGCCTTCTCGCCCGGCGCGCTGCGCCGCGCGAGCTTCTCTCGGAGACGAGCTCCTGAATCGCCGAGACGGTCGTGCTGAAGAGCACGAACATGAAGGTCATTCCGATGGCCGTTTCGAGCGCGACGCCCATGACCTTCACCGCTCCTCCATGTCGCTACGTGGGATCGCGCGGCGTGAGCGGGTTGGGCGGCGTGGGCGTCGGCGGCGTGACGGGGTCTCCCGCCGCGCTCGCGTTGCTCGACGTGTCGAGCGTCCCGCGGAGCCCTTCGACCAGGTGCGACACGCCGCCGATGCGCGCGAGCACCTGGGCGAGCTGCGCGGCGTTGACGTTGGCCGTGGTGAGCGCCGCGAGGGCGGCGTCGCGGGCGGCGCGCGCAGCGATGGCCTCCTCCTCTTCGCGGCGGACGTCTCCGCGGGCCTTCGTGAGCGCGTCGAGGGGCTTCTGGAGCAGCGCGATCCACTGGGCGCCATCGACGGCGCCGACGCCGGGCATCTGCGGCTTCGGGAGCTTGTTCGCCCCGAGCGCGCCGATCACCTGCTCGGCCGTTCGCGCGACCCAGGTCGGATCAGAAGAGAGCTCGCGGGGAAAGGTCAGCTTCGTCACCCACGCATCACCGAAGAGGCTCTTCGTCGTGGCCTTGAGGCCCACGAGCGCGCGGTAGAGCTCGGCCGCCGCGGCGTCGCGCTGGTTGCGCGGCGCGGCGTCGTCACCGAGCTCCTTCTCGTACGCGTCGTCGGCGGCGAGAAAGGTCGCGAAGGCGCGCTTCGCCTGAGACTCGACGTGTTCGAAGAGGGGCATCACATCGACGGCGTGCCGCGGGCCCTCTGCGCCCGTCACCGCCTCGATCGCCTGCGTGATCGCGGGCGAGTGGGCCTTCAACACCGAGTGGATGTCTTCGCTGAGCTTCTGATACGCGATTGCGAGCTTCGATGGCATCGGTGGAACACTCCTTCGGGCGCCAGAGGAAATGGCACCCACCGTCACCATCTCACCCCCGAAGCTCGACGAGAAGCACGATCAACAAACCTTCCTCGGGCGACATGTCGTACCTCGGCGGGAAGACGTCCAAATGCCATTGCCTCGCCTTCGCTGGTGGGATGGAACGGGGCAGAATGGTGTTTCGAGGCGTTCGCGAGCGCCGTCGGTGTCGCACACTCCCGATGTGACGTGTTCAGGGTTGCCCGGGAGGCGACACCGGGGCGTTGCCGAGAGGTTGGGGCCCACCGCAAGCCCAAAAACCCAGAAGGGCCGCGACCTTTCGATCGCGACCCTTCTAGGATTCCTTGCTCCGACTGCTGGACTCGAACCAGCGACCCGGCGGTTAACAGCCGCCTGCTCTACCGACTGAGCTAAGTCGGAATGGGACGCGAATCCTACTCAGCGAGATCCGCCTGTCAACACTTTCGTGATCGCCCCTCGACGCTTCTCTCCGCGCGCCCTGATCGCGCCCTCGAACCTCACGCGCCGCGGGGGCGCCCTGCACGCGCCGTTCGACGACGCAACCCGAGGCGTCGCTTTTCAAAGTGACTTGTGGCATAAGCGCGCCTCCCTTTCGGACGACCACTTCGCGACACGTACGGAGATCACGCAATGAGCAACGGCGAGAGCAACGGCGAGAGCACGACTCCCACGCAGGGCACGGGCGCCCCGATCACGGGCAACCAGGCGCCCGCGGCGGCGGAGACGGCCGCCCAGCATCCCGTTGATGACCCCGAGGACAACATCGGCAACCTCATCGCCCCCGCTGCGGCTGCGCCCGCGGCGCCCGGCGACGAAGAGGCCGTGCCCGAGGAGCCCGGGGACAACATCGGCAACACGATCGGCGCCAACCAGCCCGCGGTCGTCGCTGAGGCGCGCCCCGATCGCCCGCGTCGCGACCGCGATCGCGGCGACCGCAGCAAGAAGCCCCGCGGCCCCGAAGGCCAGCGCCCCGAGGGACAGCCCGGCGGTGGCGGCGGTGGCGGCGAGCGCAGGGGCCCGAACCCCAACAAGTCCGCCGAGCAGCACAGGGCCTTCAAGGTCGGCGACAAGGTGCGCGCGAAGGTGCTCCAGCTCGGTCCTGGCGGCGCGCTCTGCGACCTCTGGGGCAAGGAGAAGGGCGTCCTCGATCTCCGCGAGCTCGCGACGCCCGAGAACGCCGCGCCGCAGGTGGGCGACTCCGTCGACGTGATCGTCCTTCAAGACGGCACGCGCGGCGGCGGCAACCTCGTCGTGACGCGCGACCCCAACCGCGCCGAGCGCAACCGCGAGATGGTGGTTCAGGCGTTCAACGCCGGCGACGCGATCGAGGGGCTCATCACGGGCCTCAACCGCGGCGGCCTCGAGGTCGACATCGGCGGCGTTCGGGGTTTCTGCCCGAGCTCGCAGATCGACGTGCGCGTGCCCTCGCAGCAGGAGCTCGCCGCGATGGTGCTCCGCCGCGAGATCTTCAAGGTCACGTCGCTGAGCGACCGCGAGGCCGTCGTGTCGCGCCGCGCGCTCCGCGAGACCGACATCCGCGAGCGCGCCGAGCAGGCCGTCGCGGCGATCAAGGTGGGTGAGCGCGTCAAGGGCCGCGTGGTGGCCGTGCGCGATCACGGCATCTTCGTCGACCTCGGCGGCGTCGAGGGGCGCATCCAGCTCTCGGAGATCTCGCACGACCGCGGAACGCGTCCTCAGGACGTGGCCAGGGTGGGCGAGGAGATCGAAGCGCTGGTGCTCCGCATCGACGTTCCGCAGGCGCACCCGGCGCCCGCGCAGGGCGAGGCCCCCAAGGCCGACGCCGAGGCTCCCGCTGCCGAAGCTCCCGCTGCTGAAGCGCACGCGGAGGTCACCGAGCACGCCGAGGGAGCGCCCGCCGAGGGAGCTGCCGCCGAGGCCGCGCACGCCGAGGGCGCGCATGCTGAGGGCGACAAGGGCGACAAGCACAAGGGCGACAAGAAGAAGCCCCAGCGCTTCTCGCGTCTCCCCGAGGGGACTCCCCGCGTCGAGCTGTCGCGCAGGGCCATCGAGGTCGACCCCTGGGCCGACGTGCACAAGCGCTATCCCCCGGGCAGCGTTCACAAGGGACGCGTCGCGCGCATGCAGCCCTTCGGGGCCTTCATCGAGCTCGAGAAGGGCGTCGACGGGCTCCTTCACGTCAGCGAGATCGACCTCGACGGACGCCGCGTGCAGCACCCCAACGAGGTGCTCAAGGAGGCGCAGGAGGTCACCGTCCGCGTGGCGCGCGTCGACAAGGGTCAGCGCCGCATCGCGCTCGCGATGCTCCCCGAGGGCGTCACCGAGGAGCAGCTCAAGAAGTCGGTCAACCCGAAGCTCGGGATGATCGTCATGGCCAAGATCGCCGACCACGACAACTTCGGCGTCTACGCCCAGATCGAGGGCACCTTCGGCAAGGTCGGTCGCGGCTTCATCGCTCCGCCCGACAGCGGCCTGCCCCGCGGCGCCGACCTCAAGAAGTCGCTCCCCGTGGGCACCGACGTGAAGGTCAAGATCGTCGAGATGGAGCGCGGTCGCTTGAAGCTCTCGATCCGCGCCGCCGTGCAGGACGAGGAGCGTCAGGCCTATCGCGCCTACCAGCAGCAGGCCAACGCGACGAGCGTCGGCGTGAGCCTCGCGGACAAGCTCCGCAAGCTCAACCTCTCGACCCGCGGCTGACCTCGCGCGTGGCTCGCGCGTCGACGATCCTCGCCCTCGCGCTCGCCCTCACGGCCTGCCGCTCACGGCGAACCAACACTCCCACCACCGACGCTTCGAACGCACCTCCCGCCGCGGATCACGCCACCGCGGGAGACGCGCGCGTCGCGGAGTCAACGCCTCCGCCCGCGCCCGCAACGCCGTGGAGCTGGCGCGCGATGGACCTCGCCGACGTGCGCGCGATCGACACGCACGGCGCGGTGTGGTCTGTCCGCGGTGCGCATCTCACCGACGAGACGCACGCGGTCACAGCCACGCTGCCCGACGAGATCCCGTGCGTGGCGCGGGGTTTCTGGTCGATGGAGTTCGCGCGCGACGGCGCCGCGTACCTCATGGCCGACGGTCGCTTCTACGTGCGTCCGACGGAGCGCGCGGGCTTCTCGGTGACACCCCTCTGCTCCGACGTGAAGGGCGCGCCGTGGTCTCGCCGCGCGGCCGGAGGATGGTCGTTCGTGAGCCACCGCAGCGACGCGGTGGAGCCCACGCTCATGCTCTCTCGCGCCGTCGCGGGCGACACGGGCTGGTACGCGATCACGGGCCTCGACGCCTCGACGCACGCTGCCGTGCTCGACCCGAGCGACTCGTTCCTCACGCTCGCCGAGGGCGATCACCTCGTCTTCGTCGACCGCGTAAACACCGTCGCGGGCGCCGTGATCGCAGGGCAATCCGATCGCTTCGACGGGCTCACGCGCACCGCCGCGGGCATCGTCGCGTGGCGCGATGACCCCGACGGTCACCGCCTCATCGTGTACTCCGAGTCGGCGAGCGGTCCCTTCACGCGCGTCGAGGGACGCCGCCCCGCGGGGCCTCCCGCCGAGGCCGTGATGCGCGTCGACCTCACGCGCTTCGTCGCCGTGCGAGACACCTCCGTCGAGCTCTCGAACGACCGCGGCGCGCGCTTCGAAACCGTGCTCTCGCTGCCCTCGGACGAAGCGGGGATCACCCTCGCGCGGCCCGTGCTCGGATGGCTCCCCGGGCACCGTCTCGCCGTCGCGGGCGTCGGCGGAATCGCCTCGGAGACGCCCCCCGGAGAGCCCGCGTGGAGGTGAGCACGCACGACGTCGTGATCCTCGGCGGAGGACCCGCGGGCGCCGTCACCGCGGCGCTCCTCGCGCGCGCGGGCGCCGACGTGGTGCTGCTCGAAAAACAGCGCTTTCCGCGGTACCACATCGGCGAGTCGCTCGCGCCGATGTCGCTGCCCGTGCTCGACTCGCTCGGCCTCCGAGATGACCTCGACGAGCGCTACGTGCGCAAGTACGGCGTGCGCTTCGTCGACTGCCGCACCGGCCGTCAGCAGCGCTACGACTACACCGACGCCGCCGCGGGCGATGGACTCTACGCGTGGCAGGCGCCGCGCGCGGACTTCGACGCGAGGCTCCTCGCGCGCGCCAGGGAGCTCGGCGCCGACGCGAGGGAGGGCCACACCGTCGAGGACGTGCTCTTCGAAAACGGCCGCGCGACAGGGGTCCGCGTGCGACGCGACGACGGCGACGCGCAGGGCTTCACGGGGAGCATCATCGTCGACGCGACGGGGCACGAGGGCATCCTCGCGACGCGCCTCGGGCACCGCGAGAAGGTGCAGGGCCTCGATCGCACGGCGCTCGTCGCTCACTACCAGCACGTCACGCGCAACACCGACGACACCGAAGGCGACCTCGACGCGGTGCTCTTTCCCCACGGCTGGGTGTGGAACATCCCCTTCCTTGGCGAGGTGAACTCCGTGGGCGCCGTGTGCAGCGCGACGTGGATGCGCGCTCGCGCCCGCGGCGAATCGCTCGACGCGTTCTTCTCGCGCACGCTCGACGACGCGCCCGTCGCGCGTGCCATGCTCTCACCCGCGACGCGGCTCACGCCGGTGCGTGCGGTGGCCGACTTCGCGCAGCGATCTGCGAAGCGCACGGGCCCGGGGTGGCTCCTCGTGGGCGACGCCGCGGGCTTCTTCGATCCGCTCTTCTGCGCGGGGACGCACCTCGCCATCGCGGGCGCCTCGGAGGCCGCTGCGACGCTCATGCAGGCCCTCGCGCACCCCGACGAAGAACCGATCTACTTCGACCGCTACGCGACGCGCATGGGCCTCGCGATGGACCTCTACCAGGGGCTCACGCAGGCCCTCCACGCGGGCGATCTCACGGAGGCGATCTTCGAAGGTCGCACGCGGTCTGCGCGGCAGCCCCTCGCGGCCGTGCTCGCGGGCGATGTGTTCGGGGACGACCCGCCGTGGCGCGCGGCGCTGAGAGCGCGATTCGCGGTGCGCGGGGCGTCGGGACTGTCCCGCCGTGGTGTGGAGCACCGGGCAGGAACCGGCGGCCGTCAGGACGCCGGGGCGTCGCGCTGAGATCGCACCCGGCGTCGTGACCGCCGCCGGTCCTTTGACTCGATCGAGACTCGCAAACAACCGGCGGCCGTACGGACGCCGGGGCGTCGCGCTGAGATTGCTCCCGGCGTCGTGACCGCCGTCGGCCCGTTGCTCCAGCGGTGTGGGGGGAACAGGGCGCGGGAGCGTTTTGCGTTGGCCACGGCGTCCTTACGGACGCCGGTTTGTCAGGGGCGAGCGCGCTATTCGACGCGGGCGCGGGCGCGGACCGAGAGGTCGAACACCAGCGTGGCGGCGTCGAGTCCCTGCGTCGAGAAGGGACGCGAGCGCATGCGGTGGACCGAGATCGTGCCGCCCGTGCCGATGATCTCGCGGGCGCGGTCGGCCATCGCGCCGTCGAGGTCGAGGGAGCCCTCGTCGCGCGCGCCGCAGGCCATCATTCCATTGCCCTCGAAGACCACAGAGATGCGGTCGTCGGAGGCCGTGCGGAGCCAGCGGATCGGGAGCACGCCGCGGCGAGCGAGCGTGAGCGCGAGGTTGCCGGTCGTCGGGAGCGATGACTCGCCCACGCGGACCTGCGCGAGCGTCTCGGGGGCCTGCGCGGAGACGTCGAACGCTCCGATGCCGAGGCCCTGCGCGCCCTGCGCGGTGAAGCGCCACGTGCCGAGCGGGAGATCAGCTTCGGCGCCGTAGAGCACACCCGAGACGACGTTCCAGAGGTCGGGGAAGCGGCGCGGATCCATCGAGAGCTGCGCGCCCTCGGCCTGAACGCGGATCGTGCCCACGTCGAGGAGGCGCACCTCCGCGCGGAGCGGATCGGGCGCAGCGTCACCCGCGGTGCCGCGCTCGATGCAGCGTCCCGCGGGGGGAACCACGGGCGTGCCCACGAGGTCGGGGAGCGCCTCGTCGGAGACGCCCACCATTCGCAGGAAGCGCGCGCCGACCTGCACGCCCGGTGAGCCTCCGCCCTCGACGCGCTCGACGAAGAGCATGCCCGTGGCGCGCGCAGGAGCGTCGCCCTCGGCCTGCGGCTCGTAGCCCGAGCCGGTGCACGCCGCCGCCGTCATCACTCCGAGAATCGTCAACGCCAATGGCCGCACAGAACGCTCCGTGTTGAGCGCAGAGTATAGAGACCCTCCGCGTTGGAGCGCAACGTGCCCGTCGATCGTGTCGGAACGTTTCAAGAGCGCGCGAGGCGGGTTAGTCATTCCGTGCCATGACCTTTGAGGCACGAGAAGACGGTGAATCGCTCGATGTGATCGCGGGCTCCGTGATCGTCGGCGGGTTCGACGGCGTGGAGCTCCCGACGGCCATCGCCGGGAGGCTCGCGAAGGGCCACCTCGCGGGGGTCACGCTCTTTCGCAGAAACATCACGGATGTGAGGCAGGTGCGCGCGCTGTGCACGGCCCTCGTCAACGCATCGGCGCTCTCTCCGATCATCTCGATCGATCAGGAGGGAGGCCGCGTCGCGCGGCTGCGCGAGGGCGTCACGCAGATGCCCGCGATGCGCGTGCTCGGCGCCATCGACGACGTCGACCTCACACGCCGCGCGGCCCGCGTCGTCGCGACGGAGCTCAGCGCGCTCGGCGTGAACCTCGACTTCGCGCCCGTGTGCGACGTCGACAGCAACCCCGCGAACCCCATCATCGGCGACCGCGCCTTCGGCCGCGACGCGGCCACCGTGAGCCGCCACGTCACCGCGTGGATCGAGGGCATGCGCGAGGCGCGCGTGATGGGCTGCGCGAAGCACTTTCCAGGTCACGGCGACACGGAGACCGACAGCCACCTGGAGCTTCCGCGCATCCGTCACGATCGGGCGCGGCTCGACGCGGTCGAGCTCCCGCCGTTTCGCGCGGCGGTGACCGCGGGCGTGGCGTCGATCATGAGCGCGCACGTGCTCTTCGACGCCCTCGACGCAGAGACGCCCGCGACGCTCTCGCGCGCCGTGATGACCGGCCTTTTGCGCGACGACGTGGCCGCGGGGAGCGACGCGGTGATCTTCTCCGACGACCTGCACATGAAGGCCGTCGCCGATCGCTATGGGGTCGAAGACTCCGCCGTGCGCGCCATCGACGCGGGCTGCGACGGGCTGCTCATCTGCACCGACCCCGACTCGCAGGAGCGCGCCCGCGAGGCCCTCGTCGCGAAGGCCCGCGCAGATGAGCGTTTCGCGAAGAGGCTCCGCGACGCGGCCGCGCGCGTGACGCGGATGCGGCGGTCGTGTCCCGCGACGCCCGTGGCGACGGATGAAGAGCTCGGTCGTGTGCTCGAGGTGGCGGAGCATCGCGCGGTGGCCGACGATATCCGTCGTAGATACACCGCGCGCTGAGGGGGGCGCGGCGAGAGGAGGGGACTACTTCTCTTCTTCGTCTTCGTCGTCGTCGGGCGAGCCGTTGAGCGACGTCATCATGTCGGTCGAGGCCTTGAAGGTGACCTTCTTGCGCGACGGGATGTCGATCTCGGCGCCGGTCTGCGGATTGCGGGCCTTGCGGGCCTTGGTGATCTTGATGCGGAACGTTCCGACGCCCTCGACGGGCACCTTGCCGTCGCCCTCTTTCACGGCGCGAGCGAGCGTGGCGAAGACCCCTTCGAGGGCGCGGGTCGCCTGGTCGCGGGGGACGCCCATGGTCTGCATGGCGAGTTCGACGATTTCCTTCTGACGCATCGGTGCTGCTCTCCAGTGTCTCTGTGGTCGACGCGCGCCGGGGCGCGCAAGAAATGTGTGGTCTAGGGGTCTCGGCCGAGCGCGATGACGTGCTCGCGCTTGGGGCGCTTCGTGAAAGCCAGCGCGCTCTCGCGGTCGAAGGTCCTGCGCTCTTGCGAGGCTCGTGCGACGACGCGCAACCCGGTGCTCGTCGCGGCCTCGCGGAGCATCTCGTCGGCGTAGAGGGGCGAGTCTCCGGCCGCTCCGTCGGCGATCACCACGGCCGCGCGCGCGCCCGGCGCCATCACTCGCGCGAAGGCTCCGCACATCGCCGCGAGCTCGCGACGAAAGCGCTCGGCGCCATCACCGGGGACCCCGAACCAGCGCGCCGCGCCGATCTCTCCCGCGGCCATCGCGGCGTCGTCGATGCCGAGCCACGCGTAGCGCCGCGCGTGGTGATGCAGGTAGTCGTACGTGTTCGCGTAGGGCGGCGACGTCACGATCGCGTTCACCGTCGCGTCGCCCACCGTCGAGAGCTTCGAAGCGTCGTCGACGGCCACGTCGGCGGGGGGAGTTCCCTTCGGCACCGCGGCGGCGAGGGCCGCGAGGCAGGGGCCGAGCTCGCGCGCTTTGTACGCGAAGAGTCGCAGCGCAGCGCCGGGGGCGACGTCCTTCTGCACGACCCGCGCGTCGCTGTCCGACGCTTGCAACGAGACCTTCACGAGCACCGACGAGAGGAGCATCCGAAGTGCGGGGCGCACCCACGACTCGGCGCGGTCGACCTCGCGCGCGAGCGCGGCAACCTCGCGCAGCGTGTGAGGCCAGAACCACCGCTCTTCACCCGGCGGCACGAAGAGCTCGGCCCTCGATCGCACCGCCGCACCCGCGCGCGCCGCGATGGCGCCCGCCGCGTTGACCGTGGCCTTGCGCGCGTTCGAAGTCGTCACGCGCGTCTTGAGCGTCGCGAGCTCCACCGCGAAGGGAGAGAGGTCGCGACCGATCGTGCGATGCCCCGCGACGAGCGCCTCGATGAGCACCGTGCCCGAGCCGCAGAAGGGGTCGAGCACCGTCGACGAGGGCTGCGCAAGAGCTTCGACGAGCGCGCGCGCCACGGCGGGATGGAGTCGCGCGGGGTACGCGTGAAAGGGATGCGTGAGCGTCGCGTCGCGCTCGCCGGGGCTCACCGTGAGGGCCTCGGAGATGCGCTGCGCGAGCGTCTCATCGCCCTCGGTCTCGACGGCGCCGCCCACGTTCACGAGCGCGCGCTTCGCGAACTTCCGCGTGAGGAGCGGGCGATGCGCAGAGGGCTTCTCGGGAGGGGGGGCCATCGGAGGGGGGGCGACTGGTAGCGCGAACAGCACGGGAGCGCCAGATGGATGCGCGTGCCGCACCCGAAGCGTCGCGAACTCACGCCTTCGCGACGAGCCAGCGCGGGGGGTAGAGCACGACTGCGTACGTGGCGAACACCGAGACGCCGAGCACCTCGTAGAGCGCGCTCGGAACGAGCGCCGCGGCCGCAGCGCCGGTGCCGAGCGCGAGGGTCCCGCCGAAGAACTTGCGGTCGTAGAGGAGCGCCGCCATGCCCCATCCCCCCGAGACCCAGAGCAGGTAGAGCGAGAGCGCCGCGTGCATCGAGACCCCGAGCGCCCAGCAGAGCAGCCAGTGGTTCACGAAGCCCCACGCGCAGAGCAGGATCACGGTCATGAAGCGCGACTGGACGTCGTTCATCGGCGTGTGACGGCGCAGCCACGCGACGAGGCCCGTGCACATCACCGCGAAGAGCACCGAGGCGATCACGCCCTCGCGGCTCCCGAAGCGCACGAGACCGACGCGGTTGAGGTGCCCCACGACGAAGCTCGCAACGCCCCACACGCCGCCGACGAGCGTCCCCACGCGGTTGCGCGTCGAGGCGCCGAGGGTGACGTCAGACTCCTTGTGGAAGCGCTCGAGGTCGGCCACGCGCGCCGCGCGAGCGTCGTGTTCGGCCTTCGCCGTCGCGACGCGCGCGGAGAGCTCCGCCGAGGGACGCGGCATCTGCGCGAGGAGCTCGCTCGCCGCGCGCGGGTCATCGCGAGAGAGCTCGAAGGACACCATCGATTCGAGCACCGACTGGAGACCGTCGACGGCGGCGGCGTTGCCGTCCCACGCGGCGAGGGCCTGGCGGTAGCCGAAGCGACACTCGGAGAAGAGCTCTTGCACATGCGCCGCGGGGACGCTCTCTCTCGCGCCGCGGGCCTCGTCGAGCGCGAGCGCGAGGGCCTTCGCGCGACGATCGGCTTCTTCAGAGAGCGCCCACGAGCCGCGGTGGCGCATGCAATCCTGCACGGCGCGGCGTAGCTCGTCGGCCGAGGCGTAGCGCTCCGCGGGGGCCTTGTGCATCGCGCGACGGCACACCTCGATGAGGTCCGCGGGGAGGTCCGGCGGATACGAGAGCGGCGGCGCGAGGTAGGCGTGCCCGAGGCATTGAAAGAGCGATCCCACGGCGTGCGGAGGCGTGCCCGTGATGATCTGATGGAGCACCGCGCCGAGGAGGTACACGTCGGTGCGAGGCGAGAGCGCGGAGGCGTCGGCCGCGGCCATCTCGGGGGCCATGTACGCGGGCGTTCCGACGACGCCGCGGGCCTCGGAGGCGCGCGGGAGCTGCGGGTCGTCGCCGAGCGTCACGGCGAGGCCCCAGTCGACGACGTAGACCTCGCGAAAGGCCCCGAGCATCACGTTGTCTGGCTTGAGATCACGGTGGAGGATCCCGCGCGAGTGGGCGAACTGAACCGCGCCGCACACTTCGAGGAAGACCTCGAGGTGAAACTCCAGCGGGTCTTTGACGCCCGCGAACATCCCCGGCGCGACGCCAGGATCGCGGAGCACGTCGGACCACGGGACGCCCTCGATGCGGCGCATCACGAAGAGCGGCGCGCCCTCGTCGGTGCGACCGAGGAGGTACACCGGGACGACGTTGGGGTGCTCGAGGCGTCCTGCGATGAGGGCCTCGCGGAGGAGGGCGTCGGTGGCGCGGTCGTCGGGGTCTCCGCGCAGCACCTTCACGGCCACTTCGCGGCCGAGGGCGACCTGCTCGGCGGCCACGACGCGGCCCATTCCCCCTTCGCCGAGGAGCTTTGAAACGCGCACGTCGGCGGGCGCTCCGACGGCGTCTTCGGTGCGCAGGAGCGGGAGCCTGAGGCGCCTCGCCTTCGTCGACGGCGTCTCGGGATTCGCAGGGGCGGCGAGCGTTCCCCCCTCGTCGACGGAGAGGGACTTCGGGTCGACGCCGATCGTCGTGAGGTGCGCTTCGTAGCTCGCGGCGGGCTCTGTCATCGCGTCGGTGGGGGCGCGATGAGGGCACCCCGGCGCGCGCGCAGTCAAGGCCCGAGCGCATGCAGCGTTTCCCGTAAGCCGCCGCGGAGTCGACGTGCGCGTGTCCGCTGCCCATTGACGGCGGGGGCGATCCGCGCGAACGGTGACGGTCCCCAATGTCGCAGCCCTTCGAGCTTGTGAGCGAGTTCGCGCCGCGCGGTGATCAGCCGCGGGCCATCGAGGCCCTCGTGAAGGGGCTCGACGAGAAGAAGAAGCACCAGGTGCTCCTCGGGGTCACGGGCTCGGGCAAGACCTTCACGGCCGCCAAGGTCATCGCCGCGCTCAACCGCCCGACGCTCATCCTCGCGCCGAACAAGACCCTCGCCGCGCAGCTCTACAGCGAGATGCGCGAGCTCTTTCCGAAGAACGCCGTCGAGTACTTCGTCTCCTACTACGACTACTACCAGCCCGAGGCGTACATCCCCGCGAGCGACACCTTCATCGAGAAGGACGCGCTCATCAACGAGGCCATCGACCGCATGCGCCACTCGGCCACGCGCTCGCTCCTCTCGCGCAGGGACGTCATCATCGTGGCCTCGGTGTCGTGCATCTATGGCATCGGCGACCGCGACGCGTACATGGGCATGGTCGCCGAGCTCGTGGTCAACGAGGACTACCCCCGCGACCACCTGCTGCGGCGCCTCGTCGAGATGCAGTACGAGCGCAACGACGTGGACTTTCACCGCGGGACGTTCCGCGTGCGCGGCGACGTCGTCGAGGTCTTTCCCGCCTACGAAGAGGCCGTGGCGCTCAGGGTCGCGTACTTCGGCGACACCATCGACGACATCGCCGAGATCGACCCGCTGCGCGGCAAGGTGCTCAAGAAGCTCCCGCGCGTGACGGTCTATCCGAACTCGCACTACGTCACCCCGAAGCAGCTCCTCGCGCGCGCCGTGAACACCGTCCGCGACGAGCTCCGCCTGCGCATCAAGGAGCTCGAGGCCATCGGCAAGTTCATCGAGAAGGAGCGCATCGCGCAGCGCACCCTCTACGACCTCGAGATGCTCGAGCAGGTGGGCTTCTGCTACGGCATCGAGAACTACTCGCGGCACCTCTCGGGGCGCGCGCCCGGCGAAGCCCCGCCGACGCTCATCGACTACTTTCCCCACGACTTCATCACGATCATCGACGAGAGCCATCAGATGGTCTCGCAGGTCGGCGCCATGTACCGCGGCGACCGGGCGCGAAAGGAGACCCTCGTCGAGTTCGGCTTCCGACTCCCGAGCGCGCTCGACAACAGGCCCCTCAAGTTCGACGAGTTCGAAGCGCGGATGAACCAGGTGATCTACGTCTCGGCCACGCCGGGCGACTACGAGCTCAACAAGTCGGGCGGAGAGTTCGTCGAGCAGATCATCCGTCCGACGGGGCTCATCGACCCCGAGATCATCGTGCGGCCCGTCACCACGCAGGTCGACGACCTCCTCGGCGAGATCCGGCTGCGCGTCGAAAAAGATCAGCGCGTGCTCGTGACCACCCTCACCAAGCGCATGGCCGAGGACCTCACCGAGTACTACCAGGAGCTCGGCGTGCGCGTGCGCTACCTGCACTCGGACATCGACACGCTCGAGCGCGTCGAGATCTTGAAGGACCTGCGCCGCGGCGAGTTCGACGTGCTCGTGGGCATCAACCTCCTGCGCGAGGGCCTCGACCTCCCCGAGGTGTCGCTCGTGGCCATCCTCGACGCCGACAAAGAGGGCTTTCTGCGCTCGCCGCGGTCGCTCATTCAGACCATCGGCCGCGCGGCGCGAAACCTCGACGGCAAGGTCATCATGTACGGCGACACGATCACCAACTCGATGCAGAACGCCATCGAGGAGACCAACCGCCGACGCACGATCCAGCACGCGTACAACATCGCGAACAACATCACGCCCGCGTCGGTCAAGCGCGCCATCACCGACCTCAACCCCGCCGCGGGAACGAGCGACTACGTCACCGTCTCGACGCGAAAGCGCGGCGACGCGGAGCACAAGGCGCCCACCTCCGACGACGAGAAGAGCGCCCTGCTCGACGAGCTCCGCGCCGAGATGATCGAGGCCGCGGAGAACCTCGACTTCGAACGCGCCGCGATGCTCCGAGACAAGATCCGCGTGATCGAGGGAGGAGGCGGCAGCGCCAACGTCGCCACGCAGACGTCGGTGAATCGATCGCTCTTTCCCGAGGCCGTGGCGAAGGGGAGCGCGAAGAAGCCCGAGAAGAAGCTCGACCCGAAATCGCGCTTCGCCAAGGCCGGTCAACGCTTCAAGCCGAAGGGGCGCTGAGGTGCCTGTCGTACTGCAATACCGCGGCGCCTGCGTCGAGTCAGAGCACCCCGTCTCGGCCGTCGCCCTCAAAGACGGCGAGGTCGCGTGGCGCGCGGGCTTCGACCTCGAGACCACGTTCCGCTCGGCGTCGAAGCCCTTTCAGCTCTCGTGCTCGCTCGAGGCCCTCGGCGATCCCGACGTCACCGTCGAGCAGATGGCCGTCGGCGCCGCGTCGCACAGCGCCGAGCCCGCGCACCTCGCCCTCGTCGAGTCGGTGCTCGCGCGCTTCGGCGCCACCACCGCGGACCTCCGCTGCGGCGCCCACGCGCCCATCCACGTGCCGAGCGCCGAGGCCGTGATCCGCGCGGGCGGTAGGTACACCGACCTCCACAACAACTGCTCGGGCAAGCACGCGTTCATGCTCTCCGCGGCCATGAAGAACGGGTGGGAGACCGACTACCGCGCGCCCTCGCACCCGCTCCAGCAGCGCATCTATGAGCGCCTCACGGCGTGGATGCAGCACACGCCGTCGCTCGCCACCGACGGCTGCGGCGTGCCCACCTTCGCGCAGCCCCTCTCGGTCGTGGCCCGCGCGTGGGAGCGCGTCGCCATCGCGATGGACGACGTCTCGAAGCGCGCCCCGAGCGACGCGTGGGACGAGCGCCTCGGGCGCGTGGGGTGGGCGATGGCGACGCACCCCGAGCTCACCTCGGGCACCGGGCGCCTCGACCTCGACGTGGTGCGCGCCGCGAAGGAGCCCATGGCCGTGAAGATCGGCGCGATGGGGCTCTTCTGCATCGCGCTCCCTGCGCGACGGATGTCGATCGCGGTGAAGGTGCACTCGGGCGTGTCGGAGGCGTTGCCCGCGCTCGTCTCGTGGGCGCTCTCGCAGGCCGCGCCGGGCGCGTGGGTCGAGCCCGACGCGTGGGAGTTCGTGCGCGTGCGCAACGTGGCCGGGCACGACGTGGGGCGCTGGATGGTGGGCTGAGTACCGCGGGGCGCGGCAACCGTGCTATCAACGCGCCCCTTCCGATGACTACCGAAGAGAACGCTCCCATTACGCTCACGGTTTCCGACGCGCACGTCGGCAAGCGACTCGACCGCTTTCTCGTCGACGCGCTGCCCGAACTCTCCCGCGCCCGCGCTCGCGCTCTGCTCGATGAAGGCCAGGTGCGCGTGAACGGCCGTCGCATGCGCAAGGGAGACGTCGTCGCCGCGGGTGACGCCGTGGTGATCCAGGGGGCGCTTCCTCCGCAGGATTTCTCGCCCCTCGCGGACCCGTCGGTGCGCTTCGAAGTGCGCTACGAGGACGCCGCCGTGGTGGTGGTCGACAAGCCCGCGGGCGTCGCCACGCACCCGCTCCGCCCCGACGAGATGGGCACCCTCGCGAACGGCCTCGTGGCGCGCTTTCCCGAGACGCGCGAGGTGGGCTACCGCAAGCGCGAGCCGGGGATTCTTCACCGCCTCGACACGGACACCAGCGGCCTCGTGATCGTGGCGCGCAACGTCGCGGCCTTCGACGCGCTCCGCGAGTCGATGCGCGCGGGCAAGACCAGCAAGCGCTACCTCGCGCTCGTCGAGGGGCGCATCGCGGCCGAGGGCGTGGTCGAGATCCCGCTCGTCCCGCACCGGAAAGATCCCAAGCGCGTCGAGGCCGTGACCGAGCACGTCCGCCTTCGCGCAGGGACGAAGACGCACCCCGCGGTCACGCACTACCGCCCCGTGCGGCCCCTCGGCGATTACACCCTCATCGAGGTCGAGCTCGAGTCGGCGTTCCGTCATCAGGTGCGCGTGCATCTCGCGACGATCGGTCACCCCCTCGTGGGCGACGTGCTCTACCGCGGTCCGCGCCTCGGCGAAGACCTCGGCGTGAAGCTCGATCGGCACTTTCTCCACGCGAGCGAGGTGGTGTTCTCGCACCCCGTCACGGGCGCCGAGACGCGCGTCACGTCGCCGCTGCCCGAAGACCTCGCCGCCGTCGTCGGCAAGCTCCGCGCGGGCGCGTAGAGACGCCCCTCAGATCTCCGCAGGGACGAGGAGATTGAGGAGTTCTTCGTTCGCGAGGAGCTGCTCCGCCACGTCGGCGTAAGAGCGTCCGGCGTTGTAGACCTGTTCTGCGGGATATGAGGTGCTCGCGAGCGCGAGGTTGTGCGCCGCCGCGAGGCATACACGCTCCTTGGGCTTCACGACATCGTCAAGGGATCGTCGGTCCGACGCCCAGGTTTCGAACTGCTCCACGTCGCGCCCGTCGTACGTGCTGCGGCAGAGGTCCGTCGCGACGCGCGTGTTCTGGTAGAGCCACGCCTCGATGCTGTAGTGCGGCACAACCGCGAAGAAACGCTTCATCGCTCGCTCCCGCTCCGCCTCGGTGGGGAGCGCGTGGAGGTGCTGCCGGACGCGCTGCCTCGCGATGGCTTCGAACTTCGCCGCGTTCTCGCTCGTCGCGCGTTGCGACCAGGGCCTGTCTCCGTCGACGTGAAAGAACACGAAGCCCCCGCGGGCGAGCTTCGTGGCGATGGTGGCCCAGAGCGTGGTGAGGTCGGCGTTGTCGCGCGGATTGGTGCTCTTCCACCGGGGGCCGCGGATCGCGCGCTGCGCCTGCTCGTTCTTCGGCTCGAAGTCGAGGTGGTGCGTCTGGCACCGCGTGTCGAGCACGCGCAGCATCCGCTTCAACACGGCGACGATCGTGGCGTGGCCGTCGTCGCCGCTGTCCTCCGTGAGCACCAGGATCGACCGGACGACGGGCGACTCCATCGGCGCGCTACCAGAGCCCCTTCACCCGGAGCAGCTCGCCGAGGTGCTGAATCCCAACCGTGTGATCGGCGAAGAGCTCCGAGGCGTCGTCGCTGGAGACGTTCGACCACACGAAGCGCGCGTGTCCGTCGATCACCGCGGTGCGGCACTGGATGAACGTCCGCCGCGCGTCTTCGACGGTGCCGATCGGGATGTAGTCGAGGAGCAGCGGGTTCTGACTGGTCAGGAACGACTGCGTCGGGAGCGTGTTCGTGTCGAGCTCGTCGAGGCAGAAGCGGATCCACTCGTGGTGCATCCCGTTGACCAGCTCGTCGGCGATCACGTAGCGATGGTTGGCCTCGCGGTAGTACAGGAACGCGAGCAGGCGTTTCTG
>JBPOHC010000880.1:0-5737 GCA_052035985.1 Myxococcota bacterium | reverse complement strand
GTGGCGGCCGGAGGTCCCGTCGTTGCCGCTGATCTCGATCGCCGTCAGCGCGGTCGTGACGTTCGCCGCGCACACGGGGAACGACTGACGCGCAGTGGCTGACACGACGTCTCCGAACGAGTGATCGATGAGGGTCATGAGCTGATCGATCGAGCGCTCGCGCGCGGTGAGCTCGGGCTCATTGACGAGCGGACGCGGCCCGCCGAGGCCGAAGCCCAACGCGAGTTCGAACCCATACACCGCGTCGAGCGGGACCTCGCCGTTGAGGCCCTGGAACAGACGGGTCCCCAAACGAAGGCGCCCGTCGAACCCGCATGAGTTCGGAAGCTTGCCGCCAGCGCCGAAGCGCAACTCAGCGCCGATGCCGAACACCATCACCGCCGCGTCGAGGTTCGTGAGCGCCCCGAGGGTTCCGTAGGCTCCGATGCGGGAGCCGACGCGAACGAGTCGACCATTGATCGTCGTCCCTCCCTCGATGAGGAACGCGCGGTGGATCGGGTCCTGGGAGGCGCCGTAGACGTACGTGTACCCGGCGGCCAGGTCGACGTCCCAGTGCGGATCGAGGGAGTAGCTGAGGCGCGCGCCCGCGAGGATGATGCTCGGCCCGCGAGCGCCGAACATCGCGCCGCCGAACCCGTCGACGGAGATGCGCCGAACGCCGTCGTGCGCGTTGACATCGCTCTGAGCGAACGCGTGCGAGGGAGCCAGCGCCGTGACCAGTCCAGACGTCGCGACCGCAGCGAGGAGCTTCGTGATCTTCATTGCAGCTTCCCTCCGATCGCCGTGAGACCCAGGTTCAGGATGAGAAAGACGTTCTCGGCGGTGAACTCTCCGTTGCGGGTCATCGCCCACGAGAAGAGCCCCGTGGGCACCGTGTCTTCTCCCGCCGCGCCTGCACCGTCTCGAACAGGAACCCCGCGGTAGAGATCGACGCCGACGCCGAGGCTCACGATCCCGTCGAGAAAGTCGACGCTGAGCCCGATCGCGATCTCGCTCCGAAGCGAGTGCACGGAGTCGAGTCCTCCGATGATCAGTCCGCTCACAGCGATGACCTGGGTCGGCGTGCCGGTCTCCGTGTCCTCCCTTCGCCATGGAGTAGTGTTGGGCTTGTACGTCACCTGAAAGGTGATCTGCGGGGTCAACGCCTGGAGCTGAGGCTCGAAGTTCCGCAGGTACCCGGGCTCGTCCGCGCGACGAAGCACACCGAGTCGCAGCAGCGGCACGCCGAGCCCCCAGCTCCAGTCGCCACGCGCCAGATGGAGGACTCGCCTCGCGTTGGCGAGCCGGGCGGCCTCCTGCGCGGGCGTCAACGCCGTGGTGGTGGTCGTCGTCTCGGCCGGAGCGCTCGTCGTGGTCGTCGTGTTCGTCGCGGCAGCCGCCGGTTGAGCGTCCTGGGCGCACACCGTCGCGGGCATCGCGAGCGACGCGCTCGCGATCGCTGCGCCGAGGAGCAGAGACAGCCGACGCCTCGTCGGTTCAGTGCTGGACATCTTCGCTCCCTCCGTCCTTCGTGCTCGCTGAAGACCCCGCCTCGGTCACGTCCGTCACGTCCGTCACGTCCGTCACGTCCGTCACGTCTGCCCCTCCTCCGCTGTCTGACGCATCGGTCGGGGTCGACGCGTCGGGATAGATGGCTCCTCCCACGTGCCCCCTCAGACACGCTTGCACGGCGCCGTCGGGCTGGATCTCCCCCGCCACGCTCTCAGCCTCCGCCGACAGCCTTGGACTGCGGCAGGCTCCGAGCACGCGGTTGTCCTCCAGCGTCGCGACGAAGCACGTCGCGAGCGAGAGGTTCGCGTAGAAGCACACCCCGCAAGAGCTCGCGCAGAACGCGCTGGCCGGGCAGTCACGGTTGGTCCGGCACTCTGACTCGCACCTCCCCTGGTTTGTGCAGATGGTCCCTCCAGCGTCGCCTGCGTCCATCACGCAATCGCTCTGCTGTCGGCAAGAGCGGCCGCGTTCACCCACACACGACGAGAGAACGAAGATCCCAGATACGAAGATCCATCGGTTCATGGTCCGATGAATGAGCAACGGACATTCCGCGCTCGCTGCGATGCACGAACCCCTGGAGAACGCTCGCTTCGCCCGCGACGAACCGTTGCCGACGCGCACTGACCGCCGCGCGTCGATCCTCTCGTTGCGCGGCGGACGCACGGCGCCCGTGTTGAGCTCGCGACCCTGCGCGCACGCACGACGTAATCGCGCACGGCGAGGTGTGCCGCGACACGCGTCGCGCCGTTCCTTCGATCTCGGCGCGAAGCGGCGCGTCGCCCTCAGTCCACGGTGATCGACTTGCTCACGTTCTTCGGCACGTCGGGGTGGACCCCGTGGTCCTTGATCCCGAGGCGGTCGAGGTACTGCATCTTCAGCACGCTCATCTTCAGCGCGAGGCGCTGGAGCACCACCGTGCTCGAGAACACCGTCATCAGCGTGTCATCCGTACGCGGCAACGAGATGTACGCCCACGCGTAGCGCGCGTTGTCCGCCGGGGCCTTGCTCGCCGCGAGCCGCAGCGCGGCGCTCTCCTCCGCGACGATCACCGTGCTCGCGCCGCGGATCTTGTGCGTGTTGATCGCCGACACCGTGAGGTTCACGTCGCGCTCGTCGGGGCCCGTCACGTAGAGCAGCGGATAGTCCGCATAGAGCGACGCCACCAGCGCGTCGCGCGAGACTACCGCGTCGAAGACCTCGCGCTCCGCGGGCGTGAGCGTGAGCGCTGACGATGACGGCTTGAGCAGCGCGTCGGTCGCCGCCTGCGCGAGACGCCGCGACGACGCGGGCGAGAGCCCTGCCTCCCAGGCCCGAGCGAGGAGCGTGTCGAGCACGCGCCCGAGCTCCGTGAGCAGCGCGTCGACGTTCGAAGCGCCGAAGACCGTGTTGAACCCGAGGATGGTGTTCGGCCCGTGCTTGAACTCGGAGCCTTCGAAGCCCTCGGTGTGGTTGAGCACCACCTCGCGGATCTTGAGCGCACCTTCGCGCGCGACGGCGGTGATGCGCGTCGCGAGGATGTGCGCGCTCGGCACGAGGTAGAGCATCTGCGCGGCGCGCTCGACCTCGGCCTCGGTGCTCGAGATCGTCTCTCGCACCAGCAGCGGCAGCGACGGGAGCTGCGCCTCGCGCCGCGCGAGCTCCTCGAGGAGCCTCGGCTTGCGCGCGTCGTCGTCGGGGAGCTTCGGCAGGCGACGGGCCGCGAGGCGCAGGGCCAGGCAGTAGAACACCGTCATCTGGTTCATGAAGCTCTTGGTCGCGGGGACCGCCACCTCGGGGCCGCAGCGCAGCGGGATCACCACGTCGCTCTTCTCCTGAGCGAGCGTGGAGTTGACGTTGTTGACCAGCGACACGCGGCGGATGTCTCGACCCGACGCGATGACCTGGTTGAGCACGTCGATGAGGTCCTTGGTCTCGCCGCTCTGGCTCACGGCGACGAAGAGGTCACCGTCACGGAGCGACTGCGAGTACTGCCCGCGGAACTCGCCGGGGAGGATCGGGATGAGCTCCGCGCAGGCCACGTCGTTGAAGAAGAGCGTCGCGGCCTTGGCGGCGTGAAACGACGACCCGCAGCACACGACGTAGATGCGCCCGGCGCGCGCGAGGCACTCCGTGGCGAGCGTGAGAAAGCGGTCGACGACGTGCGTGAACTCGTCGACCTCGGCGCGCTCCAGGATCGCGTCGAGCACGCGCACCGCGAGGCGATCTTCGGAGCCGCGGGTCATCGGCACGAGGTCCGCGAGAAAGCCCCGCTCCGACGACGAGAGCGCCTCGGGGATCTGCCCCGCCGAGAGCGCCTCGGTGGCCCTCCGAAAGTCTTCGGGAACGCGCGAGAGGAGGGCCGCGAAGGGAGCAGCGTCGACCGCGGCGTGGAAGGCCCGACGAATGTCATCGTCGTCGTAGAGCCCGAGGAGCGCGTCGAGGTGCGCAGCGCCGCCGTGCGCCTCGACCCCTTCGAGGCACGGGCGCAGCGCCTTGAGCGCGTCGCTGCCTCCCTGGAACATGGTGATCACGCCGCGTCCGGTGGCCTCCTGCGCGGCGATCTCCTGATCCATGAAGTACGCGAAGGGGGGGACGAGGGCCGTGTCCTTGGCGCGGAGGCGCGAGCGCACGGGCTCGCGCTCGATGCGGTCGCCCGCGCGTCGTCCGTCGCCGTCGCGCGTCGCGAGGAGCTCGTAGCCCTCGGCGGTGTACTCGACGAACTCTCCCTCGCGCAGCGGGACGAGCACGCGCGTGAGCTTGAGCACCGACGACAGGTCGCTCGACGCGATGCAGAAGCGCCCGCCCACGTCGTCGTGACCGAAGCCGAAGTAGAGGCTCGACCCGCTCTTGATGGCCCACATGCGCTGCGAGACGGGGTCGACCACGACGGCGGCGAAGCTGCCCTGGAGGCGTCCGCTCGCGCGGGTGATGGCGGCGCGCATGCAGCGTCGGCGCGTCTCGGCGTCGTTGCGCATCTCGTGGTGCTCACGCTCGAGCGCGAGGGCGAAGTAGTGCTCGATGGTGTGCACGACCATCTCGCCGTCGTTGTCCGAGAGCACGGCGTGGCCCTCGGATGTGAGCCACGCCTTGAGCTCGTCGCAGTTGGTCACGTTGCCGTTGTGGGCGCCGTACATCGTGATCTTGCAGCGCACGAGGTGGGGCTGCGAGTTGGCCTGCGTGACGGCGCCGAAGGTGGCCCAGCGCACCTGACCGCAGAAGATCTTGCCCTGCTGATCGACGATGCCGAGCTCGTGCACCATCGCCGAGGGAGCCCCGACGCCCTTGAGCAGGGTCAGCGGCTCGGCGGAGTCGCCCTGAAAGAGCGCGCCCGTGGAGTCATAGCCCCGGTACTCCAGCGTCTTGAGGAGCTCGGCGGCCACGCGGCCAAGGTCCTTGCGAGAGCGCTCGACGATCAGACCGATCACACCGCACATACGGGTACTGCCTCGTTTCCTGGCGAAGAGGGGACGGTTGGGCGCCCGATTGGTAGTCCAACGCGGCGAGCGTCTCAAGGCCGCATCGCGGCGTCGCTTGCGCCGATCGCTTCTCAACCCGCCCGCGACGTTGCGCGCGGCGCTTCTCGATCGCCCCCGCGCCGCGACCGTTCGGCCCTGCGATGGAGCGGCACGGGTGTTGAGAGACTCCCGCCGGGTGCGCAGACGCGCTCCACTCTCCGACGAGGTGATCGCCATGAAGTCCAACGGACCGTTCGTCCGCGCCGTGTCTCACCGCACGCGCGCTCGCGTCCCCGTGACCGCGTGCGCCGAGCGCGACGCCGCCGCGATTCCCTTCGAGCTCGGGGCCTATGCGCGCGCCGTCGACGCGCTCCTCGCAGACCGCGCTCTCTCCGACGACGAGGCGCGACTGCGCGTCGAGCGGCACCTCGCGATCGTGCACGGCGCGCCCTGCCCCGAGCTGGCCTTCGACCCCGTCGCCAACGCCCTCCGCGCGACCTTCGACCGCCTCCGCGCGCGCCGCGATGAGCGCTCGCTCGACCGATGGACCTCGTGCGTAGGAGCGTTTCTCTCCGGCCGCCTCGAAGAGCGCCTCGCGAGCGAGGGAGCGTCGCGTATCGCGCTCGTCGTGGCCCTGTCATCGATCGACGTGTGCGCGACCGAAGACGCCCGAGACCGCGCCCTGCGTCGCGCGGGCTGAACTCAGCGCATCACCATCCACCACTGCGCGATCACGCTCGCGGGGACGAGCACCATCCACGGCCACGCGCCGACGCCGCGCTTCGGGTAGCGCAGCGTCGAGGGCATCA
>JBPOHC010000507.1:0-1500 GCA_052035985.1 Myxococcota bacterium | reverse complement strand
GCTGCGTGAGCCGCTCGACCGAGGTGTCGATCACGGACGCGTAAAACTTCGCCTTCTCGACCTGGGCTTGCACCACGCTGCCGACGACCGACAGGCTCTCGACGAGCACGCTGCCAGCGCGGGCGTTTACCTTCACCTCGCCGGCCGTGATCGTGGCGGCCGCGCCCGTGACGAGGTCAACGCCGTCTGCCGCGGCGACAAGGAAGCGCCCCGCGGGCAGCTTCACCGTGAGATCCCCATCCACCGCGATGCTCGCCCCGCGCGCCTCGCGCTCGAGCACGGCCAGCACGTAGCACGCGCCCGCCGGGCTCACCGAGACCAGGACCACGTCGCCGACGAGCGGCTCGACGAGGCAGCTCACTGCGCGTCGCGCGTCGTAGTCGCCCGCGCCCGCGTCGATCGCGAAGGCGCCCGCCTTCGCGGCGACGACACGCCCGATCTCCTGAGATGCAAGCTGCGGCTCTCTCTTCCTTGCTGCGGCCTTCATGAATCTTCCTCCTCGCCGGCTCAGCCGGGCATGGCCTTCATTCGCTCTTGCCAGGTCTCCGCCTGGGCGAGCGCCGTGTCATCGCCGAGCGCGGTCGCGCGGCTGGTGAAGATCGCTCCCTCGTCGCGCGTGCGATGAAACCGCGTTCGGAAGAGCGTGGCGCCGGTGAAGTCCGCGCCCTCGACGCTCGCGTGCGAGAAGTCCGCGTAGGTCAGCTCCGCCGCCGGGTAGCGCGTCCGCTCGCAGCGCGCGCGGTGGAAGATGCCTTGATAGACATCCGCGTGCGTGAGGTCGGCGCCGGCGAGCTGCGCATCGACGAAGATGGCCTGGCGGAGCGTCGCGCGGCGCAAGCTCGCGCCCGAGAGGTCAGCCTCGACGAACAGGGCGTTGATCGCGTTGGCGCCGTCGAGCCGCGCGCCACGGAGATCCGCTCCCTTGAAGTTGCACTGGGTGAGCGTGGCGCCGCAGAGGACCGCGCCCGCGAGGTTGGCGCCGGTGAGCTGCGAGAGCGTGAGGTCCATCCCGGAGAGGTCCATCCCCGCGAACGAGCTCCCGATGAACACGGCGCTCCGGCAGCGCGCACCCGCGAGCGTCACCGTGGTCAGGTCGCTGTTCAGGATGTGCGTGAACGCCAGATCGGCGCGCGAGAGATCGAGGTTCTGCACGTTCACGTCGAGGAGCGTCGCGCGATCGAGGTTGGCGAGAGAGAGCTTCGCCCCCGCGAACGAGCCGCCCACGAACGCCGCGAGCACCAGATCGGCGCCTTCGAGATCCGCGAACCCGAAGCTGCACGCGTTCGCCTTGAGCGCGGTGAGGTTCGCCCGCGCGAGCTTGACCTCGGCGAGCGCGCACTCGTGCAGCGTCGCGAGCCGCAGCGTCGCGCCGGTCATGTCCGCGCCCGTGAAGTCGCAGCCGGTGAGGATCGACTCCCGGAGCGTCACGCGGGCGAGCTTCGCCTCACGAAAGCTCACGTTCTCGAAGAGCGCTCCGGACAGGTCCGCGTCCACGAGGTC
>JBPOHC010000887.1:0-1791 GCA_052035985.1 Myxococcota bacterium | reverse complement strand
GCGAAAGCCCTCCACGACGGCCGCGAGCGGGTCGTTGTCTGCGAGTCCGGTCTGGGCGACGTGCGCGGCGCACCCGACCACCGCCATCACCTGCCGGGCGCGACTGAACATCACGTTCAGGCGCGGTGCGTCGAGCACGAAGCCCCACCGCCCCCGCGGCGTGGGGCGGTCGTTGTTGCGCACGAGCGACAGCACGATGATGTCGCGCTCCTTGCCCTGAAACTCGTCCGTCGTGAACACGATCGCGGGGTCGGCGAAGCCTTCGAGCCGCGCGCGCAGCAGGTCCTTCTGCCCCTGATACGGCGTCAACACCGCGAGGGAAATACGCTCCAGGTCACGGCGCGCGAACGTCTTGAGGAGGTTCGCGATCACTTCCGCCTCGCCCTGGTTTCGCAGCGAACGCCCCTCCGCGGGCTCGTCACCGAACCGCGCGGCGTCGCGCGCCGTGGGGGTGTCGATCCAGACGAGGTCGTGCCTTCCGTCGAGCCAGCGATGCGTCGGGCGCGTCCAGTCGCGCGCGGGCTTGCGGTGCTCGAACGGCGCCTCGTAGAAGGTCTCGCCCACGAGGTCCGAGAGCGGACGCTCCATGCGCCACTGACTGCGCAGCGTCACCGCTCGACCGGGCGCCTTCTCGGCGAGTTCGAACAGGTGCTTGAAGGGCTGGAGCCACGCGACGATCGCACGATCGGTCGCACCTTCGGGACGCATCCGCCGCGCGTCGAGGAGGTCGCGCGTGTCCGCGCCGCGCGCGAGCTGCTCGGGCGTCGCGCGCTGAACCCGCTCGAGGTTCTCGGCGACCTCGCGCAACTGGTAGGGCGGGAGCTGCTTGTGGTCGCCGATGAGGAGCCACTGGCGCGCGAGGGCCATCGGCGCGATCAGGTCGCTCAGGTAGCACTTCCCCGACTCCTCGACGATGAGCCAGTCGAAGACGGCGCCGCGCACGTCGTCGAGCTGCTCGACGAGCCAGGGGTCGGTGGTCGTGCAGCAGACGAGCGAGGCCTCCTGACGCGCCGACTCCGCGACCCAGGGAGCGTCGAGTCCGCCGCGCTGACGCTCGACCCACCCCCAGGCCGTGGGTGTGGCCTCCGGGTGCCGCGAACGCCACAGCGACCGCCCGAGCGGCTCCGCGCAGGCGCCCTGCAGGTCGGCCACGTCGCCCACCAGGATGTCCCTGGCCTTGCGATCCGGGAGCACGCGAACCAGGAGCGGCGGGAGGCCCGCTCCTCGCACCCCGACGCGCAGACGAAGCTGCTGGGCGAGGTGGTTGAGCGCGAGGTGTTCGCGCGCGCAGACGAGGATTCGCGCGAAAGGCTCGCGCTCGAGGATCCACCGAACGGTCTCCGTCGCCGTCCAGGTCTTGCCCGTCCCCGGAGGACCTTGCACGAGGTGGAGGGGACCCGAGGTCGCGAGCGGCCAGCCGTCGGTGGGGAGCGAGTCCCACGAAGCTTCGGGCCGGTCGAGGAGGCGCGCGGTCGAGCGACGCGATGCGCCTTCGGCGATGAAGGTGAGCTTCCGTTTTGCGAGCGTGCTCGTGCCGATGTCGACGGGCTTGAGCCAGCCGCGCTCGGGGAGCAGGCGCCCATGAGGGGCCCGGACCAGGACGAGCGTGGGATCGTCGTCCCAGGCGCCGGCGAGGGTCATCGTGCCGTCTCGCTCGAACCTCCACGGCGTCGCATCGTCCTCGACGACGACCTCGGGGACGACCACGGACTCTTCCATGAGCGAGCGCACGAGTTCGAGCGCATCGGGGCGGTCAAGCGCTCCCCACGCAGGGTGCGGAGCGCGCCGATC
>JBPOHC010000339.1:0-4993 GCA_052035985.1 Myxococcota bacterium | reverse complement strand
ACAAGCCGCTCACGCGCCTGGTGCGGTTCCGCGGCGGCGTGGAGCCCGACGAGGAGATCGACGTCGACCTCGCGTTCGGTCGCCGCGTCGCGCGGGTGATCCGCCCCGAGTCGCCGCCGTAGGGGATGACGGGGCTTCGCGTCGCGCTACTTCGGCGGGTCGGCGGGGTCAGCGGGCTCGACGGACTTCTCCTTCACGGTCAGCGTGCGGAAGAAGCTCTCCACGAGGGCCTTGTCCTTGGGGAAGATCACGTTGAGCCGGTGCCACGACTGGTTGTACGCCTCGCGCGCCGCGTCGAGCTCGATGTCGAGCGCGGTCCTCGCGCGGTCCTCGGTCACCTGGAGGTCGTCGCGCGCGTCGGAGGCGGTATCGAGGCTCTTCTGCGCCTTCGCGATGGGCTTGCCGAGCGGGCGGAGCTCGGCGATGTCTTCTCCCTCGTCGAGCGCGCGGAGGACGCCCTTCACGAACTGCTTCTGCGCGGCGCCACCCACGGGCTTCAACTGCGCGCCCGGCGCCGCGGGGAAGAGGTTGCGGTAGCGGTTGTCGTCGGTCTTCCCGTCGACCATCGCCGTCGCCTGCCGCGAGAGCGTCATCACGGCACCGTCGACGCCGGAGTCGCAGTAGGCGATCTCGCAGTTGGCGGCCATGCGCTCGTCACGCGCGGTCTCCCAGGCGTCCTTCTTGTCGCGCACGCCCGCGCGAATCTCGGCCATCTCGGCCGCGATCGGTTTCGACTCGGGGCGCGAGCTGCAACGGATCGAGAGGATCCGCAGGGCGCCCAGCACGACGTCGACGCCGTGCGATTTTCGCAGTGCTTCCATGGAACTCGTCCCTTTCGGTTGAGGGCCGAGGGGGACCACTTCCCCCTCATGCTCCCTTGTTACGGCGGGGACCTCTGGAGACTTTAGGAGCGTCAGTCGGAGCGGTCTCCGACGACCAGCGGAGCGCGCCCCGACCAGTCGGAGCGGTCTCCGACGACCAGCGGAGCGCGCCTCGACCAGTCGGAGCGCTCTCCGACGACCGGCGAAGAGCACCTCGGCCGGTCGGAGCGGTCTCCGACGACCGGAGGAGAGCACCTCGGCCGGTCGGAGCGGCTTCCGGTGGTCTGCGGGGAGCAACTCGACGCGCGGACGCATCGCGGCCTTGTGTACACGGCGCGGAGCCGTGGGGCATGATCCGCGGCGGCGATGTACCTCACGAAGCTCTCGCTCAAGAACGTGAAGATGATCCGAGAGCTCGAGTGCTCGTTCGCGGACGGAGACGCGCCGAGGCCCTTCACCCTGTTCGTCGGGGAGAATGGGATGTGCAAGACGACGCTCCTCCGTGCCATCGCGCTCGCGGCCGTGGGACAGACGGGGGCGAACCAGCTCACCAGCGCGGGATCGTTCCCCGATCGCAGGACCCAGTCCGAGTGCCACATCACGGCGACCTTTCTGCCGACCCACGGCGGAGGTGCCTCGCCCGAGTTCGCCTATACGGGCCCCGGCGAGCACGCTCCGCGTCCCATCGAGTCGCATCTCTGGACCGGGCTCTCCTGGAAGGTCTTCGTCGGGAACTCGGGCTATCTCCCCCCGGCTCCCTCGGGCACGCCAGAATCCGTGGCGCCCACTCACCCGATCGAGATGATCCGAGGGAGGGACCTCCCTCGCTGGTTCGTCGCCGGGTACGGAACCTCGCGCGCGCTCCCGCTCTCGGACGACGTGCGCTCCGATCGCGAGAGCTCGTCGCTCCGCTCCATCGCGCGGCTCCGCTCGCTCTTCGGAAACGATGCGCTCATCGCGACGGGCTTCGCCGACGTGCTCGCCCGGCTCTCGGGCGATGAGCTCTCGCGCGCCTTCGCCAGAACGCTCTGCGACGTGCTCATCGGCGACGCGGCGCAAGACCTCCCGGGGATCTTTCCCCACGGCGACGACGTGATCTCCGTGACGGGGGTCGAGCTGCGCGGACGCGGCGGCGTGCGGAGCAGCCGCGACCTCGTCGACATGGAGCGCTTCGAACTCGGCTCCGGTCCCACGTCGTTCAAGGTGCCCGCCTCGTGGCTCTCGCAGGGCTTTCAGGCCACGATCGCCTGGGTCGCCGACATGATCGGGCAGGTGTTCCTCGATCTCGGTGCGCCCGTCGCACCGTGCGACATCGAGGGGCTGGTGCTCATCGACGAGATCGATCTGCATTTGCACCCTCGCTGGCAGGCGATGCTCGTCCCCGCGCTCAAGAAGACCTTTCCCCGCGTGCAGTTCGTGGCGACGACGCACTCCCCGATGGTGCTTCCGGGGCTCCGTCGCGAGGAGGTGCTCGTCCTCGGGCTCGACGAGGCGGGCAACGTCACGGTCCGCGAGGCGCCCGTCAGTCCCGCCCTCAAGACGGGCAGCGAGATCTACGAGCACTTCTTCGGCATCCGTGAGCTCTACCCCTCCGAGCTCGGGAGCGCGCTGCAGGACTACTCCTTCCTCGCGAACAACCCCGACCGCGACGACGCCGAGGAGTCGCGGATGTTGTTGCTTCGAAAGAAGCTCCGCGACAACGACGTCGACCCGGGATGGGAGCCCGAACCGAGGACCGCGCGTTGATCCGCCTCGAACGTCCCGCCGCCGAACCTCCAGCGCTCGCCGAAGCCAGGGCGACGCATCTCCCCGCCCTTCGCGCGATCGTCGCAGCGCAGCCGCCAGGCGAGACCGCGCCCCCGCAGAACACCGGGTTCGACGGCTATCGCGACGCGTCACTCGCCGCGTTGAAAGAGGTCGTCGGCAACAAGTGCTGGTACTGCGAGAAGGGCCTCGAAGGCGAACGTGACCCCGTCGAGCACTACCGCCCGAAGCAGCGCGCAAGCCGGGTCATCACCGACGCGCGCGACGGTTACTGGTGGCTCGCGTGGACGTGGCAGAATCTCATGCTCATCTGCGCCGACTGCAACGGCCAGAAGCTCACATGGTTCCCGCTGGAGCAGGGCAGCGTCCCGCTCTCTGCCGAGCAACCGCCGCCAGGGCAGGAGCGTCCGCTGCTGATCGACCCGAGCGAGATCGACCCGCTCGATCACATCGTCTTCGCAGAAGACCGCGGCGGAGCATGGCGCGCTCGACCACGAGGAGGGAGCCGTCTGGGCGCGACGACGATCGAGAAGCTCGGCCTCGATGGCATCAAGAAGCGACCGGGCATCGTCGGGGTGTTCAAGCGCCACGTGACCACCGTCGTGCAGCCGCAGGTGGATCTCCTCGAGTTCGCGATACGCGGAGGTGATCGACGCGCCGTCGCCGAACAGTGGACCCGCCTATGTCGTTCACTGCTGCGTGAGAGGTCTACCTACGCTGCGCTCTCCCACGCTGCGCTCGACACACGCGTCCCTCTGGTCCGTCGGCGCTCGTGGGACCTCGTGCTCCCGCGCCCTCCGTGGAGGCCGACGACCTCCGCGTGCCTCGGCCCGTCGTAGCGCCTCACCTCCCCACTCCGCCCATGATCTACTCGCGTCGGTGGCTCCCTCTCTGCGCGCTCGCGCTCCGTGGTCTGCGTCGCGCACGCTCGCCGTCGCGCTCTCTGTCGCCGTCGTCGACTGCGCGTACCTCTCGTGGCGCTACCTCGCGCTCCACGGACGACCCGCTCCCTGGGTGACTCCGCACACGGGGCTCTGCTCGTGGTCCGCGGGGGTCGACTGCGATCGCGTGCTCGTCTCGCCTGAGGCGCGCGCGTTCTTCGTCCCCAACGCCACGCTCGGCCTCGGCTTCTTTCTCGGCGCCGCGTACTGGTGGTTCGTCGGAACGCGGCGCTACCCCGAGCACCGCGTCCACCTCGCGCGAACGCTCGCGTTCTGGCTCGGCGTCGCGTCGCTCTTCACCCTGCGCTTCTGGGCGCTCCTCGTGACGCTCCCCGCGCTCTGCCCCTTCTGCCCCTGGAACCACGTCTTCACCTACGTCGCCTTCGGCGCCGCGCTCTTCGTCTGGCGTCGCGCCCGACGCGCCGAAGCGCACGCGCACCCCTCGTGGACTGCGCTCATCCCTCACGTGCTCCGCTCGATCGCGCCGCTCGTGATCGTGAACGCCCTCTGGGGCTCGATGGTCGCCCTCGGGCTCGTCGACGCGGGGCCCACCATCGTCTCGTTCTGAACGCAGTCCCCGCAGAACTCCGCGCGATGTGGCACGTTCCACGGCGCCATGCGTCGACCGCTCTGCGCTCTGCTGCTCACCCTCGGCTGCGCCTCGGCGCAGGCTCAGCCCTCGCCCTCACGCGCCGCGCGCGACGCCCCTCCGCGCGTCTCGCTCGATCGCCTGCGCGACGGCGACGGCGAGCGCTTCGGCCGCGAGCTCGCGCGCTCCCCTGCGCCCATCCAGCTCCCTCGCATCGTCGCCGCGGGGAACCGTTGGGGAATCACATGGAGCGAGCGCACGGGGACGAGTCAGCTCGAGGTCCACGCGGCCTCGCTCGATGCGACGCTCACGCCCTCGCGCCACGCCGTCATCACCCCGCGCGACGGACACCTCAGCGCCTTCGCCTACGCCGCACCGCGGAGCGAGAACGTGTGGGCCGTGGTCTTCGACGACGACCGTACTTCACGCGCCGGATGGTTCGAACGCGTCGACCTCGACGACGACGCCGTGAGCGCGTCACAGGTGCTCCCCCACGACGACGTGATGACCCACAGCCCCGTCGTCGCCTGGAACGCCGCGCGCAATCAGTGGGGCGTGCTCGTGCAAGACAACGGCAGGGTCGTCTTTCACACGTTCTCGCGCGACGGAGCGATCGTTGATGCGCGCGCGGTGACCATCCCCAACGCCAGCTACCTCACCATCGGAGCGCCGCCACTCATCGTCGCCGACGGACGCTGGAGCGCGCTGCTCATCCGACAGAGTTCCATCGCGCTCGCGACCTTCGACGGGCCCACCGTAGAGCCCGCGATCGTAGAGGTCGCGCGCGAGACGTCGGGCTTCAACGGCATGGCCCTCGACTGGGACGGCGAGGGCTACGGCGTCGCGTGGAGCACCTCGGGCGCAGGCGTTCGCTACGC
>JBPOHC010000050.1:0-4113 GCA_052035985.1 Myxococcota bacterium | reverse complement strand
GCAGACCAACATCGAGCTCAACACAGTGCTCTTTCGCGCGCGGCAAGACCTCATCAAGGCCGACATCGACGGCACCGCGCTCATCGTCCGAGAGGGCGGCAGCATTCGATTCAGCCTCGCGCGCGGGGCGACGGTGAAGGTCGTCGTGACCTGAGGGCCCTACGGCGCGCAGCTCCCATCGGCCCAAGCCATGAGCTCCGCGGGCGAGAGGGCGCGGTCGTAGAGCGCCACCTCGTCGATCGCGCCGCGATACCACTGCCTCGCGTCGGCCGTGTCGTCGCTGCCCGGTGAGCCGCGCACGCATCGACCGACGCCGAGGTAGAGGGGCGACGCGGTGGGGTCGACGAAGCCCCCGAGCGACGCCTGCGTGTCGCCCCTGACGCCGTCGAGCCACTGTTCGAACACTGCGCCGCGCCGCACGAGCGCGCCGTGATGCCAGGCCCCGAGGTCGGAGCGCACCGACGCACGCAAGACGAAATACCCGCCGACGGGAAACACCTCCGACGCGAAGATCCCGGTGTCTGCGACCCCCGTGTCGAAGCCCGCGAAGGTGTGCGGCGCCGCGCAGCTCGGGCGCCGGGTGATGAGCTCTCCGCCGCTCGCAGACCTGAACCAGAGCGCGATCGTGAAGTCGCCTGCGAAGTCGCCCACCGCCGCGGGCAAGGTCACGAAGTCGGGCGAGCCGCCCATGTCGAAGGCCCGGCCGAAGCGTCCGTCGACGTAGGTGACGCTCGGTGAGGCGGTGCCGTGGTGGGCGCCGATCGCGTCGCGCGCGTCTCCGTCGCCGCGGTAGAGCGCCACGAGCCCTCGCTCGCAGCCGCTCACGCACGCGTCGTCGCAGCGCGGCGCATCGGCGTCGTCTCCGTGATTGACGTCGGTGAGATCGCCCGCGTCGGTGGCGTCGCTCGCGACCACATCGCCCGCGTCGGTGGCGTCGCTCGCGACCACATCGGCCGCGTCGCGGGGCGCGTCGGAGATCGTCGCAAACGTCCACGAGTCGGGCACGCAGCCGATCGCCGCGAGGGCGATGACCGCGAAGGGGCGCGCGCCTCGCGCGGGGCTGTGGTCACCGTGCACGAGGCGTGATCGTCGCATCGAAACAACTTCACCGTAGGCAGTTCGAGGCCGTGGCATGCCGCGTCGGAACTCTATCGACAGAGCCAGATACCCGCCATCAGAACCGTGCAGAGCGCGACCCTCCGGGCGAGGCGAGCGCCGCCCGTCTGCTGCGGAAAGAGCCGCGGGAGCGTGAGCGCGAGGAGCCACCCCCATGCGATCGAGAAGAAGGGCTGCGTGCCGCCGAGCGCCGACACGAGGGCCACGGGGCCGACCGAGACGCCGAGGTAGAAGAGCGCCTTGGCGAGAAAGCCCACGGCCTCGGTCAGGCACACCAGCCCGATGACCGTCGCGCCCGACTCGCGGAGGCTCGTGCGAAAGGCCGCGCGAACCGTCGGAGAGAGCGCCACGGCGACGCCGCCGAGCACCACGCCGAAGCCCTCGTAGGCCATCACCGGGAGGAACGAGCTCGTGCTGAAGGCCTGCTTCACGATCACCGTCGCGAGGGCCCAGAAGAGGTCGGCGATGATGATGGGCCAGAAGCCGCGCCCGAGGCGCAGCCTCCCTTCGACGCGCTCGAGCGAGAGGATGAACGCCGCGCTCAGGATCAACGCGAAGCCTGCGAGGCGCGAGGCGCTGAGGTGCTCGTGCAGAAAGACCCGCGAGAGCGCGAGGGTGAACACGGCGTTGACCTGAAACATCGCCGACACGAAGGCCGGGTCGCTCACCGCGATCGCGCGGAAGTAGAACACCGTCGACATCATGAGCAAGAAGCCCGAGGCGACGATCCACGCGCCGTCGAGGCCGAGCACGGGCATGCCCGAGGTGACGAAGGCCGCGATCGACATCGCGAGCACGACGAGGGCGGTGTAGATCGGCATCGAGGCGGGGCCCTTCACCCGCTGCGCGACGATGTGCGAGTCGAGGTGGTTGCCCGCGGCGTAGACCGCCTGCGCGGCGAGGCCATAGATCATCCAGTGCATCGCGTGATCCTGTGCGGAGTGGGGGAGGGTCGCGTTCAGCCCGAGCACATCTCGCGCACCTGATCGATGCGTCGAAAGACCTCGGCGAAGCCGTCGCGCGCGATGAGGGCCTTGAGCTCGATGCGGTTGTTGTGGCGGACGAGGTGGCACTCGTTGGCGCGGTCGTGAATCGAGCGGAGGCGCTCGGCGCGCTCCAGCGAGGGGCCGAACCAGGCGATCTGGTCGTAGAACTTGGCGAGCAGGATCTCGTAGTCGTTCCACCCGAGCGACTCGAGCACTGCGCCGATGCCCGACGACGCGCCGATGTCGAGGAGCTGCTGCCGCGTGAGGGCGCGGTTCTTCGCGTCCGCGGGAATGGCGTTGAGCAGCGTGTGAATCGCGTCCGTCGCGCTCTGCCCGAGGCGCTCGCACTCGTGCTCTCGCTCGGCCTGCGGAGCGGTCACCGAGAGGTCCGCCGCGAGGCGGCGGCGCATGGCGTCTTCGACCGTGTCGACGAGCTCCTTGAGCAGCCTGAACTGCTCGTCGAACTCGCTCGGCGCGGGCCTGCGAATCGCGTCGACGATCACCGGAATCGCCACCTCGGGCCGGTCGTCGTCAAACTCCACGAGGCCGAAGCGCTCGAGGTGGTGCGCGAAGGTGTCGCGGTACTCGACCTTGCCCCACACGTCTTCGTAGGCCTGCGGACCGCCCGTGGCGAGGTCGCGCAGGAGCTTCTCCTCCTCGGGCGCGACGACGCGCAGGTGCGCGAGCGTCCACTCGACCTGCGAGAGAAACAGCCGCTTCGAACGGCGGAACGCGGCGCTCACCTGGTGCGCCGTCACCTCGACGCTCGCCCCTCGCCCGGGGTCGCTGTGGTGCACGCTGCTCCCGAGCTTTCGCAGCAGCAGGGGGTATCCCCCGACGAGCGAGTACGCGGTCTCGACCGCCTCGCGCGTGAACGCGAGGCCCATGCGTCGACCGATGCTCGTGAGCAGCTCGGCGGCCTCGTTTGCGGGCATCGGACCGAGGAAGATCGGGCGCACTTCGAAGAGCGGGTTGGCCGGCCCGTGCCACATCCCGCGCTCGACGCCCGCGGGGTTCACGCCGCCCATGACGAACACCAGGCGCTCGGGCTGCTCGAGCGAGCGGCGCACGTCGAGGAGGGTGTTCCACAGCGAGAAGAAGTCTTCGCGCCAGTACCCCGCGTGCGGACGGTCGGGGTAGAGGTGGTCGCACTCGTCGAGGATCGCGACGAGCCTCGCCGCGGGTCGGTCACTCTCTCGCGCGAGCGCGTCGGCGGCCTTGAGCAGCGCGCGCAGGTCGCGTTCGAATGCCGCCGCGAGGCGCCGCGTGTCGGTCACGCTGGCCTTGATGGCCGCGGTGAGCGCCTCGACCTTCGGGCGGATCTTCGACGAGGTCGCCGCGGCGAAGCGCGTGACCTTCTGCTGCCACGCGCTGAGCAGGTCGGACGCGAGCAGCCACCAGCGCCCCGAGCTCAGGCGCGTGGAGTTGCCCTGCAGCATCGCGGTGCAGGTGACCGACGTGGGGTCGCCTTCGAGCAGGTCTTCGACGCGCCCGAGGAGCGAGCTCTTGCCCACGCGACGGAGCCCGAAGAGCCCCACCGAGTGACCGCCGACGATGTGCGCGAGCACCTCGTGAACGACGGACTCGCGGCCGATGAACTCCGAGTGTCGACGCACGGGCTCGACCTCGGCGAAGAGGTCTCTCCGACGCAGCGACGCGCCGAGCACTTGAAAGAGGTAGTGCTCCGCCGAGAGCGTCGCGGGGCGCGCCGCGGGAGAGACCGCGACGACGCCGCTGCGATCGCGCGCCGACCAGGCCGCGCAGGTGGCGCTCGCGAGGGGCGCGTCGGAGACCACGATGCGCACGCGAGGGTCGGGGTGCAGCGCGAGGTCTGCGGGGGGCGCTTGCAGCAGCGCGCGGTCGTGAAAATCACGCGCGAGCCCGTGGCCGACGACGAACACGGGCTGACGCAGGCCGAAGGGCTCGTCGAGCTGCGCGGCGGGTTTGAGCACCGCCGTCCATAGGCCCGGGCCGACCGCTCGGAACCACGCGATTGCGAAGCACGACGACA
>JBPOHC010000211.1:0-5629 GCA_052035985.1 Myxococcota bacterium | reverse complement strand
TCTCGGCCTCCACGCGGTCGAGCGCCCACCCCGCGAGCTCTGCGATCTCTCTGCGTTCGAGCGCGCCGGTGAGCGCCTTGCGGAGCGTGCGCACCTCGATGTCGAGCACCGGGGAGGGCGCCGCGGGTGTCGCGGGTGTCGCGGGTGTCGCGGTCTCCGTCGGTGGTTGGAAGGCAGCGCCGAGCCACGCCAGAAGCTGATCGAGGACGACGGGCTGCTGTCCGCGCGCGGCCTTCGTGGTGCGCGCGCTGTCGTCGTAGAGCACGTCGTAGCGCTCGGTGCGGTGCGCGGCGGCCTCGGAGCCCGCGGGCAGGAGGTGCAGGTGCAGCGTGTGGTCGCCGCGCGAGAGACGCACGCCAGGCACCGAGCGGCCGCGGAAGACCTCGGCCTCGACACCGTCGAGGGACCAGCCCACGAGCTCCGCGATCTCTCCGCGCGCGAGCGCGTCGGCGAGCGCGCCACGGATGACGGGGAGCTCCTCTGCGAGCGCGTGCGGCACCGCGACGGGGGCGCGTTGCGCGGGCGTCGGCGCGCTCGGTTGAGGCGCGCGAAAGGTCTCGTCGAGCCACGCGAGGAACTGATCGAGGACGACGGGGCTCTCGGCGCTCGCGGACCGCCTGGTCAGCGCGCTGTCGTTGTAGAGCACGTCGTAGCGCTCGGTGTGGTGCGCCGCGGAGGCGGTCCCTCTCGGGAGCAGGTAGAGGTGCAGCGTGCGGTATCCGCGCGTGAGGAGGATGCCAGGCACGGACATACCTCGGAAGGTCTCGGCCTCGACGTCGTCGAGCTCCCAGCCGTCGAGCTCCGCGAGCTCACCGCGGGCGAGCGCGCCGGTGAGTGCCTCGCGGATGGTGCCGACCTCGACCTCGAGCGCGTCTGATGTCGTCGTCACGACCGCGTCCCCCTCGAAGCGGCGACGGGGTTCGAGGGCCTGTTCTCCGAGGCGTCCATAGGCGTCGGACGATAGACTGGCCGCTCTGACGCGAGCAAGGCGTTGCCTCTGGTACGTCGCGCGACGAACGCCCTTCGCGCGAAGGCGGCGACGGGGATCAGCGTGGGCGTCGCCTCGGTCGCGGTGCGCGCGTCGCGCCTTCAATCCTCCGCGGACCCCGTGGTCAAGGCCCTTCGATGCCGCGTAGACTCGCGCTTCTGATGCGGCATCTCCACCATTCAGTCCTTCTCTTCACGCTGCTCGCTGCGTGCGGCGGCAACGAGCGTCCTCCCACGAGCACGGCGGACGTCGTCAACGTCGACGACCGGGGGCCGTCCGATCCTGACGTCGCCGACGGCAGCGCGCGGTGCTCGGGCGGACAGATCGAGTGCGAGCGCATGTGCGTCGACCCGTCGACCAACCCGACCCACTGCGGCGGGTGCGGGCGCACGTGTCCGGCCGATCGCGCGTGCATGTCGGGCAACTGCGTCGCGATGCCGACCGATGGCAGCGTCCCCACCGACGGCACCATGCCCGCCGACGCGATGCCTCCGGTGGATGCGCCGCCTCCGATGGATGTGACGCCCCCGGTGGATGCGCCGCCTCCGGTGGACGCGCCGCCTCCGGTGGATGTGAGGCCCCCGGTGGATGTGACGCCTCCGATGGACGTGACGCCCCCGATGGACGTGGCGCCTCCGATGGACGTGACGCCTCCGATGGACACGGCGCCTGTCGACACGGGGCCGCGCTGCACGATCGGGCAGATCGACTGCGGCGGGGTGTGCGTGAGCTTCCTCACCGACACGCGCAACTGCGGCGGCTGCGCGCGCACCTGCGCGACTGGACAGACCTGCGCGGGCGGGAGCTGCGTCGGGGGAACGCCCACCGACGGCGGAACGTCGTGCCCCGCGGGTCGTACCGCGTGCGGCGCCGCCTGCATCGACACGACCACCAGCCCCGCCAACTGCGGCGGCTGCGGAACCGTGTGCCCCTCGGGCCAGTCGTGCGTCGCGGGACGCTGCACCGCCGTCGTCATGGACGCGGGCGTCATGTGCGCGACGGGCCTCGTGCTCTGCGGCGGCTTCTGCGTCTCGCTCGGCGACACGTTCAACTGCGGCTCGTGCGGCAACGCGTGCCCCGTGGGTCAGCTCTGCGGCGACGGACGCTGCTTGATGCCCGGCCCCACCGACGCCGGCGCGCCCGACGTCCTCACGTGCGGCGCGGGGCTCCTCCTCTGCCGCGACCGCTGCGTCGACATCGCGTCGCAGCCTGACAACTGCGGCGGCTGCGGCAACGCGTGCCCCATCGGATACAGCTGCCAGAGCGGCCGATGCACGATGCCCACGACGGGCCCCGACGCGGGCTCGGGCATGGACGCCACGATGGGCTCCGACGGCGGCACGAGGTTCGACATCACCTGCTCGACGGGCTTCGCACCCTGCGGCGGGACGTGCGCTGACATTCTGCACGACGTACGAAACTGCGGCGCGTGCGGCCGCGTGTGCCCGAGCGGTCAGTCGTGCAACAGCGGGTCGTGCGTCGCGTGTGATCCGGGCCTCACCTTCTGCCGCGATCACTGCGTCTTTCTCAACGGCGACCCGATGAACTGCGGCGCGTGCGGCAACGTCTGCGCGAGCGGTCAGTCGTGCAGCGGCGGGTCGTGCGGCGGCTGCCCGAGCGGCTCCACGTTCTGCGTCGATCACTGCGTCGCGCTCATGGCCGACCCGATGAACTGCGGGTCGTGCGGCCGCGCGTGCTCGAGCGGTCAGTCGTGCAACAGCGGCGTGTGCGGCGGTTGCCCGAGCGGCACGACCTTCTGCACCGACCACTGCGTCGCGACGTCGTCAGACAGTGCGAACTGCGGCGCGTGCGGTCGCGCGTGCGCGAGCGGTCAGTCGTGCAACAGCGGCGTGTGCGGCGCATGCGCGAGCGGCACGACGTTCTGCACCGACCACTGCGTCGCGCTCATGGCCGATCCCATGAACTGCGGCGCGTGCGGTCGCGCGTGTCCGAGCGGTCAGTCGTGCAACAGCGGCGTGTGCGGCGGGTGCGAGAGCGGCCTGACCTTCTGCACCGACCACTGCGTCTACCTCCCCGGGGACGTGGCCAACTGCGGGTCGTGCGGCCGCGCGTGCCCGTCGGGGCAGGGGTGCAACAGCGGCGTGTGCGGCGCGTGCACGTCGGGCCAGACCTTCTGCCGCGACCACTGCACCCCCCTCGCGACCGACAACACCAACTGCGGATCCTGCGGCAACGTGTGCCCGGCGAGCACGCCCGTGTGCTCGTCGGGCAGGTGCACGACGTGAGCCCCCGCGGAGCGTCGTAACCAAAACCCCCCTCGCGAGGCCCGCGGTTCGATGATCGCGGGCCTCGTCGCGTGGCGACTGCGTCGCTTCGGCGCGTACGCGCTCGGCGCCTCGTGCGAGGTCAGGTCTTCGGCGAGGCGGGCGTGACGATCTCTCCGTCGCGCCACTCCTCGGTGCGCTCGACGGCGCCCGTGCGGTCGTAGATCGCGCGTCGCCCGTGGAGCTTGCCCGCGCGGTACTCGGCTTCGGACTCCATGCGCCCGTCGGAGTAGTACTCCCGCACGCTGCCGTCGAGCTCGCCGTCGACGTACGACAGCTCCGACTGGATCACGCCGTTCTCGTAGTACGTGACCGTGGGGCCGTTGAGCAGGTCGCGGGCGTAGGTCTCCGTCGCGTAGAGCACGCCCGTCGTGTAGTACATGCGACCGGGGCCCGAGCGCGCGCCGCCCTCGTACGTCACCTCGCAGCAGAGCCTGCCGTTGTCGAAGTAGTGCTTGACGATCCCCTCGCGGGGCGTCGCGCTCTCGCTCTCTGTCTCGTCGGTTGGCATCGCGTGGCCTCGGGTTCTGGGCCGAGAACATCGCTCCCGCCTCGCGTCGGCGTCAATCACAACGCGCGCCGCGCTATCGTCGCGCCTCGATGTCGTCGCCGACCGCTTGGATCAACGCGCACGCACGCTGGATCACCGTCGCGATCGCCCTGTTGGTCCTCGCGCTCGTCAGGTCGTCGACGCAGCCCCGATCGGAGCAGGTCGGAGCGCGCGTCGTGGTCGAGCTCATGCCCGATCAGGAGGCCGCCCTCCTGCCCATCCTGGGCCGCGGCGCGGCGCTCCCTGAGGGCTGCGCGCTCACGAACCTCGACGCGCGGAGCGAGCACGTCGCCGCGCGCTACGCGTGCCCGAATCGCGCGGGCTCCCTCACGCTCGACCTCTACGTAAACCGCCCGACGCCGCCCATCCCGGGGTACTCGGGGCGCTTCGGCGTCGAGACCTCCGCGGGCTTTCCGCGGCCCCTGCGCGACGCCGTGCTCGCGCGCATCGCCGCGGGTGAGAACCGCCTCAACTGGCAGGTCCGCGGCGCGCCTCCCCCGCGCCGCGAAGGCCGCTCCACGGCGCGCACGCCGCCTCCGCGGTCGAGCCCCTCCGCGTCGATCGAGCTCCGTGAGGTCCTCACGCACGAGCCCGCGCTGCCGCTCCTCGTCGCGCTGATCCTGCTCCTCGCGTTCACGCGTCGGCTGCTCCGCGGCGAGCCCTCGCGCGTCGCGTGGACCCTCGCAGGCATCACCCTCGCGGGGGCCGCGCTGCGCCTCGCGCTCGCCGTCGACGCGCCGATGAACGCCCACGCGTTCAGCCGCCTGATCCCCCTGGCCGTCGAGCTCTACCGCGGCCCGCTGCTCGCGTGGGTCTCCGCGCGCGGCCACGACATCGCGCTCACCGACGTGCAGTCGTGGAGCAACCTCGCCCTCGCCGTCGTCATGCCCGTGGCGTTCTTCGCCCACGCGCGGCTGCTCCTCGGCGACGCGCGCACGGCCCTCGTGGCCGCGGCGATCATGGCCTTCCTCCCGATGCACATCCGCTTCTCGCGGAGCGACGTGACCTTCATCACCTCGCTGCTCGCCTCGTCGTCGACCTTCGTGGCCCTCTACGGCTCGCTCACCGACCCGTCGCGCCGCTGGCGCCTGGGCTGCGCCGCGATGATCCCGGCGCTGTCGCTCGCGACGTACTCCGCGCGTCCCGAGAACATGGCCTTCGTGCTCCTCGACCTGGGCGCGCTCGGGCTCTATTTCCGCGCTGGATTGCCTCGCGGGAGGCTCGCGCTCGCGGCGGCGCTCATCGCCGCGACGGCGGCCTACTCGACCGTCACCGACCTGCTCGTTCACTACCGCCAGAACGTCGGCGAGGGGCTCAGCCTCGACACCCTGCGCCACGCGGCCTCGATCCTCGTCGACCGCCGCTATAACACCCTCATCAACCCGTGGATGACGCCTCCTCCGCTGCCCATCCTCGCGGTCGTCGGCGCGGTCACCCTCTGGCGCGAGGGGCGCCGCAACCGCGCGGTCTTCCTCGTCGCGTGGCTCGCGCTCTTCTTCGTCGTCCACTCGTTCATCCGGCCGAGCACCGTGGCGATGCAGGCCCGCTATCACCTCCACCTCGTGAGCCCCTTCGCGCTCCTCGCGGCGGCGGCCACCCCCCGCGTCGCGGCGCTCCCTCGGGCCGCGGCGGTGGCGCTCGTCGCGTGGCTCGCGCTGTCGCCCTTCTTTCACAGGGGATTCATCCGAGACACCGACTACACCGAGATGCACGAGTACGCCTTCCTGCGGCGCGTGCGGGGGCGCGTCGACCCGTCGTGCACGGTCCTGGAGTTCGGCCCCGCCGTCGAGCTCCCGCGGCCTGTTC
>JBPOHC010000938.1:0-30594 GCA_052035985.1 Myxococcota bacterium | reverse complement strand
GTCCTGGCGGCGGCGGGTGGGTCGGGGGAGACGCCCCGGTGCGATCCCGCGCCGCAGGATTGCATCGGAGCGTCGTCACGATGCGATCCTGTGGCGCGGGATGCGGGCGGAGCGAGGTGGCGGGGCGATCCGGCGGGGCGGACGCACGACTCGTGGGTCTGGCGCAGCGTTGCAGTGATTTGCACCGGAGCCCGCTCTCGGCCCCGTCCCTCGCGGGGGGCGCACGTCTCTACAAGACCTCAAGCATGCGCGCGTAGCGCTCGATCTTGCCGCCGATGTACTCGTCGAGCCCTTCGAGGTCGTTGCCGAGGAAGCTCGTGAACTCCAGAAAGTGCCCGGTGCGCTTCAGCGCGGCGGAGATCGTCGCGTCGGACGGAGGTGTCGCGTTCGTGATCGCGCAGACGGTATAGACGCTGGCCGTGTAGTCGGGCTTGAGCCGAGGCTCGTGCGGCGGATAGCCGTGGACGTCCGCGCTGTAGGGCTTGAAGCGCTGCGCCAGCGCGGGCTCATACAAGCCCGATCGATCGCGCTTGAGCGCGCGAAACGTCGCCTCGAATTCGGGGACGATCGGGGCTGCTTGAAGGTCTCGATCGAGGGCCTCGCTCGCCTTCGCGTTGACCCCCTTCGTGGCTTTCGGGTGGGCCACGGACGGAACGAAGCGGAGCACGTCCTCGATGCGGTCCCCGAGGCTGCCCGGCGCTGGCGGCTGCATGAGATGCCAGGTCGCGTTCACGTCAAGGGCGACCCACCTGAGCGAGAACTCCGACTGGAGCATCTTCGCCTGCCTCGCCCGTTCAGCGGTCCCGCCGCGCGCGAAAGCCTCCGCCCAGCCATTGAACGAGAACCACATGCCGAGGTGCTCGCCCATGAAGGTCTCTTCCGCGGCCGAATCACCGTCATCAGCGAGGAGTTCCTTGTCCTGCAGGAGCGCGCGGACCTGCGCGGGGCTGCTGCCCAGCGTGACCAGCGTCAGGAGGTTTCTGTTCGCAGGGCGCCCGACCCGTCGACTGAGCGCGGTGTTCACGGCGCGAAACGAGTCCGTGAAACCGGTCGGGGCCGTGAGGATCGTATGCAACCCGACGCGCTCTTCCTTCGCAGCGGTGTCGAGGCAATACCAGTAGCTGACGTCGTTGAGGCGGTTCGTGTTGGTTCGAATGATGCGCTCCTTCGCGCCCGGTCTGGGCAGCGGGAGTTCGCGACGCTCCGAGAGGCCCGCGTGCACCCGTTCGATCGCGGTGTGCAGCGCATCGAGGCGCTCCGCGTCGTTGGAGAGCATCACGAAGATCGACCGCTGAAAGTCCCCGCGCGCGACCTCGACGATCCGCTCGGCGACGGTGTCGAGCAGCATGTTGGTCTTGTCCTCGACCTTGAGCTTCAGCCACTCCGCCGCCGTCAGCCCGGCCCACTGCGAGAGGAATCCGTCTTTCAACGCGTCATCGAAGAGAAAGACGCGCACCGCCATCTTGTCATCGTTCGCCGCGAAGGAGCGCTCGGCCTCGAACCACCCCGACGTCGGTGACACCTTGCGCACGGTCGCTCGCGCGGTTGCTTCACGGATCTTCGTCGCATCGGGCTGGTCGCCGCCGACCAGAACATGCCCGAGATTGTTGGGGCGCGGCGTGGCGCTCTCCGACTGTGATTGCTGCTTGTAGTCGGCCTCGAGACGCTGACCGAACAGGGTCTTGCCGCTCCCCTGCGGACCGTGCACCAACAAGACCGCGCTGTTTCCCCGTTCGTACACCTCCTGAAAGCGGCGCATGAACAGGTTCGACAGCGGCTGCCAGTGGTCGAGATGCACCTCGTATCCGCTATATTGCCGCAGATTCTCCGCTCGATCGGGGAATCGGAGCACGACGTAAAGCGAGGGATTCCGCATCGCGGGTCGATCGTTACTGCAATGAGCCGCGGGTGTCGACGGCTCCGTGATCGCCCGCCTGGCGTTCCATCGGTCGTTGATCGACCCGCTCAGTGCGCGCCCTCGGGACGCGCCGTCGGAGGCGCGGGCGCGATCACCGTCGTCGGCGCGCTGCCCCTCGCGATGGCCCACGCGTCGAGCACCTTGGGGGCCGTGGTGTCCGCGTCGAGCGTGAACGAGGAGTCCGTCGCGACCGCGTCACGCAGCGCCTCCGCGGCGAGGTCGCGGCGGTCGAGCGCGGCGTACGCTTCGGCCAGTCCGCGGTCGATCACGAGGCGCTGGTCGCGCGTGAGGTCCGTCGCGCCGAGGAGCCGCGCGCCGAGCGCGACGCACTCCACGTAGAGCCCGCGCGCGAGGTACTGACGGAACGCGGGCATCTCGCGCTCCACGCGCCGCTGCGCGTTGTGGACCTCGACGAGCTGCGCGTCGGCGCTCCCCGCGGGCTGATCGCGCAGCGCCACCTCGGCAAGCGGAAGCATGAGCGCCATGCCCCGCTGCACGCGCGCCGAGGCCATGAAGTTGAACTCCAGGATGAACTGCACCTGCGTACGGTCGCCGTAGAAGCGCTGCGCGACGTCGAAGAGCGCCTCCTCGCCGTTCAGGATGTACCGCAAAAGGTACGGCAGTCGGATCACCGTGCCGGGCGACGGCGGGATGTCGAAGCGTCCGCTGTTGATGCGCGCGAGGTAGGGGCCGCGGCGCGGGTCGGAGAGGTGCCTCCGCGCGAGCTGCTCCCACGTGTCGCCGTTCTGCACGCGGAGGTACGTGACGCTCGGGATGACGAGGTGCGTCCCCGGGCCGATCGTGGGCTGCGCTTGGAGATACAGGTAGTTGGCCGCGACGATCACGGCCTCGAGGCCCACGTTGCCGTAGTAGCGCTCGGCGAGGCCCGCGAGCGTGTCGCCGCGCGCGACGACGTGGATCACATCAGCGTGCCCAGAGGGCGCCGCGAAGGTGAGCGCGAGCGCGAGCGCGACGGTGGAGAACAGCCGCTTCACTGCGTCGCCTCGCTCGCGGGGCGGAGGTCTACGTCGATCCAGACGACGGCCCCGGCGGCCACCTGGATGCTGCGATCCTCGGTGATGCATGAGGGGTTTCGCAGTCGTACGAAATGGCTCCCCGGCGCGAGCGGAACGGGCCTCGCGGTCGGAGTTGTATCCACCGTGACACCGTCGACAGAGATCTCGGCCCAGGGCCTCGCGAGCACGCGGAGATACCCGACGCCGGGCGTTCCCATCGGGCGCGGACCGAGCGCGGGAGAGGGCTCCGGCGAGCGGGAGAGCGAGAGTTCCGCGGTGCCGAGGCCGAGCGTGAGCGCGATGAAGGCCGCGACCTGACCGAGCGCGATGACCTTCAACGGATCGCGATCCGCCGAGCGCTTCGCCCACGCCGACGCCATGGGGCCGAGGGCCTTTCGCTCGCCGTCCTGATCGAGCACGCCCACGTCACGAAGATGCGCGATGAGCCTGGCCTCGTGGGAGCTCACGCCCGCGCGCGAGAGGTACTCGTTGAGGTCGTCGCAGAGCGCGCCCGTCGAGGGGTAGCGGTGCGCGGGGTTCTTCTCCAGACAGCGCCCGAGGATGCGCTCGATGACCGGGGGGACGTCTTTTCGAACCGAGCGCGGACGCGTGTAGCGGTCGAGGCGGATCTTCTGCATCACCGTGCGCCCGGGGTCCTCTTCGAAGGGCCTGCGCGCCGTGAGCATCTCGTAGAAGACGATCCCGAAGGAGAACACGTCGGAGCGGAAATCGAGGCGGTCTCCGAGCACCTGCTCGGGCGACATGTACGCGGGCGTCCCCACGACGCCGAGCCCCTCGGAGGCCGTCTCACCGGCCTCGCGCGCGAGCCCGAAGTCCGCGAGCTTGACCTCGCCGCGGCGGCTCACGAGCACGTTCGAAGGCTTGCAATCGCGGTGGATCACGCCGCGGAGGTGCACGTACTCCAGCGCCCGCGCGATCTTGAGCGCGATCACCGCGGCCACATCACACGGGAGCTGCTCGGCGGGGCTGCGACGCGTGAGCGCGCCGAGCGAGAGACCGTCGACGAGCTCCATCACGATGAAGGGACGGCCCTCGGGCGTGATCCCCGCGTCGTGCACCTGGGGGATGTTCTGGTGGGCCATCGACGCGAGCAGCGCGGCCTCGCGATCGAAGCGCACGCCGAGCTGCGAGCCCGGCGCCACGGAAGACTTCAGGAGCTTCACCGCGACCTCGCGGCCGAGGGGCTCGTGCGACGCCCGCCACACTTCGGAGAGCGTCCCCTCGCCGAGCTTGTCGGTGAGCTTCCAGACGCGGGGCGATGGGGTGACCGAGAGGCCCGACGGTGGAGGATTCGTCCCTCGCGCCGACGAGGTCATCCCCCGCACGCCTCGCGAGGGAGCTGCCGCACCTGTTCGAGCCGCGCGCGCGCCGCCGTGCCCGCGGGGGTGCGTCCGTGACGCTCCACGAGGAGCCGCAGGGTGCGCTGCGCCTGCGTGCACATCCGAAGGTTCACGAAGGCTTCAGAGAGCACCGCGAGGGCGTCGGGCACGGCGTCGCCGTTGGCGTAGGTCTGGAGCAGCCGGTTGAGGTCCTGCACGGCCGTCGCGGCGCGGTTCTCTGCGACGAGGCACCGGGCCTGGAGGAGCAGCGCGTCGTCGGCGAGCGGGTCCTGCGCGGCGCGCGTGAGCAGCGTCGTCGTGAGGAACCTTGCGCGCACGAAGTCTCTCGCGTCGAAGGCCGTGCGGGCCTGCGCGAGGAGCGCCGCGTTGTCGGCGGGGATCTGCGAGGCATCGACCTGCGGCGCGAGTCCCACCCGACGCTCGACGGCGGTGACGCGGGTCTCGACGGCGGTGCGCGCGGTGGCGCTCTCGTCGAGCGAGTGGCGCAGGTCTTCGAGGGCTCCGTTGAGCGTGCGTGCGCGCTCTTCGATCGCGTCGATGCGCACGCCGAGGTCGGCGAGGTTGCGCGTCTGCGTGCGGGCCTGCTCGAGCTGCTCGTTGAGGGTGCGCACCTGCGTGGTGGCCTGGTCGACGGCCTGCTGGAGCTGCTCCCTGCGCTGGCGGTCGTTGTTCTCGAGGGCGCCGAGGCGGTGATCGAGCTCGGCGCGCACGCGGTCGTGCTCGGAGCTGGTCACCCAGCACGACGGGAGCAGCGTCGCGAGGCAGAGCGCGGCGGAGAGGACCTTCGGAGCGTTCGGTCGACGGCTCATGGGTTTGTGCTGCTCAGGGGCGGAGGCGGAAGTCGACGCGGCGGTCGCGGCGCCAGCCATCTTCGTTGGTGCCAGACGCGAACTCCGAGCCCTCGGACGACACCGCGAGGCGGTCGGGGAGCACGCCGAGCGAGATCATGTAGCGCTGGACGATGCGCGCGCGACGCTCGCCGAGGGCGAGGTTGTACTCCGTGGTCCCGCGCGGGTCGGCGCGGCCGATGAGCACGTAGCGCGTGGTGCGCTCCCGCTGGATGCACTCGGCGGCGCGCTGGAGGAGCTGCCGCGAAGACTCCGCGAGGGCCACGTCGTCGAATTCGAACGTTGGGGGCTCGAGGGTGCACTGCGCGCTGCGGTTCTCGACGGGGTCGGTGTCGTCGAGCTCGGCGACGACGCAGCGACCGGCCTCGCAGCGGCGGCCCTGACCGCAGGGGCGCACGGAGTCGCACTCGGGGCGCTGGATGCAGCGGTGGTTCTCGCAGAGCTGCCCGACGAGGCAGTCGTTGTCGCCGTCGCAGGCGTTGACGCCCGCCACGCAGCGGTTGCGGAGGCAGGTCATGCCCTCGGCGCAGTCGGCGGTGGCGCGGCACTGCTGGCAGCGGCGCTGGACGCAGAACTCGTGGCGCCCCTCGCGCTGGCAGTGCTGGTCGTTCTCGCAGTTGGGATAGTCGGGGGTGCTGGTGCACGCGGCGCCGCCCGAGGCGAGGGCCGCGAGCACCAGCGCGCGCGCGGCGAGCGAGAGACGCGATCGGCTACCTGAGGGGCGCATGGAACGCGTGCGTATCCCCGCGGAACCCGGCTTGTCAACGTTCCTGCCGAGCGGAGGCGCGGCGGGGAGCGGCGCCCGGAGGTGTATCTCGCGGTCGAAAGAGGCTATACGCACACCCCCACCGGATGAGCACCGAACGCACTCCCTGGCTCGACCCCCGCAAGGCGCGTCGAATCCTCGGCCTCGCGGGGCCAGTCATTCTCGCCATGCTCACGCAGACCGGGGTGAACGTCGTCGACACGTACTTCATCGGCAAGCTGCCGCCTGAAGTGGCGAGCGACGGTCAGTTCGCCCTGACGCCATCGCTCATGTTCCTCTGGGCCGTCGGAGGGTTCCTCTCGGCCATCTCCGTCGGCACGCAGGCCACGACCGCGCGTCGCTACGGCGAGGAGTCGTACGAAGAGGCGGGCGCCGTGCTCCCCAACGCCGTGGCCCTGGCCCTCGGGGGCGGCGCCATCGGAGCGCTCATCGGCTGGTTCGCGCTGCCGCACGCCTTCGGGCTTCTGTCAGACAATCCCAACGTGGTGGCCCTCGGCACGGCGTACTCGCGCTGGCGCTTTCTCGGCATCGCGTCGATGGCCGCGACGGCCGCGTGCAAGGCCTTCTACGACGGCATCGGGCACACGCACCTGCACCTCGCCGCGGCCGTGGTGATGAACATCATCAACCTCGCCCTCTGCTGGGTGTTCATCTTCGGCCACCTCGGGGCGCCCGCGATGGGCGTCGAGGGCGCGGGCCTCGCGGCGTGCATCTCCACGTGGGTCGGCTTCGGCGTGATGATCGCGTTCACGCTCCGCAAAGAGGACCTCACGCGCTACCGCTTCTACGGCGGCGGCGCGCGGCGCGTGCTCTCGGCCGCGATGATGTCGCAGCTCCTGCGGCTCTCGGTGCCCGGCGGCGTCGCGACGGCCGTGGTGATGTTCGGCTTTCTGCTCTTCACCAAGGTCGTGGGGCGCATCGACGCCGACGCGATGCTCCACGGCGCGCTCCACAGCTACAACGGCGCGGCGACGACCATCATCATCGAGGTGCTGAGCGCCACCTTCGTGTCGTGCATGGCCTTCGGCACCTCGACGGCCACCCTCGTGGGCCAGAGCATGGGCCAGGGGGACCCCGACCTCGCCGAGCGCTACGCGTGGACGAGCGTCAAGCTCGGCGTGCTCATCTTCGGCGCGATCGGGCTCATCATGTTCGCGTTTCCGAGGGGCGTGCTCGCGGTGTTCAGCCACGAGCCCGCGGTGGTCGAGGCCGGGGCGATCCCGATGCGCATCATGGCCACGATGGGACCCGTGGTGGCCACGGCGATGATCCTCACGCAGGCGCTCTTCGGCGCGGGCGAGACGCGCTACGTGATGGTCGTCGAGGTCACGCTGCACTTCCTGTGTCTCGTGCCCCTCGCGTGGCTCTTCGGCATGGTGCTCGGCCTGGGCCTGCCGGGCGTGTGGACCGCCGTGGCCGTGTACGCGACCGCCCTCGCCGCCCTGATGGCCCTGAAGTTCCTCAAGGGGGGCTGGAAGAAGCTCAAGGTGTAGGTCCGCGCACTGCGCGGGTGTGCGGGTTTTCCCATTGCGGAAAAAGTCATCGAAGCCCTTCAAGGCTCGGCCGTAGCGGCCGTTCTGCCTTGGTGGAGGACGACGACAAATGGGTCACGCGCACCACTTTCTCTCCCGCCTCGACAGAGTCTCCCAGGATCACGTCGAGCTGGCGCTGTCTCTCTACAACGACCCCGACCTCTTGCGCGCGGTGATGGCCGAGGCGCACGCCCCCGAGTCGGCCGAGCGCATCGCGATCTCGCTCTCGCACCCCCTCGAAGGCCCCTTTCTCGTCGTGACCCGCGAGGGACGCTTCGTGACCTGCCTCGGCGACGGGATGCACCAGAAGTGGCCCGTGGTGACCCGACGGGAGCTCGACGCGGCCATCAACCGCATCTCGACGCTGCGCGAGCGACGCGCGATGTCGGAGCGGCTCTGCCCCGACGAGCGGGCCAGCGCGAAGCTCGTGAGCCGCATCACCGACGCGGGCGAGAACATGTCGCGCGAGGAGTTCGTCGCGCTCGCGGCGATGCAGCCCATGATCTGGGAGAAGATCTTCGGCTGGCTCGAAGACGAGGTCGACTACCTCCAGAGCTGCCACGGGATCTTCACGTCGATCGACTTCAGCATCCGGCACGAGTCCGTCACCGCCGCCCTCAAGGCGTGGTGGAACGCGTCGTGGTCGCTGCGTCACATCGTGCTCCTCCTCGGGCTCGACAAGCCCCGCGAGCGCTTCGAGCGCCTCCCCGCGGAGACCCTCGCGAAGATGCGCCACGCGATGACCCGCTACGCCATGCCCTACGGCCTGTTCCCCATGCTGGCCGCGACGGCGTGGAGCACCGCGCGCTTCGACGACGCCTTCGTCCCGCTCTGCCACCACGGGCTCCAGCGCGCGTCGAGCCCCGCGGAGGTCCTCGAGAACGCCGCTGCGCTCTTCGCCGTCGCGAGCCGGTCGAACTATCACCGCCGCCTCGCGCTGCGCGCCCTCATGGCGGGCCCCTCGCCCGCGGCGAACGACGGCCCCGCGAAGACGATCCACACGCTCAAGCGCCGCTGCGAAGACGCGTTTCAGAGCGTGTTCCGCCGCGACGCCGACCGCCTCGAGCTCGACGCCGCCATCGCCGGCGCCAGCGCCTTCGTCGAGCGCGACGACGCCTGCGCCCGCTGGAACGGCTGGAACTCCGTGAACGACATGCCTCTCGACCTCGCGCGCGTCGCCCTCGTCAACGCCCCCACGTGGACCCTCGACAGCCGCGCAGACATCGCCGCCGCGCTGCGCCACATCCCCGCCATCGCCGCCTTCCGCGCCGAGCAGTTCTACCTCCCCGAGGCGCTGCTCCAGCGCGTGCGCCGCCCCTGGAGCGTGGAGTCCACGCGACACCTCGCGATGCGCATCGTGCCCCCCGAGAAGCTCCCGGAGTTCGTCCGCCCGGTGGGCCGCAACGACGCGTGCCCCTGCGGCTCGGGGCGCAAGTACAAGAAGTGCCACGCCGACGACCGCCCCACGGTCGTCCGCGCTGCGCCGACGCGCGCCGCCGACGCCAACGTCCCCTCGCTCGCCGTCACCCTCCGCCGCAGCGCCGCGTAGCGCTCAGGGCCACGGCGACGCGGCGCGAAGCGGAGCGCCCGGCGCGCGCGGATCGAAGCGCAGCATCGTCCCGCGGTCACCCACCGCGACCCCCGTCACAGCCCCCGTCTCGCCGTCTCGCACGAACGCGAGCGCGTGGAGGTCAGCGCGCGTGCTGGTCGCGACCTGCTCGTACGAGGCGCCGCCGTCGCGCGAGACCAGCAGCGCGCCGCGCTCGCCCGCGACCCACAGCGCGCCGTCGGGAGAGCGCGCCACGAAGTTGAGATCACCGGGCACGGTGCCCCTCGCGAAGCGCCAGCGCACCGTGCGGTCGCCGTCGTCGAGCTGCGCGTAGAGGAGCATCCCGTCGGGGCCGCAGAGCGTCGCGGTGCCGTCTTCGTCGACGCGAAAGCCCGACACGTCGAGCGCGGGGAGCCCCGCGAAGTCGTGCGGCTCGGGGCGCCACGTGCGTCCGCCGTCGCGCGTCGAGAACATCCGCGTGCGCTGCGCGATGCCCCGCGCGTCGAGGTCGTGCGAGATGATCCAGCCGCGGCGGCGATCGAGGAAGTAGAGCCCGAAGGGGTTCGCGCCGGGGATGGGCATCGGCGCCCAGCTCCGTCCGCCGTCGGAGGTCGCGCGCATCACCTCGCCCGCGCACACGAGGAAGCCGTGCTGCGCGTCGGTGAACACGGCCTGCGTGTACATCGCGCCCGCGTCGAGGCCGCGCTCGAGGTCGCCCGCCATGAGCACCTCCCAGAACGCGCCGCCGTCGGTCGTGCGCCACACGACGCCCGTGTCGTCTTCGCCCGCGGCGCCGCAGGCCCACACGTGCATGTCGTCGAGGGCGAACACGGCGTAGAAGTGGTGCGCGTCGGGGTCGCGCGGGTCCTGCCGCGTGAGCTCGCGAAAGGTCGCCGCGCCGTCGCGCGAGACGAGCAGCCCGCCCGGCGTGCGAGGGCCTCCGAGGGCGAGCCAGAGCGCGCCGCCTGGCGTGACGCAGGCGTCGGCGATCAGCGGTCGTGGGGCGCGGCTTGGCGCTCGTCGTACGTGCTGCTGCACAGCGGGACGAGGAGTGTGCACCAACACGATGCGCTCAACACGGAAGGTTCTGTCTACATGTCGATTTTTCGAGGTCGCCACTGCAACGCTGAAGCGTGGTCAAAGCGCGCGACGACTTCTGTGACCTCTCGTGTCGAGCGCGCCGCGAATCGAAGTAGAGTCGCGACCCGCCGTGTCACCGTTCCGCTCACGACCGCAGGAGCTCGAAGCGCCCATCGCAGCGAGCGAAGACGTGCACGAGGCCGTCGGCCAGATGGTGCGCCAGTTCGCCGACCCGATGGCCTTTCTGCGCGAGCTCGTGCAGAACGGCCTCGACGCGGGCGCCGCCGCGCTCGACGTCTCCGTCGACTGGGAGCGCGGCGAAGTGAGCGACGCGAAGGGCACGCTCCACGTCACCGTCTCGGACGACGGCGCGGGCATGACCCAGGACGTCATCGAGCGCAGCCTCCTCGTGCTCTTTCGCTCCACGAAAGACCGCGACCCGACGAAGATCGGCAAGTTCGGCGTGGGGTTCTTCTCGGTCTTCGCGCCGGCGCCCTCGGAGGTGCGCGTCGACACCGGCGTCGACCTCGCGCGCGGGGCCCTGCGCCTCAGGCTCCGCCCTGATTTCACCTACGAGCTCGAGACCTCCGCGCCGCGCAAGGGCACCGCCGTGACCCTCCGCTTCGCGTACGCCGAAGGCGCCGCCTGCGCGTTCGCCGAGGCGGCCATCGAGGCCCTCGAGCGCTGGTGTCCCCACGTCGCGGTGCCGCTCTCCGTCGAGGTGCGCGGACTCGGCGAGGCCGACCGCAAGCTCCGCATCGACCGTCCCCTCTCGGTCGAGGGTGAGGCCCGCGTCACGCAGCGATCGGGCGCCGTCACGTGGTGCCTCGCGGCCTCGCCCTCCACGCGCGCGGCCTTCTACAATCGGGGAATCCTCCTGCACGAGACCGGCGAGGCGTTCGTCCCCGGCGTGCTCCTCAAGATCGAGTCACCGGAGCTGCACCACACGCTCTCTCGCGACAACGTGCGACATGACGCGGCCTTCGTGAACCTCCTCTCGCGCGCCCGCGCCATCGCCGCAGGGCCCCTCGCCGAGGCGCTCTCGTCGTCGCTGCGAGCGCTCGCCGAGCGCTGCGCCGCTGCGCGCCACCAGGGGGCCTTCGACCCGCGCGCGACGGAGTTCGCGGCCCTCCTCGACGTCGCGCGGCGCGAGCCCTTCGCCTTCGACGCGGCCACCCTGCCGTGGCCCCTCGTCGCGCCCGTCACCGTCGAAGGGACGCTGCGCGTCTGGTCGACCTTCGACGTGAAGGGCTGGTTTCGCCCGGGGCGCGCGTTCTACGCCGTCGATCGCACGCCGCTCGCGCTCGCCCTCGCCGCGCGCGGCGTCGCCGTCATCGACCTCGGCGTCGCCGGATCGTCCGCGGCGCAGTCGCTCGCAGACACGCTCTCGCAGTGCTTCGGCGCCGCCGCCGTCGACGTGGGGGCGCGCTACTGCCTCCCTCGCGCGCGGCGCGCTGCGGCGCTCGAAGGTCACGCGAGAGACCTCGTGGCCCGCGTGGGGACGCTCCTCGGCGTGGCCGACCTCGGCGCCGCGGCGCTCGGCGAGCTCGCGGGCGCAGGGCGCGACCGCGCGTGGATCGCGCTGCGCGACAGGGATCACCTCGAACACCCGTCGCTCGTGATCGACATCGACGACGAGGCGCCCTTCTCGCTCGCCCGCGACCGCGTCGTGGTGCTCAACGCGGAGCACCCCGCCGTGCGCTCTGCCCTCGACGCCGCGAAGCGCGACGTGCCCCTCGCGGCCGTGACGCTCGCGCGACTCGTGCTCCTCTCGGGCGGCCGCCTCGACGAGGAGCGCGACATCGAGCTCATCACCCGCGCGGCCCTCGTGGAGGTCTGAGCCGTGTCGCACGGACGCAAGCTGGTCTCGCGCGGGACGGTGCTCGTCGACCCCCGCGCCGCCGTCGCCAAGCTGCGGAGCTACCAGCTCGGCGAGCCCGTGATGTACGTGCTCGAGCTCGTGCGCGCCGCCGTCGCGGGAGGCGCCACGGCCATCGAGCTCGAGAACGACGCCGACGACTTCGCGCTCACCTTCGACGGCGACGCCCTCGACGCCGAAGACCTCTCGCGCCTCCTCGATTTTCTGCTGAGCGAGTCGAACCGGAGGCTGCGCCTCGTGGCCGTCGCGGTGAACACCGCGCTCGGGTTCTCGCCGCGCTATGTCGACCTCTACACCACGCGCTTCGAGGGCGCGCCCGCCGACGCGTCGACCGTGGCGCGCGTTCGCTGGAGCCCGCGCGCGCAGCCCGACGCGTCCATCGATCAGGGGGTCATCACGCGCGTCGCCCGCCCGCAGGGGATGCCCGCCGCAGGGATGCGCGTGCACGTGCGCGAAGCCTTCGGGCTCGCGGTGCTGCGCGAGTGGTTCCGCGCCGCGCCCGCGGAGACCGACCTCCTGCGAGAGCGCGTGGTGGCGCTGCCCGTTCCGCTCACGCGCAACGGCGTGGCGCTCACGTCGCGCGACGCGAAGCCTCCGCTGGCCTCGGTCGCGCTGGAGCTTTCGGGCGACCTCCGCGGCACGCTCGAGCTCCTCGAGGTCGGCCACCCGAGGAGCGGCGCGCTGGTGTTCTGCGAGCGCGGCGTGGCGCTCGAGATCGTCCCGTTGCGAGAGGCGCGGCCGAAGGTGGGGGCACCGCCGCTTCGAATGATCGTCGACGCCGACGCGCTCCCCACCAACGCGTCGCGTTCGAAGGTCACGCTCTCGGCGGGCCTCCGCGGCGCGACGCGCAGAGCGTGGGAGGTCGCCGTCACGGCCCTCATCGAAGGCGCCATCGCGCACATCGACGACCGCTCCACCGCGATCGCAGAGTCGCTCGCGGCCCTCCTTCGCTTCGAAGCGGGCGAGCAGTGGACGTCGTGGTCTCCCACGACCGCCTCGGAGGAATCTGAGGTGGCCGGCGCGCTCCCTGTCGCGGCCGTCGCGATGCTGCTGAACGCGCCCATCGTCCCCGTCGCCAACGGCGCGCGCACGTCGCTGCGCGAGCTCATCGCGTGGCGCCCGCGCTACCTCTGGAACAACGCGAAAGCGCCGCCCGAAGAGCTCTCCCCGTGGCTCCGCGGCGTGGTCTGGGTGCGCGGCGAACGTCCCGCCCTCATGGCCCTCCTCGCCGCCGTCGAGATGGAGCCCGCGTCGTCGGCCATCGCCCGCGCCAAGGAGGCCCGCTCACGCCATCAGCGCTTCATGTCGCTCCCCGCGGGCGACCCCGTGAACGAGCCCCGCGAGGCCGCGATCAGGCTCTCCTTCGGCGAGGTCGGACGCGCCCGCGGAGAGCTCACCATCACCGCGAAGGGCCTCGCGAAGCCCGGCGCGATGCGCGTCGTCCCGTGGATCGAGCGTCGCCCGCTCGGCGCAGAGTCTCTCGATGGATCGCCCGTCGCGTGCGAGGTCGCCATCGAGGCCCCGGGGCTGCGCGCGAAGCCCGAGTTCGACGGCGTCGTGCGTGACGCCGCCTTCGACGACGCCGTCGCCCTGCTCCGCGATCTGCTCTTCGAAGCGCTCGCCGCGCTCGTCGATCACTGGGAGGGCACCCTCCGCACCGACGACCCGCGCAGCGCGTGGATCGGCACCTTCGCCGACGATGTGGCGCCCGCCGTACGCGCGCGCGTGGTGCGAGCCGCGTGGGCCGTCGCGCTCTCTCGCGTCGAGCCCGCGAAGCGTCGCGCCGCGGCCACGGCCGTGATCGAGAAGCACCCGCGGCTCGACACGGCCGCCGCGTGGCCCACCACCTCGCCCGATCGCACGCTCGACACCGCGACAGTGAGAAAGCTCGCGTCGCTGCCTCCCTCGGTGATCCTCTCGGCGCCGCTTCTGTCGACGGGCGCGCACCCCGGCGGAACGCCCGTGCTCACGCTCGACGGAGACGATCGCGCGACGCTCACGCAGCTCGTCCCGCAGCGCGTCGAGTGGGTGGATTACAAACCCTTCCTCACGCCGGTCGCGCGGCGGCCGCTCGTCGAGATGCTCTCCGACGAGTCACTCGCTTCGCTCCCGTGGGTGAACCTCAAGCGCGACGGCGCGCGCCTCGCGATCGCGCCCGCCCCACAAGCGGGACGCGGCGCGCTCACCCTCGTGCACGCGGGCAGGGTGCTCGAGAGCCGCGCGCACACGACCACCATCACGCGCCTCGGACTCACGACGCCGCTCGCCCCCGCGCTCGTGGTGCTCGAAGACGACGGGATCATCCCTTCTCCCAAGGGCAACGGCGCCGTCGCGGGGACGCTCTCCGTCGAAGCGCAGGAGCTCCTCGACCGTGCGGGCGCGGCGCTCGCGCGAGGGCTCGTCGCGGCGCTGCGCGGCGAGCGCGGGGCGGCGAAGCTCGGCGACGACACGCGCGTGAGGCTCTCCGCGCTGCGGTTCCTTCTGCGCACGCTCAAGGCCACCGAAGGGGCCGCGGATCACAGCGACCTCGGCGACGCGATCACGAGCGCGCCCCTCATCCCGGTCTTCGGCGCTGGTGACGTCGAGACGCTCGTCACCATCGACGCGCTCACCGACCGCTACGCCGCGGGAAAGGGCCCCCTCCCCTCGCTCGCCACGGCGCCCACGGGCGTCGACGGCGCGGGCTTCGACGCGATCATCCTCCCGCCCGACATCGCCTCGGCGTTCAGCTCGGCCACGGGGGTTCCCCTCGTCGACGCGTCGTCTCAGCTCCCGCACCGCAAGGGTGAGCGCTCGCGTCGACTCGCGCGAGAGGCGCTCCTCGCGCGGGCGAAGACGAACCTCGACGCGCTCTCGTCGCTCGGCGCCGCGGGGCCCGTCGCGACGGCCTCCCTCGACCGCGCGGGCTCCGTCGCGATGGCCCCGGCGAGCGGCGCCTCCTCGACGCGCGTGCAGGTGCTCTTCAACGACGTCGTCGCCATCGACCGCGCCGAGGTGCGCACGTCGTACCCCGTCGTCGCGCGCATCGCGCTCTCGCAGGAGCGACACCTCCGATCGAGCTTCGACAGCCTCACCACGGCGGGCGTCCAGGCCGTCGAGAAGCTCCTCGAAGCGGGCGCGCACGCCCTCGCGTCACGGCTCGCCGCAGCCGCGCACGAAGGCGACGTCGGCGAAGCGTCGAGGCAGTTCCTCTCGTCGTGGGTGGGGCTCAAGGGACGCCGCGGGCTGCACGAAGACCCCACGCTCCAGCTCGCCCTCGCGCGCGCCCCCCTCTGGCGCACGCCCACGGGTGAGCGCGTCGCGCTCGACGGCATCGCGCCGCCGATCTCGTGCGTGCGCGTCACGCCGGGTGAGTGGCTCGGCCCTTCGCCCGGAGAGCCCGCCGACCCGGTGTACCTCTGCGTGGCCGACGAAGCCTGGGTGAAGTGCATCGCGAGCATCTCGGCCGGCGCGGCGCGCGACGTCACCCAGACCGCGCTCACCTCGCAACGCGCGAGACGCCTGCGCGCACGCGGAACGGAGCGCATCCACCTCGACGGCGCGCCCCCGGCGCCCGCGCTCTCGGGTCGCGTCGAGTCGCTCGCGCCCTCCCTCGGCTTCGGCGAGCTGCGGATCGTCGAAGGGGCGCCCGGCGTCGAGGTGTCGGTGTTCGTCGAGGGGCGCAAGGTGCACCGCACGACGCTGCGCGCGCCCTTCGCGATGGCCGTGGCGATCGAGTGCGCGGCGATCGATCCGGCGAGGGTCAACGAGTCGTTCCTCCAGCTCGACCCGGTGCCGAAGCTCCTCTCGGCGGCGCGCGCGCTGCTCGAGCGCGCCGCGGCAATGACGCGCGACGCGATCCCTGCGTGGGCGCAGCCGTGCTTGCGGTGGTGGCTGCTCACGACGCCCGGCCACGACGCCCGCGCTCGCGCCGCGGCGGCCTTCCTCGACAGCGCGGCGAAGCCCATGTGCCTCGATGATTTCGAAGCGCAGTCGCGGCGTCACGACGCCGTGGCCTTCGCGACGGGCGCGCCCGCGGAGCCCGTCGAGCCCACGGAGCCCGACCGCAGGGTGGTGCTGCTCACGGCCGAAGAGGCCCGCTGGCTCGGCGAGCGTTGGACCGCGCTCAACTACACCTCGCGGCTCTTCGAAGACGCCGCCGCGAGGCGCTGGGACGCCGAGCGCCCGCGCGACAAGATCAGGGCGACGGACCTCCCCCTCGGCGCCGTGCACGTCACCTTCGACGACGACGAGATGGAGGGCGAGATCGGGCTGTTTCCGCCGAACGTCGAGGGGCGCGCGAGGGTGCAGTGGTTCTCGCTGCGTCGGCCGCTGTGCGAGCTCGACCTCGACGCGCCGTGGCCCTGCGCGGTGGCCCTCGAGGCGCGCGGCGTCGCCCCCAACCGCAGCCGCAGCGGCCCCGCGGAAGGTGACGCCCTGCGACGCGCGAAGGACGTCCTCTCGCGACGAATCGTCCGCGCGCTCGACGAGGCCCGCCCCGCGCCCTCGGACGCGCTCGCGACGGCCCACGCGCACGACACGAGCAGCCCCGGCGACGCGCGCTCGGGACCTCGCGTGGCGGGCTCTCTATGGCTGTCTCTCGACGACCGCGCGGGCGACCTCGACGTCATCGCCGATGGGTGGCGCGGACACCTCGGACGCGACCGCGACGCGCGCTTCGACACGCCCGTTCACGGCAGGCTGTGGGTCCGTAGCGGCGCCGCGAGGGCACCCGCGGAGCGTGAGGCGCTCCTCGCGAAGGTGGTCGAGTGGGCGTGGCAGTCGATGCTCGAAGCGCTGATCGTGAGGGCTCACAAAGAAGACGGTTTCACGCGTGATGATCGCGTCGTCGACCACCTCGTGCGAGGCGCACTTCGCGGGATGCTCTCGGGCCCGAAGGCGCGGACGTGGGCTCGCACCGCGACGCTCCCGGGCTCGGGTGTCACCTATGAGCGCGTGGCCGGATCGAAGTGGTCGCGGCTCCAGCTCGTCGCGCCCGGTGACCCTCGCATCGGCGGCCCCGACGCGGTGCCCGACCTCGACACCCCGTGGATGCAGACGCTCCGCGACGACGACCGCCTGCGCGCGGCGCCTGTCGAAGCGGCGGAGCCCGTCGCGAAGCCCTCGCGCGCTGCGACCGCGGCGCCCGCGCAGCCCACGCAGCCCGTGAAGTCTGCGCCCGAGTCGCCCGAGGCCCGGTGGAAGCTCGGCGCGATGGTGCGGGCGCTCCTCGACGGCGCGCGCGTCGCGGCGCTGGCGGGCGTTCGGGTCGTGGGCGCTGACGACGCCGTGAGCGCGCGTCGCCCGATGGTGCGCTTCAACGCGAGCGCGAACGCGGTGACGGTGTTCCGCGCGCACCCCACGGTGATGGCCCTCGAAGCCGGACCCGCGCAGCGCGCCGCGCGCTTCCTCGCGCTCGCGTCCTTCGGCGCGATCAACCGCGACCGCGGCAAGATCACCGACGCCGACGAGGCGGCCTTCATGGAGTCGCTCCTACGACAGATCGCGGAGGAGTGACGGGCTCCGTCAGGGCGTCGAGGTGCCCGAGGCGAGGTTCACCTCGGAGTGCGCGGAGCCTCCCTGACGGACGGTCACGAGCACCTGCTGCTCGGGCGCCCCGCTCGAAGGAACGACCCTGAGCGCATACACGCCCGGCGACATCGCGACGTCGTGGAGCGGCGTGCGCCCGAGCAGTCGGTCGCCCACGTAGACCGAAGCGGGCGCGTCCGACGAGACGCTCAGAAACCCCTCCGCGCGCCGCGTCCCATCATCGATGACGCTCGTGCCCGTCGGACGGGGCGCAGGCTCCTGCGATCGATGCGACGACTCACGCGGGCGGACCGGCGGATCGGGCTGTCGCAGCGCAGGATCAGGCGGGCGGACAACCGGATCGGACGGGCGGACAACCGGATCGGGTGGGCGCAGCGCAGGATCAGGCGGGCGAACAGCTTGATGGCCAGGTTGGAGCGCTTGATGGCCAGGACCGAGCGCTTGATGGGCAGGGCGGACCGTCTGTTGGGCAGGGCGGACCGTCTGCTGGGCAGGGCGGGCCTGACGATGAACGGCGCGCGGCTGCGGACGGTCGTACCAGATCTGCGCCATGACGCCGCCCATCACGAAGAGGCCCGCGATCGTGGCGTAGTCCGCGAGGCGGCTCCGTCGCGGGGGGACCGCGATGGGCGCCGGAGACGTGTCGCGCTGCACGGGCGGCGGCGTGTGCTGCGGTGTGTGAGTGAGCAACCGATGCGGAGCGAGCACGACGGCCTCGTCGGGCTCGGGCTCGATCGTGCGACGTGTGAGCGGAATGGCCTCGCCCGCCGGGTCATCAGGGAACGAGTCGCGCTCCGCGAGGGGACGCGAACGCTCCGAGGTCGAGGCGCGCACGATGGGGTCGGGGCGCGAGGCGCGGGCCTGCGTGGGGCCGTCGAGCACGTCGTCGGGGTCGTAGATGCCGCCCTTGTGAACCGGGATCCTCGCCGGCGCTTCGCGCATGCGCGTCGGGTCTTCGCCATCGTCTGCGCCCGGGATGCCCAGGCCCATCGCCACCGTGTTGGCGTCGGCCACCTCGACGGAGGTGCGCGGCACCGACTGCCACTGCGCGATGAGGTCTTCGAAGGGGCCGTCGTAGGCGCGGAGATACCTGTCACGCCACGCGATCTGATCGGAGAAGAGCGCCTGCATGAACTCCCCGACCTCGCTCACGCCCGCGTGGCGCTCGGCGGCGTTGAGCCAGGCTTCGAGGGCGCGCGTGAGCTCCAGCGCAGAGGCGTAGCGGCGGTCCTTGTCGCGCTCGAGGGCGCGCATCACGATGGCTTCGAGCGCCGGGGGGTAGTCGTCGCGGAGGCGCGAAGGGCGGGTGATCGGGTCGCGCGTGATGGCGAACACGGTCTGCGCGTCGGTCTGACGGCGGAAGAGCCTGCGCCCCACGGTCACCTCCCAGAGCACCACGCCGAGGGCCCACACGTCCGTGCGGCGGTCGACGTTGCGCTCGTGGAGCTGCTCGGGAGACATGTACGCGAGCTTGCCCTTGAGCTCCCCCGTGGCGGTGCGGTCGTGCTCCTGGAGCGACGAGCGCGCGACGCCGAAATCGACGACCTTCGAAGTGCCCGTATAGGTCACGAAGACGTTCTCGGGCGACACGTCGCGGTGCACCACGTTGGCGAGCGAGCCGTCGACGTCGCGCATCTCGTGGGCCGCGTGCAGGCCCCTCGCCGCGTCGGCCACCACGCGCACGCAGAACTCCAGCGGGAGTGAGCCCTGCGTCGACCAGGCCCTCCGCGCCACGGCGCCGAGCGTCTCGCCGTGGAGGTACTCCATGGCGATGTACCAGGTGCCGTCCTCGTCGCCGAAGTCGAAGACCGAGCAGAGGTTGGCGTGATCGAGCTGCGCGACGAGCCTCGCCTCGTCGAGGAACATCTTCACGAAGCGATCGTCGGCCGCGATGTTGGGGTGGATGATCTTCAGCGCCACCCACTTGCCGAAGCCCACCGCCGTGTCGAGACGGGCGAGGTAGACCGACGCCATCCCGCCCTGCGCGATGCGGTAGCGCACTCGGTAGCGTCCGAGGCGCGGTACGTCGGCGCCGGATCTGGCGCTCGGTCGGTTCTGTACCGAAGCCATCGTCATTTGGAACCTAACACCCCCGTGCGGAAATCGGGAGAACGGCGCAGATCGGAATTCTCCCTACGGCCGACGCCCCGATGAGGTCGTGAGACACCCATCGAGGCGCGCGGGAGGCTATTTTGAAGGAGTTTTCGAGGCGTCACGCGCGCGGAGGACGCGCGTCACGGGGTGCGTTCGCGGCGGAGTCGCACGGAGCTCCGCCGCGATGAGATCAGCGGACCGCGCGCTGCCCGAGGACGAGCGGGGCGCGCACGCTGGCGCGCATCGGCGCGGTGCCCGGCGTCGGGGCGAGCACGATCTCGAGCATGTTGCCGCGCGAGCGGGCGACGAAGGGCGGCGCGGCCTCGCGGAAGCGCAGCGTGAGGCTCGCCCCGTTGGCGCCGTTGAGCACGCCGGCCCCCGCGATGCGCGGGTCCTGCGAGACGAAGGGCGCGGCCATGTCGAGCGAGCGACGACCGGGCACGTTGAGCACGATCTGAGCGCCGCGGGCGCCGACGCCCTGAATGGCCGCCACGGGGCCGTCCATGTGGAGCCGGAGCACGGTCCCCGTGCGCACGGCGGGGTTGCCGAACACCGCGGGCCTCGCAGGAACCTGCGCGACGTTCACGGCCTGCGCGGGCTGCTGCATCACGCGCTGCTGCACGGGCTGCTGCATCACGCGCTGCTGCATCGGCTGCTGCACCGCGCGCTGTGCCACCTGGGGCTGCGCCGCGTAGCGCTGCGCGGGCTGCTGCATCACGCGCTGCGCCGGAGGCTGCGCGCCCATCGCGCCCTGACGCGCGAGCGCCGGGGGGAGGTAGCGCGCCACGCGCTGCGGCGCCGTCTGGATGATCGGAGCCTCACCCTCGCCGAGCGCGTTGGCCGAGCCTGCCGCCGCGGCGAGGTCCGCCGTGCGGGGGTTCGCGCCGTTGAGGAGCCGGGGCTCGGCCTGCTGCGCGGCGGGCTCTCCCGCGGGCTCGTTCTGCATCGACGGATCGGCCGCAGCGACGGGCTCACCGGCCGCGTTGGGATCGGTCGTCGCAGGGAGCTCGGGCGCGACGGCGACCTGGGGATGGGGCGTCTCGACCTTGGGTCCGCTCGACGACGCGTAGGCCACGATTCCAGCCGCGAGCACGAGGCCCACGACGGCGTAGAGGCCGACCTTGCGGTTGCGCTTGCCGGGCGACGTCACGATGGCGTCGCCGCCGTCGCTGGCCTCGGGGTGCTGCGGGCGCAATCCCTTTCGCGACGAGGTCTCGTCCTCGCCCGCGTCACTCATCTCGGCCTTGTTGCGGCGCGCGATGCGCTCCTTGAGACCGAGGGCTGCGTCGAAGGCGCGGCGCATGACCGGTCCCGCGGACTCACCGACGCGCGCGGCGGCGCCACGGACGGAGCGCATCCCCTGGGTGAGCCAGCCCGGCGCGGCCTCGTCGTTGAACGACGTCTCGGCGTCGTCCGCGGAGGTCTCGGCGTGGGTGTGATCCGACGCGAGCGACTCGGGCATCTGCGTGATGCGGGGCTTCACTGCGCGCTCGGGCTTCTTCGACAGCTCGACGGGCACGTCTTCGAGGTGCGCGGTCTTCACGGGCTTCGCGGGCTCGCGGGCCACCGAGGCGCGCGAAGCGGGGAGCTCGGGCTCCGACACGCGCGGGCTCGCGGCGAGCACCGTGGGCGCGGTGCCGATCTCGGCCCTGGTCTTCTTCTTTCCGCCGAGGTCGATGGAGAGCACGAGCCTCGGGACGCGGGTCTTCGCGTCGACCTCGACGTCGACGCTGTCGATCACGCCGGTGACCTTCGAGCCGTTGCCGCTGTCGACATCGACCTTGTCACCGAGCTTGAGGAACGACAGGTCGCTCCCGACGACCATCTCGCCCGTCGCGGCGGAGCGCACGCGGGCACGGAGCGGCGCGTCCATTCCGTGGATGAAGAGCTTCACGCGCGCGTCGGGCGAAGGGAGTCGCACCTCGGGGGCGATGACGTCGTCCTTCTGATCGAGCATGCGACGGAGCGACTGCTCGACGGTCGGAGGAACGTCGGTGAAGCGCACGCCGAAGGCGCCCGCGTTGGGTCCCTTCTCGAGCGCCCACACGACCTCACCGCGCGCGGCGACCGTGGAGTTGCCCTCGGGCTTGAACGCGAGGGCGAGCTGCTCACCGATCTCGGGGAGCGTCGATCCGCGCATCGACATCCCGCCGAGGGAGAGGTCGATCGCGTCGGCCTGCCAGACCTCGCGGTCGTTGTCGGGGGTGAGATCGACCGTGGCTCGAATCGCGCGCCGGGGTGCGGTGGGATCGCGCCGGTCCGCATTTGCGGTGGTACCCATGTGTATGTACTTCGCCTCCGTGTGCAATGCTGGTTCGCGCCACTGCGGCGCCCGCGACCTCGCGGCGAGACGTCGGCCGTGCGTCACCCATCGGACGCGTGGCGAGAGCTCTCTGCCAGCGTGCGTTGGTCGCACGACGGCATCGAGACGCCACGCTCCGTGAGCGGCCGTCGTCCCTCCGCTTCGGGAGCGCTTCGTTGTTGTTGCTGCGCTTCGGTCCCGCCTATGCGACGCCGCGAGGGGGAGCGTCCACTTTTTGGCTGCGAGATTTCTGAGCGCGCGTCGAGGTCAACAGCGAGGGCCGCGAAGTTGACCGCGCGACCTCACGCGTCGTAGGCGTCGCGCCGTGGCGGTGACGCTGACCATCTCGACGGCAGGGCGTGAGCCTCAGTCGATCACGCTCGACCTCCCGCGCATCGTGCTCGGGCGAGGCGCGCACGCCGACGTGCGGCTCCCGTCGCGCGCGGTGAGCGAGCTCCACGCGGTGCTGCTCAACGACAAGCACGAGGTGACGATCCTCGACGAGGGCAGCACCAACGGGACGCGCGTCAACGGACAGCCCCTCCCCCGCGGACGCCGCAAGGTGCTCCACGACGGAGACGTGATCGCGGTGCCTCCCTTCGCGCTGCGCGTGACCGTGGGCATCGCGCGCCCCGATCCGCCCGAGCGCACGGCGAGCCTCGCGCGAAGGCTCTTGCTCGACGCGCTCACCACGCAAACGGACGAAGCCGCGCCGCCGCGCCTGGTGCTGCTCACAGGCAAGGAAGCGGGCTCCGCCTGGATGCTCCCTCCGATCCCGTCGCGCGTGGTGATCGGACGCGAGCCGGGCTGCGAGGTGCTCCTCGACGACCGCGAGTGTTCGAAGCAGCACGCCGAGGTGCTCCGCGACGCGGAGGGCGTGCTCGTGCGCGACCTCGGCAGCCGCAACGGCATCGTCGTGGGCGGACGCGCGATGAGCGAGCGTCGCCTGCGACACGGCGATGAGTTCACCGTGGGGCGCACCTCGCTCCGCTACCACGACCCGACGGAGGAGCTCCTTCGCTCGTTTGAAGCGGGCGCTGACGAGCCTGCGCCCGAGCTCCCCGAGTCGCTCTCGATGCCTCCCGCGGTCTCGTCGTCCGAGCCCACGGAGAGCGTCACGGAAGAGACCGACGAAGAGACCGAAGCGAGCGATCCTACCGAGGCGACACCGGAGGGCGGCGAGGCTCAGCCCGCGCGCATCTCGGCGAAGCCCGCGCTGGTGACGGCGAAGCCGCTCGCGCGCAAGGGCAACTTCGACTGGGTGGTGGTGGTGCTCGCGGTGGTCGTGCTCGTGGTGAGCGTGAGCGCGCTGGTGCTCCTGCTCAGCGGACGCACCTGAACGCGACGGCGTTCGCGCAGTAATACCCGCTCAGACCGCGAAGCGCTGCGCGTCGTCGTGAGTGCGTTTCGCGGCTGCGGCCACGCGCTTCGATCCGCGCTTCGCGGGACGCGTCGCGGCGCCCACGGCGGTCGAGACCGCGGGTTCTGCGATGACCACGGGCTCCGCGATCACCACGGGCGGCGGAGGCGCGACCTCCACCGGACGCGGCGGCCACTCATACGTGCTCCCGCTCGCGACAGGCGCGACGGACACGGTGGCGGTGGTCACCGCGGAGGCGCTCACGGGCGGGGCTTCGACAGGCTTCGCCCGCACGCGCTTCGGCTTCGAAGCGACCCGCTCGGGCGCGCTCTGCGGCGCCGTCTCGACGACCTTCGGAGCCTCGACCACGACGGGCTTCTCGGGCGCCTTCGGAGCCTCGACCACAGGCTCGGGCGCAGCCACGGGAGGCATCGCAGAGAGCTTCTTCATCAGCTCCGCGTGCCCCTTGATCGCGCGGTGGAACGAGCCCGTCGAAGCCTCCCCCGCGCGATCGGGATGCAGCTTCGACACGACGAGGCGACGGCCGCGTTCGAGCGACTTGAGATCGCAGGGCCACAAAACAATCGTCGCCTCGACGAGAAAGAACTCCGCATCGAGCGTGAGACCGCGCGCGCTGTAGACCTCGCCCGCGCGACGGTCCTCGGGCACCGCGTCGTCGGGGAGCGAACCGAAGCCGCCCACGTGCGACCGCGGCGCAGATTTCGTCTTCTCGCTCGCCTTCGGAGCTTCGGCCTTCGGAGCCTCGGCCTTCGCCTTCGGCGCTTCAGTCTTCGCCTTCGGAGCTTCGGCCTTCGGCGCTTCAGTCTTCGCCTTCGGCTTCTCGACGTGCGTCGGCTCGACCTTCGTCTTCGGCTTCTCCGTCGCGGCGACCTTCACCTGCGGTTTCACCACGGGCGGCGCTTCGACGGGAACCTCGACGGGCTCATCACGGCGCTTCGAGCGCGGCGCGAGATGCGCGAGGCGCACGGGCGGAGCCGCGTGGGCGCCATAGCCCACCGTCGCCAGCGCAGCATCGTACGAGGCCAGCGCCTCGGCCGCAGGAACACGCTCGCTCCCCGCGCGGACCTCGCACGCGTGGAGCCCTCCGCTCGCCAGATGACGCAGCACCATGCGCAGCGCCCACGCCGTCGCGCGCGCGGGCGAGTCGACGTCGATCACCTCGTCGGAGACCTGCTTCACCAGCGGACGCACGTCGACGCGCAGCTCCGCCGCGCACTGCCACGCGAGCGGGCGCGACGCGCCGCGAACCCGAGGACGCGAGAGGCGCGCGACGCCGCGACGCTCGAGCCAGTCGAGGCACGCGCCGAGCACTTCGAGCGAGCGGGCATGGACTTCGAAGGCGCGCGCGACCTCCTGGCCCATGCGCGCCCCGAAGGCGTGCGTCGCGGCGGAGACGCCCGGCGCCGCGGCCCCGTCGACGACGGGACCGTGCAGCGTGACCAGAGAGGCGAGCGCCTCCGAGGGGCGGAGGCTGATCTGGATCCTGCGGATCATGCGCGGCATCTCCTCATGGAGAGGACGTTGAGGTCGTACGGGCCCGAACGATCAGGCCACCTTCGCAGGGAGGAGGTTGCCCGCGAACACGCGGTCGAGGTCGAGGCTCTCGATGCCGCGCTCCCAGTTGCGGGCGCGAGACTGAATCCACAGCGCGAGCGCCGCGAGGTTCGCCATGCAGGTCTTCTGCGCGCGCGAGACCTTCTCGACGATCGCGCCCGACGGGAGGCGCATGCGCAGCCGCGCCCAGTTCCCCTCGGTGTCCCAGGTGACCTTCACGTCGCTCTCGGGGATGCGCAGCCGCGAGAACGACGAGCGGAACACGTCGATGCACTCCTCGACGGACTTCGAGCCCTCGTAGTAGTTCACCTTCGTCACGACGTACGCGGGCGCGGCGTTGTCGTTGGTGGCCTGCACCACGCTGTCGGCGAAGGCCTCTGCGAAGGTCTCGATGCCGCGCTCGAGGTTGCGCGCGCGGTCTTCGAGCCAGAGCGCGAGGCAGGCCGTGTTGGCGTCGAGCGTGGGCTGCGTCGCGCAGGTGCGCTCGATGCGCGTGGCGGCGTAGCTGAAGGTCACCGACATCGAGCCCGCGTCGAGCCCGCGGCCGGGCGTGTACGTGAGCTCCGTGAGGCCCAGGCGCTCGGCCGTGCGGGCGAGCTTCTCGCGCGCCTCGTCGCCCGTCATCGTGCCCTTGTAGATGTTCGTCTTGCGCTGCGTGGTCATGGTCGTCGCCTCCTCTCGCGCCACCTCCATCCGTCGGAGGGAACTGGCGAGAACGACGCGTACCCTAGCAGCGCACTGAACGAATGAACAGCCCCCTCGCGGACGTACCCTGTCCGTCACTGATACCGGGGTACGGCGCCGGACCTCACGAGCGTGCGGAACACGATCCCCGCGCCCGCTTCGAACATCCCGTCGCGTCCGCCGGTGCCCAGCGCATCCCACGGACGCGAGGAGATCCAGCGCGCCGCGACACGGAGCATCACGCCGTCTCCGCGCGACCACGCGAGGGGGACTTCGAAGCCTCCGCCGAGCACGAAGCCGAAGCCTCCGCCCGAGCGCACGGCCTCGCCCGGTCGCAGCCACGCGCCGCCGACCTCGACGCCGATGGAGTCGAGCGCGAGGTCGAGCCAGCGGGGCCCATGCTCCCAGTCGTAGTTGGTCCTCGCGAGCCACGCGGGGCGGAGGTCGACGGCGAGCCACACGGCGTCGTGACGCGCGGACGAGATCGCGCGGTCGTAGCCGAGCGCGAGGCCCGTCATGTCCATGAAGCGCGCCCTGATGGCTGCGCTCGCGGTCCCGCTGCCGCCCGTCGGGGTGTCGGCGTACGCGCCCATGAGCTCCGCCGAGAGCACGAGGTCTCCGTCGAAGCGGCCGTACACCCCGTCGCTGTCTGCGCGCTGCGCGAGCGCGACCGCGGGCGCCGCCATCACGGCCAGCATCACAGAGGCTCTCACGCTCGAACGAAGCACGCCGCGCACGGTTTGAGCGGCGGACCCTACAGCACGCGGGTGGCGATCCGCCACCCCCTCGCCACCCCCTCCGCCACCCTTTCCGCCACCCCCCTCTCTGACGAAGAGCTACAAAACAAGCGATTTCGAGAGATGGCACGGAGGCTGATTCGTCGCCTCGCCATGATGATCGAAGCACCCCCGTACGACGACACCGACGCCCCCGACGCCCGATTGCGGCGCGTGGGCGCCGAAGCCCTCAGCGACGCCGAGCTGCTCTCCATCGTGATGAGCAGCGGACGACCGACGGGCACCACCCTCTCCGCAGCGCGCTCGCTCCTCGGCGCGCACGACGGCATCCGCGGCGTGACGCGCGCGGGTTTCGGCGCGCTCTCAGACGCTGTCGGCGAGCGAAGAGCGACGCGCGTGATCGCCGCCGTCGAGGTGGCGCGGAGGGCGAGCGCCGTGGCCCTCACCCGCGCGATCCCCTATCGATCGAGCCGCGACGTGGTGCGCGCGTTCGGACCTCGCCTCGCGGACTCCGCCGACGAGGTGGTGGTAGCGGTGATCCTCGACGCGCGTCAGCGCCCCGTCGCAGAGCGCGTGCTCGCACGAGGGAGCGCCAGCGCGTGCGCCGTGGGCGCGCGGCAGGTCTTCGCCCTCGCTGTGCGTGAGGCGGGCGTGGGCGTGTTGCTCGTGCACAACCACCCCTCGGGCGATCCCACGCCGTCGGTCGAGGACATCGAGTTCACGCGCAACGTCATCGCGGCGGGTCGGCTCCTCGAGCTCCCCATCGTCGATCACGTGATCGTGGCGCGCGAGGGGAGCTTCTCGTTCCTCGACGCGGGCCTCCTCGAACGAAAGGAGTCGCTCCCGTGATCACCGCCCTGCTCCTCGCGCTTCTACAAACCGGAGCGCGTGAGCGCTCCAGGCCGACGCCCACCCCCTCAGCCCCACCCACTTTCTCCCTCGCCCCCCTCCCCGCGCCGCACACATCCTCCGAGGCTCCGCCGCTGGTGCTGGGAAATCCCGGCGTTCACCTCATCGCCGCGGGCACCCACCCCTCGGAGTCGAGGCTGCGATTTCGCGCACGACGCACGCTTGACAGGGCGCGGTGAGTGGTGTTTCTTCCCGCCCCCAGTTCGAGGAGGACATCGTGTCGAAGCGCACCTATCAGCCGAGCCGTACCCACCGCAAGCGCACCCACGGATTCCGTGCGCGCATGAAGACCGCGGGAGGCCGTACCGTGCTCAAGAACCGCCGCCGCAAGGGCCGCACGCGCCTCGCCGTCACGACCTACGAGAAGTAGCGACGTCCGCCCCGGCGACGCCGCTACGCCTCGTAACCCCTTCGTCAGGGTGCAAGGGAGCGCGCTTTGGGGTTCGCCTTTCCCAAGTCAGATCGCGTCACCAGGCGCGAGGATTTCGTCACCGCGCAGAAGCGGGGTAGGCGGGTCAACGCGCAGCATTTCGTGATCGTGATGCACGATCGCGGGGTCGACGGCGCCGCGCGCCTGGGTCTCGTCACAAGCCGCAAGGTCGCCAACGCCGTGGGGCGCAACCGCGTCCGCCGCGTGCTGCGCGAGCTCTTCCGCACGAACAGGGAGCTATTCCCCGATCGCACCGACGTGGTGGTGATCGCGCGCGAAGGCGCCGCCGCCCTTGCCACGGCGGTGATCCGTGAAGAGATTCTCGCCGCCCTCGCGCGCCGCAAGGGTGGTGGGCAATCTACTGCCCGCGCGCCGAGACCTCCCGCCGACCGCCCGGTGAAGCCATGATCCGCGCTCTGTTACTGCTCCTCATCCGCGCGTATCGCTTCGCCCTCTCGCCGCTCCTCGGCAACGTCTGCCGCTTCGAACCCTCCTGCTCGCGCTACTCGATGACGTGCATCGAGCGCTTCGGCGCCGCGAAGGGATCGTGGCTCACCGTGAAGCGCCTCGCGCGCTGCCACCCCTTCTGCCCTGGCGGGTATGACCCTCCGCCTCCGCTCGACTCCACACCCCCATCCGACGCGTCGCACGCGCCGGCAGGACGCTGACGCATGAGCAACGACTCCTCGCGGTTCCTCCTGATCGCCGCGGTCATCGCGGTGATCGGGTACTTCCTCTGGAACCGCTACAACGAACACCCCACGCCCCGTCGCCCCGACGAGGTCGCGCTGCCCGCAGCCTCGCTCCATCCGCACGCGAGCTTCAGGCTCACGACGGGCGCGGCGGGCCTCGACGCGGTGCTCTCGACGCGATCGGGCGCGCTCACGTCGGTGCGCCTCAACGACCCGCAGTTTCGCTTCAAGAACGCGCGGCGCGTGCCCTCGTCGCGCGACGATGACCCCCGCACGCCCAACCCCGCGCGCGGCCGTCCCGCCCCCGACTCCGAAGGTCTCTCGGCCCTCATGGAGCGGCTCTTCCCCGGCGCGCCCTTGGAGAACGAGTCCGAGCTTCGCCCCGATCCCGACCGTCGCATCGAGCTCGTGTCGACCTGGGAGGAGCCCTCGCTCCCCCTCCGTACGAAGCTCATCGTGCGACGCGACAACCACGGGATCACGCCCTACTGGTGGGACTTCGAAGGCCGTCAGGTCTCCGATCGCGAGGTCGAGCTGCGGTGGAGCGGCAACGACGTCGAGGTGGTCCGCACGGTCCGCGCGGCGTCGAACTTCGCGCTCTCGGTGGTGACCACGGTGACCAACCACGGCGCGGCGATCACCGTCGACCACCAGCTCCCACTCTACCAGTGGACCGAGCGCGACGAGGAGACCGGGAGCTTCTTCGGACGCCGCCCGTGGCAGATCTCCGAGGGCGCGTGCCGCCACGGCAACGACCTCTTCCGCGAGGCCCGCGACGAGATGGAGAAGCGCTCGTTCAACGAGGGCTTCCCCGGTCGCGCGGAGTTCGTGGCGGTGAGCAACCTCTACTTCGCGCAGGCCATCGTGCCGCGCGGCAACGCCTCGACGCGCTGCTCCCTCTACGCGTGGAACCGACCCACGAACGAGCACGCCATCGGGTCGATCTACTCGGGCGACGTGTGGTGGCCCCGCGCGACCGTCGAGCGCGGCGAGTCGCGCAGCTTCGAAGCCACGGCGTACTTCGGGCCCAAGATCGACACGACCCTCGCGGCGACCGATCCGTCGCTCGTCGACACGATCAACCTGCGGTTCTTCTTCTGGCGCTTCGACCTGTTCAACTACGGCGTCCGCCAGATGGTGCGCTTCATGCGCTTCCTCCACGGCGCCACGGGGAACTGGGGCATCGCGATCATCCTGCTGACCATCTGCATCCGCATCCTCCTGCTGCCCCTGCTCGTCCGCAGCATGAAGTCGATGGTGATGATGCAGAAGCTCAAGCCCGAACTCGACGAGATCAACAAGAAGTTCGGCGACAACACCGAGGCCCGCGGCCTCGCGATGATGGAGCTCTACCGCCGCCACGGGATGTCGCCCTTCTCGCAGGTCTCGGGGTGCCTCCCGCTGCTCGCGCAGCTCCCCATCTGGGCGGCGCTCTACTCGTCGCTCCAGACGTCGGTGGAGCTGTTCCACACGCCCTTCGCGCTCTGGTACCACGACCTCTCGGCCCCTGATCCCTTCTTCGTCCTGCCGCTCGTGCTCGGGGCGATGATGTTCCTCCAGCAGAAGATCATGCCGCCGCAGGGCATGGACCCGATGCAGACGAAGATGCTCATCTACTTCATGCCGGGCTTCATGACCCTCGTCTCGCTGCTTCTGCCCTCGGGCCTCGCCCTCTACATGCTCGTGAACACCATGCTCGGCATCGCGCAGCAGTGGTACACGAAGCGACACATGGACAGCACCAAGGGCGACGGCGGCGGAGGCCCGAGCGGCATCGTCGTCAAGCCCCTCGTCGAGACCGCCAGCGCAGGAGACAGGAAGTGAGCGAGACCGAGCAGCGCCACCCGTTGACCGACCCCGACGCCATCGCGGCCGTGTCGACCTTTCTCTCAACGACCCTCGCAGACATGGGCTTCGAGTGCACCGTGCACGTCCATGAGCAGGAGCGTGAGACCGTGTTCGAGCTCATGGGCCCCGACGCGCAGCACGTCGTGGGCAAGAAGGGCGCGACGCTCGACGCCCTCCAGGTGCTCGCCTCGCGCGTGGCTTCGAAGCACCTGCACGGCGAGCGGTGCAACCTCGTCACCGACGCGGCAGGCTGGCGCGAACAGCGCGAGCGCATGCTCACCTCGATGGCCGAGAAGCTCGGGAAGCAGTGCGTGCAGCAGGGCAAGGTCATCGTGATGGACCCGCTCCCTCCCCGCGAGCGGCGCGTGATTCACATGGCCCTCGCGCGCTTCGCGGGCGTCACCACGCAGAGCGAGGGCGAAGGCGAGGAGCGTCGGATCAAGATCATCCCGATGCCCGACCCCAACGCGCCGCGCCCGTCGCGC
>JBPOHC010000693.1:0-1762 GCA_052035985.1 Myxococcota bacterium | reverse complement strand
GACCTCGCCGCGCTCGCGTCGGAGTGGGGCTCGTTCCTCGCGACGTTCGCCACCGTCGCCGCGTCGGAGGATGACGCCGCCATCCTCGCGATCGACCTGCCGCCCGAGATCGGTGATCCGTGGCGCGCGCCCATCCCCGCGCACGCGATCCGCCCCGCGACGTGGGATGCGGTGTGGACGTTCACGTCGCCAGTGCATCACGGCGCCGACGAGAAAGACGGCAACGTCGCGCGCTTCCGCACGGAGCGTCGTTACTCCTCGCTCCTCGGACGCGCGGTCGACGTCCCTCTGTACAGCGGCAACGCGTGGCGCGGTCAGGTGCGCGACCTCGTGGCGCTCGACCTCTACGAGCGCGTGGGCCTCTCGCCCAACGAGGGCGCGACGGTGTGGGCTCACTCGCTCTTCTCGGGCGGGAGCATCGAGGCCGGGAGCGCGAGCAACGGGAGCAACGCCGCGATGCGCCGCGCCCTGCGCGACCTCATCCCGATCGTTGACCTCATGGGTGGCGTCTACGGCAACGAACCGATGGACGGCGTGCTTCGCGGCTTCGACGCTCTCCCCGTCTGCCGCGAGACCGCCGACGTGCTCGCGCACCGCCTCGTGCCCGACGTGGCCGCGCAGGGAGTCGATGCGATCCGCGCGTGGTCGGAGCGCCTCCCGTGGTGCGAAGACCTCTACGAGACGCGGCAGTTGGTGCGACACGCGCACCGTGACATCGAGGGCGAAGGCGGGCAGATGATCGTCCGCACGCAGGTGATCCGCGCGGGCGTCCAGTGGTCGCACTCGATCGCGCTCGCGACGAAGGATCGTCTCCTCTCGCCGCTCACCGTCTCGGCCCTCGCTCACGCGGTCGACCTCTTCGTGCGGTCGGGCGCCGTGGGAGCTGGCAACGCGCGCGGCCTCGGCGGATTCGCTACCGACGGTTACGGTCACATCGGCGACCCGCAGCCCTACCGCGACCACATCGCTGCGCACGCAGACGAGATCCGCGAAGTACTCCGCGGCGTGCGTGCGGTCGGCCCGTCGAAGCCCGCGCCCGAGGCGAAACCCGAGAAGGGCGCGAAGGGGCGCAAGGGGCCGAAACCCATCGTCACGCCTGCGACCGGGAGCGCCGACGACATCGACTTCGGGGCCGCGACGTGACGCTCCCCGTCGAGACCGCCGCGCCTCCGTGGATCGGTGAGGCGCGCGCCGCGTGGCTCCCTCGCGATGACCGCGTGGAACCGCTGCGTGTGACCGCGTGGATGCGCTCCCCGACGGCGTTCGCTCGCGACGATGGGCTGCGCCTCGACGGCGCGCTGACGTGGGTTGTCGTCGCGATGGTCACAGGTGCGCCGCCGCCCGAGGCGTTCGCGGGCGTGCGCAAGGGCGAGTACGTCGACCTCCCCATCCCGATCGCGGACGAGGTGATCGCGGGTTGGCGCATCGCGCAGTGCTCGGACGCCGTGCTCGCGCCCGTCGCCGTCGAGGTGGTGCGCCGCCGTCGAAAGAAGCCTCACCCCGAGGCGATGGCGCTCGCGAAGGTGCAGACCACAGGAGGACCGTGGAAGGCGCTCGACATCCCCGTCGCCGCGTGGGCGTCGCCCGTGCTGACGTGGTACCTGCGCGGCGACCGTGAGCGACTGGAGGCGCTACTGCGTGAGACGCACGCGCTCGGCCGCGGGCGTAGCGGGGGGCTCGGACAGGTCGATGCGTGGAGCGTCGACCACGACGAGAGCGCGACGACGCGATGGCGTGAGCGCCCGCTCCCGATCGCGACGCC
>JBPOHC010001001.1:0-4321 GCA_052035985.1 Myxococcota bacterium | reverse complement strand
GTCGGCAGGCCGTGCGATCGCTCCTCGCGGGCGACCCCATCGACGCCGAGATCGCGCGCGATCTGGTGCGTCTCGGCCTCGCGCTCGTCGAAGACAACCAGTCGTCGTTGCAGCTCGAACTCCGCGTCCGTCCCATCGGAGAGGTGATCCGGCGCTGGCTCGACCGCGTATGTCGGTAGTCGGCGAGCGGAGCCGCTTTCGCGCTGGCGGCGTGCTGCGTCGCGGCGACCTCTACATCGAACGTGGCGCCGACGCGCGGGTGCTGAAGCTGCTGCAAGACGGTGAGCTCGCCACGGTCGTCGGCCCGCGCCAGACAGGCAAATCGAGCCTGAAGGTGCGCCTCGTCAGCGAGCTCCGCCAGACGACGCTCTGCGGCGCCATCGACCTCACCACGTTCAGCACCGCGGGGAGTCAAGAGGCGCTCTTCGGTGCGCTCATCGAGGAGACGCAGCGCTGTTTCAAGGGCGTCGACGACCCGCCGATGAGGGCCGCCCTGGACTCCCTCAAGGGCTTCAATGAGGAGTATCGCGGCATGGTGCCGGCCGCGCGGTGGCACCTCCTGCTTCGCGAGCTCGGCGAGCGGGTGCAGGAGCGCCCCGTGGTGCTCCTCTTCGACGAGATCGACAGCACGCTGCGCCTCGACGGTCAGCTCGCGACAGACTTCTGGGAGACGCTCCGCGCGATCTTCCTCGAACTCTCGCCCGATCTCACCTTCGGTCTCTTCGGCGTGTTCGACCCCGACGTGTTCATCCACGATCGCCTGCGATCGCCCTTCAACGTCGGTCAGCGGATCGAGCTCGGCGGCATCGCGGAGGCTGAACTCCCCCTTGATGCGCTCGCGCCCCTCGGCGGCGACCCCGTCGCGCTCCGCGCCGCGGTCTTCGACTGGACCGACGGCCACCCGTACATGACGCAGCGACTGCTCGTCGCACTTCAGGAAGACGGGCGCGCCGAGGTCGACGCCGAGCAGCGGGTCCGCGAGGCGGTGCACCGGGTCTTCATCGAGCGCGGCATCGTCGAGGATCCGTGCCTCGCGGCGATGGACAAGTTCTTTCACCCCTACGGCGCCGAAGGGCTCAAGGAGGCTGACGCTCGCGGTCGCGGCGCGGTGCTTCGCTCCGACGCCGAGGTGCTCGACGTGATCTCGCTCTACGAGCAGATCCGACGCGAGGGTTCCATCCCGCGGCTCCCGTTCTCGCGCGAGAAAGCCAGGCTCGTGCTGACGGGGCTCGCGCTCTCGCGGCACGGCGAAGGCGGGGAGACGCTCGTTCCGCGCAATCGCATCGTCAGGACCCTCTTCGAAGCGTCGTGGATCGAGCGCCGTCGCGCCGGCCTGCGCAGGCCGCTCCTCCACGCGATCCTCCTGTGGGACGAACAGCGTCGGTCGGAGGCGTACCTCCTACGGGGCGCTCCGCTCGACGACGCGCTCTCGTGGGCCGCGGGCAGGAACGACCTCACCGTCGACGAGCGGACGTACCTCGATGCGTCGCGCCTCAGCGAGCAGCGCCTCCGCGCGAAGGAGGCCATGCGCCAGCGCGTGCTCCTCGGCGCGCTCGTCGGGATGACGTTGATCGCGTTCGGCGCGGCGATCGAGGCCACGCGGCAGGCGGCGCGCGCGCGGGAGAACCTCGCGGAGGTGTCTCGCACCGTGGAGCGTCTCAACCGTGAGAAGGACCTTGCGTCGCGCGCGCTCCTCGAGGCGAACCGCGTCACGCTGATGCTTCTGCAGGAGGAGCCCGAGCGCGCGACGGATGCCGTGGCCCTCGCGCTTCGCGTGGTCGCGGACCCCGCCACACGCAGCGAAGGTTTCGACCTCGGATACGTGCTCAACACCCTCGGCGTCGCGAGCGCCGCCCGCCGGGGCCTGCCGACCTTCACGCTCCGCGGCGACGGCGGGGGCGTGACGTCGTGCGCGTTCTCGCCCGAAGACGACCGCGTGCTCACCGCCGGTCGCGACGGCACGGCGATCGTGTGGGACGCGCGGACCGGGGCGCGGCGATTGACGCTCTCCGACGGCAAGAGCCCGCTCTTCGCGGCGAGCTGGTCGAACGACGGCGAGTGGGTCGCGACGGGCAGTCAAGACGGGGGCCTGCGCGTGTGGGACCCGCGTTCGGCGCGGTTGATGCGGATGAGCCGCGCGCACCGCGGCGCCATCACGTCGCTGCGATGGTCGCGCGACAACCAGCGCGTCCTCACGGCGGGTGACGACGGCGCGACGCGGATCTGGGACGCTTCGACCGGCGCGCTCGTGCGCGAGATTCCTGGGTCGGGCGCCGCAATGACCTCGGCCCGTTGGTCCTCGGACGATCGGCTCGTGGCGATGGCGAGCCGCGACGGCACGACGCGAATCTGGGACGCGGCGACGGGCTTGCTCCGGCGACCCCTGAGCGGACACGCCGCGGAGGTCGTCTCGGTGGAGTGGTCCCCCGACGACACGGCGCTCCTCACGGCCAGCGCCGACGGCGCGGCCTTCGTGTGGGACTCGCGCACCGGAGACCGACGCTGCGGTCTTCGAGGTCACACGGGCGTCGTCAAGGCGGCGTCGTGGTCGCCCGACGGTCGGAGCGTCGTGACCGCGAGCGATGATGGCACCGCGCGCGTGTGGGACGCCGCCACCTGCGAGCCGAAGCATGTTCTGCGCGGCCACGAAGGCGCCGTGCTCACAGCGCGCTGGTCCGTCAGCGGAACCACCATCGTGACCGCGGGCGAAGACGGCGCCGCGCGCGTGTGGGACTCGCGGACCGGTGCCTTGAAGGGGCTCCTCCGCGGGCACGAAAAAGCGATCGTCGCGGTGCATCTCTCGTCGAACGGACAGAACGTCGTCACCGCGAGCGAAGACGGCACCGCGCGCCTGTGGGACCTCGCCGATGCGCCGCTCGCGCGATCGATCTCGCACGACAGCTCCGTGCTCGCGTGCGAGTGGTCGCCCGACGGCTCCGAGGTCATCACGGCGGGCGAGGGGAACGTCGTCTACGTGTGGGGCGCGCAGCGCTTCGAGCGGCGTCAGGCGATGACCGGGCACGCGGGCGCCATCGTCTCCGCGCAGTGGTCGCACCGCGGGCGTCGCATCGTGACGGCGAGCCGCGACGGGAGCGCCCGCGTCTGGAACGTGAGCACCGGGACCCAGTTCTCGATGCCCCTCGCGCACGAGAGCGCGCTGCTCTCGGCGAGCTGGTCCTCGGACGACGAGCGCATCGTCACGGTGGCCTTTCATGCTGGCGCGCGGGTATGGGACGGCGAATCCCACGACCGCGTCGAAGGCGCGACCCTCGATCGCCCCGACGTGAGCTCGGCGACCTGGTCGCACCACGATCATCGCCTGGTCGCCACCGCGCAGCGCGTCGCGCTCGTGTGGGACACGGACCGCGGCCTCGCCTCGGCCGTCACGCTCCGTCACGACGCGGCCGTGCTCTCCGCGGCGTGGTCGCCCGACGACACGCGCATCGTCACGGCCGCAGAAGACGGCAAGGTGAGGATCTGGAACCCGGTAAACGGCGCGATGCAGTTTGCCCTCTCGGGCCACACGGGGCGCGTGCACGCCGCGAGCTGGTCATCGCGCGGTACCTCCGTCGCCACCGCCGGACAGGACGGCACCCTGCGCATCTGGGACGCGCGCACGGGGGTCCAGCGACAGTGGTGGGCGGCCCACGCGGGGGGCGTGCTCGCGGCGCGGTGGTCCCCGAGCGATCTGCGCGTGCTCACGGTGGGCGAAGACGGCGCGGCGCGCGTCTGGGACGTCGCCACGCCCACGCAGCGACTCACGCTCCGCGGTCAGCAGCGGCGCGTCCTCTCGGCGCGATGGTCGCCCGACGGATCGAGGGTGATCACCGCCAGCGCAGACGACACAGCGCGCGTCCACGTCGTCTCGATGGAGGTCTACCGCCGCTTCTACTGCGACGCGATCCGCCAGATCGACAGCGTGTGGGACGAAGCCGAGGGCGAAGACATCCGTCGGCTGTGCCTCGGTCCGCCGATCGCGTTCGCCGCGTCCCCTCCGTAGCCCCACGCCCTCAGAGCCCTCGCGACCCCTCGGGCCTGAGCCCGATCTTCCCCTCGATCGCCGCGTCGAGGACCTCGACGATGCGCGCGCGATCTCGCGGGAGGCGACCGCCGAGCGGCAGGTAGTTCGAAGCGTGGTTCGTGCGAAAGAGCGCGTCGGTGGGCCGCGCCTCGGAGACGAACGTACGCAGCTCGCGCAGGAGCCCCGTGACCGCGGGGAGCTCGAAGCGCCCGCGCTTCACCAGCGTCGCGAGCGGCGTCTCGGGCACCACCGTGAGCGTCAGCGCCGAGAGGAACTCCGGGTCCATCTCCGTCGCGAGCC
>JBPOHC010000488.1:0-4390 GCA_052035985.1 Myxococcota bacterium | reverse complement strand
GCGTCGGCGTGCTCGCGCAGGCCACGAGCCACAGCGCCGGAATCAAAAGCGAGGTGCGCATCGTTGGGGGCGCGGAGAATGCCAGACCTGCGGCGTCGAAGGCCACTCGATGCGCGAGAACTCACCCAGACCGCTATTTTTCAAGCGGAACGTCGGTCGATCTCGGCGACGGCGAAGGTCGCCCCGGCCGATCTCCGCGCGAAGGTCTCGACGCCCGACGCCGCTACAACGCGGCTCTTCCCCTGCCCCCGAACGAGCGGATCGCCGCGACCCCAGTTGGCGTTCACGATGGGGATCGCGAAGCGCCGCGCGAGCCCCGAAAGGATCTCTGCCCGCGAGTCGCCGGGTCCGTCTTCGACCCACGCGCTCGCGAAGAGCATAACGTCGGCCTCGCGCAACGCCTCGGGCGCGTCGTCACCGATGAAGTGAATGTCGAAGCACACGCACGCGGTGAGGCGCACACCGCGATGCTCGACGACGGGCGTGCCGAGGTCTCCGGGCGTGGCCCAACGCTCGGGATACCAGGGGTGCCGCTTGCGCCATCGCGCCGCGAGCGCTCCGTCGGGACCGAAGAGCGCGAGCGTGTTGAAGCGCGCCGCGCCCTCGCGCTCGACGAGGGAGCACACGACCGAGAGCCCGTGCGACTTCGCGATGCTTGCGACGCGGCGCGCGGAGGCACCGTCGATGGGCTCGGCGAAGCGCGAGAGGTCGAAATCGCCTTCTGGCGAGACGTATCCGGTGAGGACGCACTCGGGCAGGAGCGCGAGATCGGCGCGGCCCGAGAGCGCGGCGAGCGCGCGGTCGACGTCGGCGAGCGCGGCGTCGGGGTCGCCGTAGCGGTGCGGTGTCTCGACGGCGGCGATGCGGAGCGACGTCACGCCGAGACGATCGACGAAGCCTTGGATGCGCGCAACGGGCGTCGCGCTCCGCGAGCCACGAAAGGCATGGAATCCGGGTACCGCCTGCGGTGGTTTGCGCGTATAGAGCGGCCCGTCTCGGGCACGCAGGAGACCCCACGCAGATGACCGTCCCAAGCACTCAAGACCCCTTCGAAGACCTCGGCAAACCCCGCGGCGGACGTTGGCGCTGGGTGCTCTTCGCGCTCGTGGTCGTCGCCCTCGTCGGCTACGTCGTCGTCAAGCAGCGGCAGAAGCCCAAGACCATTCAGTACGTCACCGCCGCGGCCTCCCTCGGCGACGTGCAGGAGACCGTCGAGACCAGCGGCACCGTGCAGCCCCTCGTGCAGGTGCAGGTCGGCAGCCAGGTGAGCGGCCGCATCGCGCGCGTGCTCGTCGACTTCAACCACCGCGTCCGCGCGGGACAGCTCCTCGCCGAGATCGACCCGACGCCCTTCAGGGCCTCCGTCGCGCAGGCTCGCGCGCAGGTGATGTCCGCCGAGGCGCAGCTCCAGCGCGCGCGCGCCAACGAGCAGCTCGCGGCGACCAACCTCCACCGCGCCGAAGACCTCCGCGCACGGGGCCTCAACGCGCAGAGCGACGTCGATCAGGCTCGCGGCAGCCACGCGGTCTCCCGCGCCGACGTGGCCGTCGCCACCGCTGAGATAGCGCGCGCCCGAGCGTCGCTCCAGAGCGTCGAGACGAACCTCGCCAACACGCGCATCGTGTCGCCCATCGACGGCGTGGTGATCCAGCGCTCGATCGACGAGGGGCAGACCGTGGCCGCGAGCTTCCAGGCCCCGGTGCTCTTCCTCCTCGCCAACGACCTCTCGCGGATGCGCATCGTGGCCAACGTCGACGAGGCCGACATCGCCCGGATGCGCGAGCACCTGGTCGCAGAGGCGCGCGTCGATGCCTTTCCCGGCGAGGTCTTTCGCGGTGAAGTGACCGAGCTGCGCTTCGGCGCGACCACCACGGCGGGCGTCGTGACCTACCCCGCCGTCATCACGGTCGAGAACCCCGAGCTCAAGCTCCGCCCGGGGATGACCGCCACGATCACGGTCACGTCGAACCGGCACCCGGGCGTCCTGCGCGTGCCCAACGCGGCCCTGCGCTACCGTCCCGCAAGCGCCCGGCGCGGCGGCAACGGGCGCGACGGCGGGGCGTCACCCGCGCGCGAGGCGGCCGTGTCGTACAACCCCGACGGCACGCGCCGCGGGACGATCTACGTGCTGCGCAGCGGCCGCCCCGAGGCCGTGCGCGTGCGCGTCGGCATCGTGGACGAGACGCAGACCGAGGTCGCGGGTGAAGGCCTCGCCGAGGGCCAGCAGGTCGTCACCGACGAGATCGACCCGAGCGAACAGACCGCGCAGCGCGCGGGTGCTCCGCCGGGCATGGGCGGTGGCGGCAACCGCGGCGGTGGCGGCGGCATGCGGAGGATGTGATCGCGTGGCCACCCCCGTCATCGAGATGAAGGGCATCGAGAAGGTCTACCTCACGGGCGAGGTGATCTTTCGCGCGCTGCGGGGCGTCTCGCTCACGATCGCGGCAGGCGAGTTCGTGGCCATCGGCGGGCCGTCGGGCTCGGGCAAGAGCACGCTCATGAACCTCATCGGGTGCCTCGACCGGCCGAGCGCGGGGTCGTACCTCCTCGCGGGTCACGACGTGGCGAGCCTCGACGCCGACGCGCGGGCCTTCGCGCGCAACCACCTCATCGGGTTCGTCTTTCAGGGCTTCAACCTCCTCGCGCGTACGAGCGCCCTCGAAAACGTCGAGCTCCCGCTCATCTACCGCGGAACGCCCTCGAAAGAGCGCCACGCGCGCGCCGTCGAGTCCCTCCGGCTGGTGGGGCTCGGGGACATGCTCGACAACACCCCCAACCAGCTCTCGGGCGGTCAGCAGCAGCGCGTGGCCATCGCGCGCGCGCTCGTGACCGAGCCCAAGGTGCTGCTCGCCGACGAGCCCACGGGCAACCTCGACTCGACCACGACCGAGGAGGTGCTCGCGCTCTTGCAGCGCCTCCCCCGCGAGCGCGGGCTCACCCTCGTGATGGTGACGCACGAGCACGACGTGGCCGCGTGCGCCGGGCGGCTCGTGATCGTGCGCGACGGGCTCATCGCGACCGACACGAAGATCGAAAAGCCACGGCAGGCGGGCGTCGATCCGGCGGGCGGAGGCCCGCTCGTGGCCGTGGCCGAAGGGACGTCGCCATGACCACGTGGCTCATGGCCTTCCGGCTCGCGGTGCGCGCGCTCGGTCGCAACAAGTTGCGCGCGGCGCTCACGGTGCTCGGGATTCTCATCGGCGTGGCGGCCGTCGTGGCGATGACCGCGCTCGGTGAAGGCGCCAAGGAGAGCATCGAGCGGCAGATGACCGCCATCGGGGTGAACATCGTGTTCGTCTGGCCCGGCGCGAACACTTCGTCCGGTGTGCGCGGCGAGGTCGGCAGCAAGCCCACGCTCACGGAGGATGACGCCCGCGCGATCGAGCGGGAGATCTTCACCGTGGTGGCCGTGGCCCCGACGCTCGGCGCGAGCGCCCAGGTGGTGCTCGGCGCGCGCAACGCCGCCACGCGCGTGACCGGCACGACGCCCGACTACCTCCGCGTGCGCGGCTGGACGATCGCGCGCGGACGCAACCTGAACGAAGCCGACGTGCGCCTCTCGGCCCGCTCGTGCCTGCTGGGTGAGACCGTACGCAAGGCCCTCTTCGACAGCGAAGACCCGGTGGGCCAGACGATTCGCGTGGGGCGCCTGCCGTGCACGGTGGTGGGCCTCCTCGAAGCCAAGGGCCAGGGGAGCTTCGGCCAGGACTACGACGACACGGTGGTGATGCCCATCTCGACGGTGCGCGCGCGGCTGCGCGGCACGGCGGGCAACGGCATCGATCAGGTGATGCTGACGGTGCGCGACGCGGCCCTCATTCGCCGCGCGCAGGATCAGATCACCGAGCTCCTGCGGCAGCGCCATCGCCTCGCGGCCGACCAGGAGAACGACTTCAACGTGCGCAACCTCCAGGACATGATGGAGACGCTCGAACGCACGCGCAGCACGCTGACGACGCTGCTCCTGTCGATCGCGGGCATCGCGCTACTGGTCGGGGGCATCGGCGTGATGAACATCATGCTGGTGAGCGTGACCGAGCGCACGCGCGAGATCGGAATCCGGCTCGCGGTGGGGGCGCGCTCGCGGGACATCCTCGCGCAGTTTCTGGTCGAGGCCGTGACGCTCTCGATGATCGGCGGCATGGTGGGCCTCGCGCTCGGCATCGCCGCGGGGATGGGCCTTGGAAAAGCGATGGAGTGGAACGTGAGCTTCTCGGGCACCGCGGCGCTCGCGGCGGTGATCACGTCGAGCGGGATCGGCGTGGTGTTCGGGTTCTTTCCGGCGCGGCGGGCGGCCTCGCTCGACCCGATCACCGCGTTGCGGCACGAGTAGCGGGACGATAGGATCGCGACCGTGCCGTTCATCGAGGCGCTGCGATGGTATCTGTCG
>JBPOHC010000656.1:0-8217 GCA_052035985.1 Myxococcota bacterium | reverse complement strand
AATACCCTCGTGGCTCGCTCGCGTCGCGGAGCGCGCGGGCCTCGGCGAGCACATCGTGGCTGGTTGTCATCGGCGCGGGTGTCGTCTCGCGCTGCGCCGTCAACGAGGGCGCTCACGCGCGTGATAGGGTGCGGGCGTGCGCCCCCTCGTCGCCCTCGTCGCGCTGTCGGCCCTCAACGCGTGCGCGCAGATCGCCGGGAACACGCGCGGCCTCGCGGGCGACGCAGGGCCCCTCGACGCGGCCCCTGTCGACGCCTCGACCGGGTGCTCGACGGCGCGCTGCGCGTGCGGAACCGGGCAGGCGTGCGTCGACGGCGCGTGCCGCGAGGCGCACCCGGCGCTGCGCTGGGTGCGTACGTTTCGCGCCGATTACGGAGCCGCGCTCGGGGTCGCCGCGGGCCCCGACGGATCGATCGCAGCGGGCGGCTACGCGCGCGGCGCGGCCGACCTCGGCGACGGGCCCTTCGACACGGGTGCGGCGACCGAAGCGGTGGTGGTGCGCTACGACGCCGACGGCGCCACGCGCTGGTCGCGGCGCTTCGCAGGAGACGCCGCTGAGGTGCGGGCGGTCGCCCTCGACGCGCGCGGCGTGTGGGTCGACGGAACCTTCGGCAATTTTGCCACCGTCGCCGGTCGAACGTTTCGAAGCGCGCGCGCGCCCGACTCCTTCGTCGCTCGCCTCGATCCGGGAGGCGCGGTCGCCGATGCGTGGCAACTCGCGGGCGACGGCGACGAGCAGGCCGTGGCCCTTGCGACGCCCGGCGACGGCGACGCGGTCACGGTGGGGTACTACAGCGGAAGCGGGCAGCTCGGGACGACCGCGCTGCGCCCGCCGGGTAGCCCTGCAGGCTTCGCGGCGAGGCTCTCGGCGGGCGGGGCGGTCGCCTGGACGCGAACCTTCGGCACGGCGGGCGCCACGCTCCGCGGCGTGACGCGAACCCCCGGCGGCTACGCGGTCGTGGGGCTCTTTTCGGGCGCCGTCGACATCGGCGCGGGACTCACATCCGCGGGGCGCATCGACACCTTCGTGGCGAGCGTGGCCGACGACGGCGCCCTGCGCTGGGCGATCTCGTACGGCGGCCCCGGCGACGACCTCCCCGGCGGCATCGCGAGCGACGCGCGCGGCGACCTGTACGTCGTGACCGGATCGACGGACGGGCTCACCGTGGGTGGCATCACGCGCGAGGGCGCCGCGGGCCTGCTGGTGGCGCTCGACGCGGGCGGCCGCGTGCGGTGGTCGCGGGGCCTCGGCGCGCTCGCGGCGGGCAGCTCACGCGCCGTGGCGGTCGACGCGGCGGGCAACGTGGTGGTCGCGGCGACCTTTCGCGACGCGACGGTGCCCGAGGGCTTCGATGCCTTCATCTCGCAGGGCGCGACCGACGTGCTCTGGCTGCTCTACGACCGCGACGCGCGCGCCCTCGCGGGGCGCTCCTTCGGCGGGCCCGACGACGACACGCTCACCGCGGTGGCGGCGGGCCCGTGCGGCGGCTTCGCGCTCGCGGGAGCCTTTCAGCGCGCGGTCGACTTCGGCGGACAGACAGCGAGCGCGAGGCGCCTCGACGCCTTCGTCGCGTCGTGGGGCGAGTGAGCGGCGGCGCACGCTGTCTTCGCATCGACGAAGAGCAGGGCGTCGCGTGCGGTGTCGCTACGCGCCGCGGAGTCTCGCTGTGAGGGTCATCCCATCGGGTCAACACCACGCCTTCGAGTCTATTTTGCCGAAGCGTCGCCTGTTACCGGTCGTCGCGCTCTGACCCCGCGCGACCCTTCGCATGACCGATGATGTGTCGCACTCAGGCGCGACACGTTCGGGTCTTGAGAAGCGCGTGTTCGTCGGTGGGTTATCGTCCGCCCGTGCGCGCCCTCGCCCGACCGCTTCAGTTCACCTTCGCCCTCACGACCCTCGCCGCGTGCGCGGGCGCGCGCCCGCTCGGGGGGTCTCCGACCGTCGCGACTGCCGCAGCCGTCGCCGCGCGCCCGCCTCCCGCCGCGGCGCCGCTCACGTGGGGCGACACCCGCGTGACGCTCACGGGAGCGGGCGAAGACGACCAGGGGCGCCCCTCGCAGCGCTTCGCGGTCGACCTCGTCGAGGCTCAGCGCGTTCGCCTCTCGATGCGCGGCGCGGGCCTCGACGCGCGGCTCGTCCTCGAAGGCCCCGTCGGGTTTCGCGTCGAGAACGACGACGCCTTCCCCGGCGCGCTCGACGCGGTGATCGCCGTGACGGCCCCCGCGAGCGGGCGCTACGTGCTCACCGCGAGCACCGCGGTGGCCCACCAGACCGGCGCCTTCGCGCTGCGCGCCGAGACGCTCACCGAGAGCCGCGACGCCCCCGCCATCGCGCTCGACACGACGGTCACGGGCGCGCTCGGGGGCGGTGCGACGGCTGAGCTCCCGGGCGCGTGGTACCGCTTCACGGCGAGCGCGGGCTCGCGGGTGCGGCTGCGCGTCACCTCGACGGCCTTCGACACCGTCGCCACGGTGCTCGGTCCGCGCGGCGAGACCTGGGTCAACGACGACGGCAACGAGCTCGGCCCCGACCGCAGCGAGCGTCCCCTCGACAGCACGCTCGAGGTCGCGATCCCCGAGACGGGGGAGTACCACCTCGTGGTGACGTCGTACGGGATGCGCGGCGCAGGCCCGTTCCGCGTGTCGTCGAGAGCGCGCCCGCCGGTGGTGCTGCACCCGGGCGACGCGACGCCGCGCGAGGGCTACGCGGGGCCCGAGACGCGCGGGAGGCTGCTCGGTCTCTACGCGGGCATCAGCGCGTACGCCGACTACTCCGCGCTCTACGGCTGCGCCGACGACGCACGCTTTCTGGCCGAGGCGATGCGCGCGGCGCACCTCCAGGCCGCGGGCGATCAGGAGGTGCTCGCGGACGCGGCGGCGACGCGGGCGGCCTTTCTCGCGGGCATCGAGCGCCTCGCGCGGCGGGCGCGGCCCGACGACGTGGTGCTGGTGTTCTTCTCGGGCCACGGCAACGTGCAGCCGGCGCCCGCGGACGATCGCAAGGAGCTCGACGGCCTCGACGAGACGGCCATCCTCTACGATGGCGCGCTCACCGACACCGAGGTGGCCGAGGCGCTCTCGCGCATCCACGCGGCGACGGTCATCCTCGCGATGGACTCGTGTCACGCGGGCGGATTCGCCGACGACTGGGTCACCGCGCCGGGCCGTGTGGGCCTCTTCTCGTCGGACGCCGACGTGCTCTCGGACACCGCCGAGCCGCGGCGCGCCGGGGGATACCTGTCGTACTACCTGCGGCGCGCGGTGCTCGGCGAGGCTGACGCGCGGCCGCGAGACGGCGTCATGCAAGCGGGCGAGCTCACGGACTTCCTCTACGCGGGCTTCGTCATCGACCACGCGCGGATGAATCCGCCCGGCAGCGACGCGCCGCTTCAGCGCCTCGAGATGCGCCGCGGATCGGTCGCGTGGGGACAGACCCTATGGCTGTACCCCCGACGCGAGGACCTCACGCTCGCACCCGTCCCGACCCTGCCGCTGAACTCCCCGCCGCACGACAGCGTCGGCGCCGTCGCACCGTGAGGGCTGGCGAAAGATCCGTGAGGCTGACCCGGTGCGCGCGAGGCGCCTCGACGCGGTCGGCGGATCGGGATTTCGGTTCATGATCCCTTCGAGGTGACTTCGCAGCTTGGGCGATCTGTCTTGTTCTGCTGTGCGACGAGCAGGCAATACCGTCGTGGCCCACCGTGAGACGCATCGTGCATACTCCCGCGCGATGAGTGCCTCCGAGCGTTTGACGTCGTCCTACGACGAGTACCTCGCGCTGGAGGCCGCGACCGGGCAGCGCCATCAGTACGTCGACGGCGTCGCGTATGCGATGGCGGGGTCGGAGCCCGAGCACGCGAACATCACCGCCAACGTGATCACGGCGCTCGCCAACCTGCTGCGCGGAGGTCGCTGCCGCGTGTACTCCTCGGACCTGAAGCTGCGCGTTCCAGAGAACGGCAACGCCTACTACGCAGACGCAGCCGTCATCTGCGGGAAGTTCGCGCGGCACCCGGGCGACCCGATCGCCGTGACCAACCCGACGCTGCTCGTGGAGGTTCTCTCACCCTCGACCGAGACCTTCGACCGCGGCGAAAAATTCGCGGACTACCAGCGCCTCGCGTCGCTCCGCCATTACCTGCTCGTCTCGACCCGCACCCAGCGCGTCGAACACTACCGACGCAACGACGACGGCTCGTGGACGTACACCGCGTCGGGCATCCGCGAGTCCGTCAACCTCGCGGACCTCGGGGGCACGATCATGGTCAGAGAACTCTACATTCCCGAGTCCGACTGACGCGCTCTCGGGGCGCGGCGCTCCCAGTCGACGGGGCGCGTCGCCCACGCCGACTACCTCGGCCGCGTGCTGCGCGTGGAGCCCTTCGTCGCCGGGAGCGTCAACAGCAACCTCGTCTTCACCATCGGGCGCGGCGCACACCTTCTCGCGCGCCTGGCGCACGCGGGCGGGACGGGCGGAGCGCGCGGTGACCTTCGCCGTCGAGGTCGTCCCCTTGGCGTCGCGCAGCCTCGCCCGCTGCGCGCGGTCGTTGCGAAAGCGGTACATGAACGCGTTGTGCAGCACGCGCTGCGACGCCTCGATGCGCGCGCGGAGCCTTCCGCGGAGGACCGGTACCGCAATGGCCTCGCCGATCGCGACCCTTCGCGCGCCCCACCAAACCCGATCCGTGTATGCCCGACGATCTGTCCGCTCCTGTTCGACGACGAGCGGCGTACCGTCGAAGCTCGTCGCCCTCGCGCGCTCACAGGAGCGCGGCGTGAGGCATTGACAGGGCGGACCGTCTTGCATAGGCGGTGTCCCATGACCCGAGCCAGGACTCGTCCTCCGGTGTCCGCGGTGCTCACGGCGCTCGCACTGAGCGCGTGCGGATACACCACGCCGCTCCGGTACTGTCTCGACCACTACCGCCCCGGCGGCGAGGGTTGCTTGTGGCCGCTCCAGCATCGCTTCGAGTGGGAGCGGTCCGGCGTCTCGAGCGAGCAGGCGATCCTGATCTACCGGGAGCACTTCGCCAACCAGATGACCGTGTGCGACGCCTGGCTCGCGAACGAGCACGACAACGCGGGGAGCGCCGACCGCGACATGGAGTGCTGGTACATCGCGCGCCAGCGCCTCGGTGCACCCTTCGAAGCAGCCATCTCCAACTCACCCATTGGAAGCGAGCGCGAGAGGCTCCACCGGGAAGCGGGCGTGTCCTCGCCGCCGGACTACGGCCGCGGCCTCCAGATGATGACCGCGCTCTGCATGCGCGCGGCCGATCGACGAGCCTGCGGCGACCTCGGGGCCCTCGCGCAGATGCAGGGCGACGCGCGCGGCGCGGAGGGATGGTTCCGCCACGCCTGCGGCCTCGACCTGCACCCGGCGGAGTGCCTCCAGCGGCTCGACCAGACGGGCGCCGCCGCGTGGCCCTGGCCCAAGCACTGGATCACAGCCCCGGTGCGCCTCGCGGCGGTGGCGAACCTCCGCGCGCAGTTCGCGCAGGCGCCCCCGGGCGACGACGAGCTGCGCGTCGAGCTCCTCACCCGCGCTCGCGCGCTCCTCGCGGATCGCAGCGGCGACGAAGCCGCGCTCGCCGAGGTCGACCGCGACCTCTCCGTGGCGGCGCAGGCGCGCGCGGACGCCCTCACCACCGAGGTGGAGTCGCAGCCCGTCGGCTCGCGCACGCGTGCCTCCGCCGCCGCCGCGCTCGACGCCCTCGAGGCCATCGCCGCCCGGGTCGCTGCGCAGGACGCCGCGCGCATCCGCGCGCGGGCGCGGGCGCTCCGACAGTCCGTCGCGGCGGACGAGTTTCGCGCCCTCGCCGCGCGGACGTCGGAAGCCGCGCGCCAGGCCCCCCGCCTTGACGCCCACGAGGCGGCCCTCACCGAGCTCGCCGCCCTTCAAGCCGAGCTCGGTCCCGACGCGCGAGACGCCGCCGCCCGCGCTCTCGCCGACCTGCTGCAACAGACGGCCGGCGCCGAGGTGGGCGCGGCCGTAGCGGCGCGGCGCTACACCCTCGCGCTCGGGGTGATCGAGCGCGCGCTTCGCGTCGGCGACCCCGGCGGCGTCCTCACCGCGCGCGGCCACGAGCTCGTGCGGGAGGCGGCGAGCTTCCACGCGCGGGCGTCGGCCCGTGCGAGCGCGGCGGGGCTGACGGCGGCGGCGTTCTTCCACGCTGCGCGCGCCCGAGGCTTCGGCGCGTCGGTGCCCCTCGACGCGCTCGAGGCCGCCGCGCGCGTCCACCGCGCCCCGCGGGTGCTGGTTCGCCCGGTCGTCGGCGACTGTCCGTGGGCGACCGCGGCCCTCGTCCCGACGGCCAACCCAGCGCCCGACGCAGTGGAGCTCACCGTCGAGGTCACACGCTGCGTCGCCGAAGAGCAGACGTCCCAAAGCCAGGAGGCCGTCTCCTACAACGTGCCGGACTCTGTGCTCGAGTACCGCGAGGAGGAGGTGAGCGTCCCGTTCCGAAGGTGCGGCACGACCATCCTCACCTCGTGCAACTGGCTCAACCGGGGCTCGGTCTGCAACCCGGTCGCGACGGAGGCCTGCACCACCGGGACGGAGACCGTCACCCGCCGCGTCCCCGTCCTGCGAGAGACCTCCCGACGGGTGCAGACCCGCACCATCGTCCGACACCGCACGCTGCGCGTGGAGCTCGCGGGCACGATCCGCGGCCGTTGGGGGGAGCGCGTCGAGGCGGAGCCCTTCGACCTCTCGCTCCCGCTCCTCACCGAGCGCGCGTTCACGATCGGCCAGGCCTCCGAGACCTTCACTTCGGCGACCGTCGAGCAGCGCCGCGAGGGCCCCGCCCGCTCGCTCGCGGCGGCGGTCTCCGCGGGGGCGCCTCTCGTGAGGCGAATGCTCGCCGAGGCCCAGGCATCACGGCTCGCCGCCGCCGCCGCCGCGACCGACGAGGGCGCCCGCGAGGAGCACTACCTCCGCGCGCTCCTGCTCGACCCGCGCGTCGCAGCGCCGACCGTCGACTCGCACTTCTCGCAGCGGTACGGCCTCGACCGCGCCGGCGTCCTCACGCTGCTCCGGTGAGGCGCGCCATGCGCGCCCCCGCGAGGCGTCGCGGCGGCGACCTCGATCCACGCCGCCCCTTGGTCCCCCTGCAGGTCGAAGCGACGCCACGCCAGCGCCGTGGCCTCGCCATCGGGCGACGGCGGCGCCGATGAGCGGGGGCTTGCTCTCGCTCCCCTCGCCCATGCCGAGCGCCATCGGTGCGGAGCAGGCCATGCCGTCGTGAGCGAATGCGACGCCCCTCCGCCTCCCGTTCGCTGGCCGCGGCACGACCCTTCGGCGCCCGACTGAGATCGCCGTCGTCCCAACACGTTTCTCACCGCGCCCCGTGTCCGCTCGTGTCGTCCCACCGCCGCGCCGACGCCGCGACAACGCGCGCCGCGCTCAGGCCGACGTGCGTGAGAAAGCGCGCGCCCCGCCCTCCGCGCGGGTGGCGACCCGCCACCCCCTCGCCACCCCGTCCGCCACCCTTTCCGCCACCCCCTGTTTCGTGAAATGTCTTCGTGGAAGGGCGTTCGCGCGATGGCACCGCGCTCGCTACGTGGCGCGTCGCCGTGACGCACAACCCCTTCGACGAGTTCGCCAAATCGCTGGTGGTCGATCGCCAGGCGTTCTTCGGCCACGCAGAGACCGAGTGCGAGCTCACACGCGACGCGCTCTCCGCCGACCTCGCGTGGGAGCCCGATCGCTCACTGCTCCCGAAGCGTCCGCGTGACCTCGTCGATCGCATGGCGCGCGTCGCGTCATTGTGGGAGTTCGCCCACCGCGCGCCCGACTTCGTCACCGCCGTCGCGTGCGTCGAGAAGGTGCATGCGTGGCATCGACAGCGCGTCGCCCTCGCGAAGGCGCGCCGTCATCGCTCACCTCCCCGCGCGCCGTTGTGGCTCATCTGCGCGGGCACCCCGCGAAAGTTGCGACGCGCGCTCTCCTTCGCGCCGATGGAGGACTGGCCTCGAGGCTTCTACGAGGGCCCCGATGGGAGCGCGCTACGCCTCGTGCTCGTGCGTGAGCTGCCTGTGCGCGCGGACACGCTGTTGCTTCGGCTCATGGGAGCGGGCGCCGTGCTGCGTCGCGCGGTGGCCGAGGTCGAGGCGTTGCCCGACGACGCAGAAGAACGCATCATCGCGCTGCGACACATCGAGCGCATCGGACGCATTCGCGCACGCACGGAGCAGAGACGCATGGATGGCAAG
>JBPOHC010001035.1:0-3906 GCA_052035985.1 Myxococcota bacterium | reverse complement strand
TCCGTTCAGTACGGGCGCGCGACGAAGAACATGGCGCGGTACGCGTTCGAACTGCGCCTCGTTCGCCGGGGTGGAGCGACCCGCTCTGAGTTGAGTGCGCTTGGGAGAGTGCTCCTCGGTCTTCCAGATGCCGACGCCGTTCAGTGGCTGCTCGTACTTGAGACCAGACAAACGCTCGGTCGCCATGACGAGGTGCATATGCACCCAGACGTCATCGCTGCCGTCGTTCGTACGCCGAAGCGGACGTTCAACCCGGATGTGTTCGTCGAGTACGGCGACACCGGCGAGATTCGAGACGGAGAACCATGGCCCGTCGCGAGACAGGCGTTCGCGCGCCTCATCGAACTGGGCGTTGTTGAGCGATGGGATCATCCATCCGCCGATGTCTGGGGCTACAAGCTCAACGCCGCGTTCCTCCCGATGCTCGAGGACATCCTCGCGCAGCGGCGCACGCCGCTCTCGATGCTCGCGGAGACGCTGCTCGCCGATGAGCGCGACACCGCGTCGGGGCACGCGGCCGTGCCCGCGGGGCGCGAGTCGTCAGCGACGCTCCAGGCCCGGCACGCGCGCATGGTGACGCACGAGATCCGCAACGTGATCGTGCCGATGCGCATGGCGCTCTCGGGGCTCTACCGCACCCTCGACGCGAACGTCGCCGCGGAGCAGTGGAACCCGCAACGCGAGCGCATCGAGCGCGGTGTGGATCGTCTCTTTCGCTTCGTCGCGGACCTCGAACAGGTCGCGCGACTCGGGTCTCCGCCGTCGGCGCCCTTCGATGTCCTCGAAGCCGTGCGCGACGCGATCAAGGGGCTCAACGGCGGCCTCGCGCTCTCCGTGGACCTCGCCATCGATGCGGATCTCCCTCGCGTCGACGGTGACCGGTCGAGGTTCACCCTCGCGATCGTGAACCTGCTCCGCAACGCGGCGCAGAACAGCGGACGCCCGAAGGCGAGCGTGTGCGTCGGAGCCACGCTCTCGACCTCGCGCGAGCAGGTGATCGTGATGGTCGACGACGACGGTCCGGGCGTGCCCGAGGAGCACCGCGAAGAGATCTTTCGCCAGGGCTTCGCGCTCCGCTTCGGCGGGAGCGGACAGGGCCTCGCCCTCGTGCGAGAGGTCGTCGAGATCGAGATGCGTGGCAAGGTCCGGTGTGAGCAGAGTGACCTCGGCGGCGCGAGCTTCGTGCTCGTCGTCCCGGTCGCGGCAGGAGAGGCCCCATGAGCGCGAAAGGGCGGATTCTCATCGTCGATGACGACCCTGATTTTCTCGAGGCGTACCGCGAGTTCCTGAGCGTCGAGGGCTACGCCGTCGAGTCGGCGCGCACGGATCAAGACGCGCGGAACCGCTTCAAGGAGCCCGGGTGGGGGCTCATCATCCTCGACCAGAAGCTCCGCGGACCGAGCGGGCCCGACGCGGGCATCGACCTCGCCGCCGTGGCCGCGCGCTTCGCCCCCGAGGCGAAGGTCATCATCGCGACGGCGTACGCCGAGCCCTCCTCGATCGCGCGGGCGTTCGAACTCGGCGTCTACGACTACCTGCGAAAAGACGAGTTCTTCGAGCACTTTCTCCGGGCGAAGGTCCGCAACGCGATGGAGGTCTGGCGCGAGCGCTCCCTGGCCGCGCAGAGCGTCGAGCGGCGCGAGCAGGAGATCGTCGACACGTGGAAGGCCGCCCAGACCGAGGCCGACGCCAACAAGAAGGGCGAGCTCCTCGAAGCGCTCATGCTGCGGGTGTTCCGCTCGATCGCGGGCTTCGAACACGCGCGGGTGAACCGCGAGAACGCGCTCGAAGAGATCGACGTCGTCGTGCAGAACAGCTCGACGGACCCCTTCTGGCAGAAGGAGGGGAGCTACGTCCTCGTCGAGTGCAAGAACTGGTCGAAACCCGTCGGCGTGCCCGAGCTCAAGCTGTTTCGACAGAAGGTCGAGGACCGGTACGGGCGCGCGGCCCTCGGCTTCTTCATCTCGATGAGCGGCTACGCCGACACCGCGAAGGTCGAGGAGTGGACGCGGCGTTCGAACGCGAGCCTCGTGGTGCTCCTCGACAAGAGCGACGTCGACACGCTCATCGCCGCGAAGGATCGCAACGCGGCGCTCAAGGAGTTCCACGCGCGCGCGGTCGTCGCGGGGCGGGAGTGACCGTGACCGACGCGGAGCGCTTCTGGGCAGCGTGGTCTCCGTGGCGTCACGGCGCGCCGGGCGGGGCCAACTTCGCCGACGTGATGCGCGTCCTGCGGCTCTATGAGCGCTTCGCGGACTTCGTCGCGGCGCAGCTTCCGCCCGGCGCGCGCGGCGTCACCGTGGTCGACCTCGCGTGCGGCGGCGCGCAGCTCGCGGCGCCTCTCTCCGCGGCGCTCTTGGCCAGGGGCGCGACGCTCGATCGCTACGTGGGCGTCGACTTCGCGGACCCGGCCGGGCTCTCGTCGCGCGTCTCCGCGGAGCTCGCGCGCGCGGGACTCGAAGGGCGCGGAACGTACGTGCACCACGACCTCTCGACGGGCCTCCCTGCGGACCTCGGCGCGCGCGTTCACGGAGACGGCCCCCTGCTCGTCACCTCGTGCTGGGGGATCACCTACCTCGGCCCCGCGGCCCTGCGGACGCTCGTCGACGGCTGCGTCGCGCTCAGCGCACATCGCGGCGGATCCGCTTCGCTCTCGGTGAACATGCTCACCGCGGGGCAGTTCGATCGCGAGGTGCTCACGCAGCGCTTTCTGCGCGAGGTCGCGCCGCGCCAGATCCGAGACGCGCTCCGACAACGGCGCGTCGAGCCCGCGCGAGAGCTCGTCCTCGCGATGCGCGCGCTGCCGAAGATGCGGGCCTTCGGAGACGAGCTGAAGCGTGTCGTGACGCTCATGTCCGTCGATGGCTACGTCGAGGTGCTCGGCGCCTGCGGACTCGCGCCGCGCGCCGTCGATCGAAGCGCGCTGTGGGGTCAGACCACGAGCGTGTCGGTGACGCTCAAGGGCTGAACTGCGGGCGGCGATTTCAACGTCACGAAGGCGTAGGGGCGCTCACCCACGAAGCCGATGGCGCGCGACGGCGAGGGAGGCGCGCGAACTCGATGCGACGGAGCACCTCACCGTGCGCGGGCTCCGTCGTGGCGAGGAGGGCGGGGGCGCGTCCCTCGATGGCGCGCGAGAGGAACTCGGGCGGTGCGTCCACGCTCGCGAAGGCGATGCGGTGGTATCCCATCATCGCGAGCGCGTGCGTCGGCGCGCTCGACGAGGATCTCTCCCGGCGTGCGTCCTTCGAGCAGCGATTCGAGCATCGCGGCGTTGGGCGTGTCGGACGCGAAGCGCCCCGCGACGAGGGGATACGCGTCGGGCGCGAGGACGACGGCGCGCGCGTCGGGTGCATTTGTGTGTCTTCGTCGGTCTTCGGGGGCGGGTGCAACTGCGCGTTGACCGCCCTCGGCTCTCGGTGAGATTCTCGGGGTGCGATTGCGGCGTGGACCTCCTCCCATCCCCCCCACCACGTCGCCCATCGCCGGGGCCCCGGGGCTTGCCCGGGGCGTCGTCATGTCTTCTCGTGAGAGGGATGAGGGGATGAGGGGGAGCGGCTTCCGCGGAGCGCGGAGGCTGGGGCTCAGTGCGCCTTGTCGCGCGCGGTGGCGACGAGTCGGGTGAGGTTCGCGCCGGCCACGCTGAATCCGCCCGTCCTGGTGAGCGCCTCGGTGACCTTGTCCTTCTGTCCGCGGTTGTGCGCCTCGACGACGTCGGCGGCGGCGTTGTGAAACTGCCTGTGCGCCGTGTTGATCGCCTCGAAGTCGGCGCCGAGCTCGGCGCGGGTGCCGCTCGCCGCGAGCCACATCCCGAAGTCGCACCGGTCGTGCCTTCGGGCCGTGGCGGCGTCGATCTGTGCCACCCCCCGGATGAACAGCTTGATATTGAACATCCATCCGGCGTGG
>JBPOHC010000813.1:0-3261 GCA_052035985.1 Myxococcota bacterium | reverse complement strand
TGCGCGCCCCCTCGCCCACGCCCCGCTACCCTCCGTAGCGCACCGCCGACACGGTCACCTCAATCGAGCCGCGCGGTCGCTCCAGCCGCACCTCGTCGCCTACGCGCCGCCCGAGCAGCGCCCTCGCAACGGGCGACGTCACGCTCACCCCGCCCTCAGCAACGCGCTGAACGGCGGCGCGCTCAGGCGGGCTGAGGCTCGGGCCTGTTGTCGGGCTTCGCGGGCTCCTTCGCGGTCTTCGCGGAGCCCGTCGCGCGCACCCTCGTGAGCCGTACGCGCGTGAGCTTCGCCCCGTCGGCGCGCGCCCGTTCGACGCAGCGCCGCACGCGAAGGAGCTGGTCGCGCACGCGTCCTTCGAGCTCGTCGATCGCCTGCTGCTCGACCTGCGCCTCGTCGGCGGCGTCGCGGCGTGTGTCGCGCGCCTCGATCACAGTGTCGACGGGCGAGAGCAGCGCGTCGACCTCGGCCCGCGTGAACCGCTGATCTTCGAGGAACGCCGCGAGTCCGGGGTCCGACTCCGCCCGCGCGAAGAGCAACTCGGCGATCTCGACGAGCGAGTCGATCGCGGAGAGGGCCTGATCGAGCGTGTCCTTCGGCTCCGTCGACACGCGTGCGAGCGCGGCGCGTTCGGGAGCGTCGGCCGTGAGCGCGTCGTCGAGGCGGGCCGCGAGCGTCGAGCGCTGCGCGTGCACCGCGTCGGCGCCGACCACGAAGGCCACCGAGCTCGCCGCCTGACGCTGCTGATGCGCGACGCGCAGCGCGTAGCGACCGTCGAGCTCCACGGCGAGGTCCATCGTGTAGCGCAGCGCGAGCGGGCCGAAGCCGGGGATGGTGTTGTCCATCACGGCGCGCACGACGGCAGGCGAGAGTCCGTCGACCACGTCGGCGAGCACGTCGAGGGTGGTGAGGCGACGACCCGCGGCGGCTGCGTCGGAGGCGTTCATCCGAGCGTCGAAGGTCGCGCGCACCGAGGCCGTGAGCTCGACCTTCGCGACGGTGGCGGAGAGCTTGCGGAGACGCAGCCTGCGACGCTGCGCGCGGTTGCCGCGGGTGTCGTTGGCGGCGTGCGCCTGCGTGATGACGCGCGGCTTCGCGACGGGCGAAGGCGACGTGTCGAGGTTGCGCGCAGCGGTATTGCCACGCGCCGAGAGAGGCGTGTTCAGCATCATCATCATGGGAGTGACTCCGTTCGACGATGTGTATCGGCGACCGCCTCTCGGAGCTTGAGCGAACCCGACACAGCGCGCGTGAGGGCTCTCGGCGCAGGAGGTAGGGCGTCCAACGGCCCGTCCTGGTGAGCGCCGCGTCGGTGGATCGTCGAGACGACTTCGCAGTCCGGGCGATCCGCCCGCTGTCGCTGCACGTCGAGCAGGCAACACCGTCGCGGCAGCGCCTCCGTCGTTGACAAGACCGCCGCCGGGCGACGATATTCGCGCGCTGCGGGGGCGCGGTGGCACTCGTGAAAGGGTGTGTTCGATGGGCCTCGACGTAGTCTTCGTGCACGGGATGTTCATGAACCCGTCGTGCTGGTCCGAGTGGGTTCGGCACTTCACCGAGCGCGGTCACCGATGCCACGCGCCGGCGTGGCCGCTGCACGAGGGCGCCCCGTCGGCGCTGCGCGCGAAGGCGCCGGAGGGTCTCGGCGCGCTCACGCTCGCGCAGGTGGTCGACGCGATCGGTCGCTACGTCGACGGCCTCGGCGCGCGTCCCGTCGTGGTGGGTCACTCGATGGGCGGACTGGTCGCGCAGCGCCTCGTGGCCGAAGGGCGATGCGCGGCCGGCGTGTGCATCGATTCGGCGGCGCCGAAGGGCGTCGCGGCGCCGTCGTGGAGCTTCCTGCGCAGCAACCTCCCGGTGGTGAACCCCCTCGCGGGCGACGCCACGTACGTGATGCCGCTCGCGCACTTTCACTACACCTTCTGCAACACCATGAGCATCGACGCGACGCGCGCGGTCTACGAAGCCTTCGTGGTGCCCGAGAGCCGCAACGTGGCGCGCTCGTCGGGCTCGGCCGACGGCGCCGTCGACATGAAGAAGCCCCACGCGCCGCTGCTCTTCGTCGCGGGCGAGCGCGACCACATCATTCCCGCCGCGCTCAACCGCAAGAACCACGCGGCCTACACCGACGCGGCGAGCCGCTGCGACTACAAAGAGTTCGCGGGCCGCACGCACTGGATCTGCGGCCAGGAGGGCTGGCAGGAGGTCGCCGACTACGTCGCCCGCTGGATCGCCGAGGCCGCGCCGGAGAAGTAGTCCAACGGCCCGTCCTGGTGAGCGCCGCGTCGGTGATCGCCGAGACGACCTCGCCGTCGGGATGGTCTGCCCACGCTCGCGGCACGACTCCTCCTTCGCTGTTGTGAGCGACTGCAACGCGCTTCCACTTCCTGCTCGCTGGGCATGGCTCCGCCTCACGGCGCCCGCCTTCGGCCGTCGCTCCCTCCGCACCCACCTCGAGCCCCCGCCGTCAGCTCGTGTCGTCCCACCGTCGCGCAGGCGCCTCACTCAGCCCGACGTGCGTGAGAAAGCGCGCGCCCCGCCCTCCGCGCAGGTGGCGGCCCGCCACCCCCTCGCCACCCCATCCGCCACCCTTTCCGCCACCCCACGTTTCGCGAATCGTCTTGTTAGAAGAGCGTTCGCGCGATGGCACCGCGCTCGCTACGTGGCGCGTCACCGTGACGCACAACCCCTTCGACGAGTTCGCCAAATCGCTGGTGGTCGACCGCCAGGCGTTCTTCGGCCACGCGGAGACCGAGTGCGAGCTGACGCGCGACGCGCTCTACGCCGACCTCGCGTGGGAGCCCGATCGCAGTCTGCTCCCAAGGCGCTCACGCGACCTCGTCGACCGCATGGCGCGCGTCGCATCGTTGTGGGAGTTCGCCCACCGACCGCCGGACTTCCTCACCGCCGTGACGTGCGTCGACAAGGTGCTCGCGTGGCACCGCCAGCGCGTCGCCCGCGCGCAGGCGCGCCGTCGCCGGGCGCCGCCGATGGCGCCGCTGTGGCTGATCTGCGCGGGCACGCCGCGGAAGCTGCGACTCGCGCTCTCCTTCGCGCCGATGAAGGACTGGCCGCGGGGCTTCTACCAGGGCCCCGACGGAAGCGGGCTACGCCTGGTGCTCGTGCGTGAGCTGCCGGTGCGCGCGGACACCCTGTTGCTTCGGCTCATGGGGGCGGGCGCCGTGCTACGTCGCGCGGTGGCCGAGGTCGAGGCGTTGCCCGACGACGCAGAAGAACGCATCATCGCGCTGCGACACATCGAGC
>JBPOHC010000491.1:0-13281 GCA_052035985.1 Myxococcota bacterium | reverse complement strand
GTGGAGCATCGACATGTGAGGGGAATCGGTGCCGCGACGGCCGCTCCGCCGCGCGCTGAGATCGCTCCCGGCGTCGTGAACGCCGCCAGGGCGTCGCGTTGAGATCGCTCCCGGCGTCGTGAACGCCGCCAGGGCGTCGCGTTGAGATCGCTCCCGGCGTCCTTACGGCCGCCGGTTCTTTGCGCGATTGTTCGCGTGTCCGGCACGTACGCCGGTTGCGCTGGGACAGTCGCAGTAACAACCAGCGCCCTCGCGGGGCGGCGACGCGCGCGTCGAATCACGGGACGAATCCGTGGCCGATCGCGTTGTAGAGTCCGCCGCCCCGATGACGCACCGACACCTCCTCGCCGCAGCGCTCCTCGTCACCGCGTGCGCGAGCGCGCCGAGACCCACGCCCGCGCCCCCGCCCGTCGCAGCACCCGCGCCCGCCGCGCCTCCAGCGCCCGAGACCGCGTGGACCGACGAGCCGCAACCCCTCGATGAAGCCGGGCGACGCGCGCTCTCCGAAGCCCGCGCCTCGCTCAACGACGGACGCTTCGACGACGCCCTCACCTCGCTCACCGCCGCCGTCGCGCAGCACCCCGACGACGTCGCCCTGCGCGTGCGGCTCGGCGTGCTCATCGCCGAAGACGGACGCGCCGACGACGCCGTGCACAAGCTCCGAGAGGGCGTCCGCCACCGCCCCGAAGATGCAGATCTGCTCACGCTCGCCGCGGGCGTACGGCTCCGTCAGGCCCTCGACGGCGCCACCATCGAGCGTCGACGCGGCGCGATCACGGCGCACCCGTCGACCGACGCCGCGGCCGAGGAGCAGCGCGTCCGCGCGTGGCTCACCGAGGCCCGAGACGTCTTCGCAGAGGCCCTCCGCGCGAGGCCCAACCACCTCGGCGCGATGGAGGGCTCCGCCGTCGTCGCCGGTCGACTCGAAGACCACGCCGTCGCCGTGCGCTCCTGGGAGCGCATCGTCGCCCTCACCCACGACCGCGACGCCGAAGAGAACCTCGCGCGCGCCGTGGCGGCCTCGGGCGATCGCCCCCGCGCCATCACGCTCTACGAGGCCATCGTCACCGCGGAGCCCGCGCGCGGTGAGGCGCAGGCCGCGCTCGCCACGCTCTACGAGGCCAACGGACGCCCCGACGACGCCCGCACGGCACGCGCGAGGGCCGCGTTCTACCGATGGATCGCGCCCTTCACGCTCACCCCCACGGACGAGAACGTCACCGCCGTGACCACGCTCTCGTCGTGGTTCGCCAACGAAGACGGACCGCCCCCCGCGACGCGTGAGGCCGAGGTCCGCGCGCTCCTCACGCGCCTCGGCGCGACGCACACGCAGGAGAGCCGCACGCTCCTCGCGGCCTTCACCTGGCACCACTCGCACGACGCGCTCGAAGAGGTGGCGTTCGAGGGGCTTCGAAGCAACGGAGCCGACGCGGGCGACACCCTCGTCGAGCTGCTCCGCGTGTCGAACTCGACCTGCACGATGCGCCAGTCCGTCGAGTCGCTCGCGAGGCTCCGTGATGCGCGCGCGATGCCCATCCTCACGGCGGCGCTCCCGCGCGACACGGGGTTCTTTCCCGTCGACGCGGCCAACGCCTTCGACCTCCTCGGCGACGCCCACGCGGTGCCCGTGCTCCTGCTCTTTCTCGATCGACCGACGCCGCCGCCGGACCCCGACGACCCGCTCCACGGCGCGGGGTACGCAGCAGCACGCGCGCGCGCCGTCCTCGCCCTCGGGGCCTTCGACACGCCCGAGTCACGCGCGGCCCTCACGCGCTTCACGAGCGATCCGCTCCTCGCGCTCGAAGCCCACGCGTCGCTCTATCGCCTCACGCACGCGCGGCCGCACCTCGCGGCCATCGAGCGCGCGGCGACGCCGCAGGAGCGGGCCCGCGCGCAGTCGATCCTCACGACGTACATCGAGCGCGCCCACACGCCCGAAGCGACCGCCGCCGCGCAGCGCGCGCGACGCGCCGCGGCCGCCGCGAGAGCCAACCCCGCGCGCCCCGCGACGCCTGCGCCCTCCCCCGCGCGTCCGCCTCGCTGAACGCTTTCTCCGCGCGTGAAGGCGTCGTGGTTGACGGCGACGCGCAAACGCGTTGAAACCGTCTCATGCGGCGATTGTTGCTTCTCCCCGTGGCCTCGCTCCTCGCGCTCTCCATCGGCTGCTCTGACAGCACGACGCCCCCCGTCAACCCGCCCGACCCCACGCGCAATGACGTGGTCGTCGACGGCACCAGCGACGCGACGTCGAACGACGTCACCTCCGACGCGCAACCGCCCGCCGACACCGCGAGCGACACGACGCCCACGGACGCGCAGCCCGGCGACGTCACCGCGCCCCCCGACACGACGCCCGCCGACGTCGTCACCGACACCGCCCCGATCGACACCCCCGCGACCGACGCGCCTCCCGCAGACGTTCCCGTCGTCGATGTGCCCGTCGTCGATGTGCCCGTCGTCGATGTGCCCGTCGTCGACGCGCCCGTCATCGATGTGCCCGTCGTCGATGTGCCCGTCATCGATGTGCCCGCGATGGATGTCACCGCGCCCGACGTCACCGCGATGGACGTCGCGCCTTCAGACGTGGTGAGCGTTGACCTCCCTCCCCTCGCTGACGCGGGGTCGTCCGACGCGGCGAGCGACACGGGGCCCTTCCGCTGTCGCAGCAGCGCCGACTGCATGGGCAACCCCGCGGGCGGCCTCTGCGACATCGTCTCGGGCGAGTGTCGCATGGGGTGCACCCCCGCGGGCGGATGCTCCCCGACGCAGGCGTGCTGCGGCGGGACCTGCGCCGACACGCAGAGCGATCCCCGCAACTGCGGCTCCTGCGGCAACGTGTGCTCGACGCTCAACGGCGTCGCCGGGTGCCGCGCGGGCGTGTGCGTCGTCGATCGATGCACGGCCCCCTTCGCGAACTGCGACGGCCTCGCGACCAACGGCTGTGAGGTCGACACGACGAGCAACGACGCCCACTGCGGCGCGTGCGGAATGGCCTGCACCGGCGGCTCCGGCGGGGCCGGTCGATGCACCGCGGGCGTGTGCGGAATCGCCTGCGGCACGGGCTTCGGCGACTGCGACCGCATGGCGAGCAACGGCTGCGAGACCGAGGTCACGAGCAACGCGATGAACTGCGGCCGCTGCGGCGTCGTGTGCAGCGCCACGCACGCGAGCTCGCGGTGCCTCGCGGGCGCGTGCTTCGTCGATCGGTGCGACACGGGCTTCGGCGACTGCGACCTCGACCCGGCCACGGGCTGCGAGACCGACCTCCAGACGAGCGACCTCAACTGCGGCGCCTGCGGGCGCACGTGCGACGCGACCAGGGGCCTCGGGTGCAGCCGCGGGACGTGCATCCCGGTGGCGGGCCTCGTGGCCTGGTATCCGCTCGACGGCAGCGGCGCCGACCGCGTCACGGGCGGACCCACGGCGACGAACACCGGCGCGACCCCCACGGCTGACCGCTTCGGCACGGCGAGCGCGGCGATGGCGTTCTCGCCCTCGGCGATGAGCAGGCTCCAGGTCGACAACACGCGGCTCCCCGTCGGGCGCTCGGCGCGCACGCTCTCGCTGTGGATGCGCACGATGACCCGGTACATGCCCGACGCGGGCGCGATGGCGAACTGGGGCACCACCGCGATGAGCCAGCGCTTCGGGCTCATCGTGCTGCCCGACACGGTGTATTTCGTGGGCGAGAGCGACGACACCCCGGGGCTGCGGCCCGTGTCTGACGGGCGCTGGCACCACGTCGTCGTGACCTACGACGGCACCACCATCGCGACCTGGGTCGACGGCGTCGGCGAGGCCATGGGGCCCAAGACCCTCAACACCGTGGGGACGCAGCTCCTCATCGGGCGCTCGATCCTCGATCACTACCCGGGGCGGCCGGTGCCCGAGTACTTCGACGGCTCCATCGACGAGGTGCGCGTGTACAGCCGCGCGCTCGACGCGGCCAGCGTGAACGCGCTCTACCAGGAGGGCGGCTACCGCCCGATGTGATTCGTCGCCCCCGCGCGACGACCCGCGGAACGCCCCGCGCGCGCCGCGGGTTGAACCCCTGGCGACCGGGCGATAGCCTCGCGCCCTCCCTCGACGGCCCTCTACTCTTGCAATCCCTCGCGGATGGACGCAGTTTCCCGCGCCCGCGGGTTACGGCGGCGCACCTCATAGCTCCACCGCGACGAAAGGCGATACGAGACAATGATCCCCTGGCTCCTCCAGAAGGTCTTCGGCACCAAGCACGAGCGCGAGCTCAAGAAGCTGCGCCCGCTGGTCGCCGCCATCAACGACCTGGAGCCCAAGACCCGCGAGCTCTCCGACGACGACCTCCGCCGCAACACGGTGAAGTTCAAGGAGCGCGTGGGCAACGGCGAGTCGCTCGACAAGGTGCTCCCTGAAGCCTTCGCGACGTGCCGCGAGGCCGGCCGCCGCGTGCTCAACATGCGGCACTTCGACGTGCAGCTCATCGGCGGAATCACCCTGCACAAGGGCGCCATCGCCGAGATGAAGACCGGCGAGGGCAAGACCCTCGTGGCGACGCTGCCGAGCTACCTCAACGCGCTCGAAGGCAAGGGGGTGCACATCGTCACGGTCAACGACTACCTCGCCTCGCGCGACGCCGAGTGGATGGGGCGCATCCATCGGTTCCTCGGGCTGAGCGTGGGCACCGTGGTGCACTCGCAGTCAGACCGCGAGAAGAAGGCCGCGTACCGCTGCGACATCACGTACGGCCAGAACAACGAGTACGGCTTCGACTACCTGCGCGACAACATGAAGTACTCCACGTACGACTGCGCGCAGAGGGACCTCCACTACGCGATCGTCGACGAGGTCGACTCCATCCTCATCGACGAGGCGCGCACGCCGCTCATCATCTCGGGCCTCGGCGAGACCTCGACCACGCTCTACAACGAGGTCACCAAGATCGTCCCGTACCTCCGCAAGGACGAGCACTACGTCGTCGACGAGAAGGCCCACTCGGTGCAGCTCACCGACGAGGGCATCAGCGAGTCTGAGGAGCGCCTGGGGATCAACAACCTCTACGACCCCAACCACCTCGAGGAGCTGCACGTCCTCCAGCAGTGCCTCCGCGCGCACACGCTCTACAAGCGCGACGTGAACTACATGGTCACCGACGACGGCAAGGTCGTGATCATCGACGAGTTCACGGGCCGCGTGCTCGCGGGTCGACGCTGGTCCGACGGCCTCCATCAGGCGGTCGAAGCGAAGGAGTTCGTCAAGGTTCAAGAAGAGAACCGGACGATGGCCACGATCACCTTCCAGAACCTCTTCAGGCTCTACAAGAAGCTCTCGGGCATGACCGGCACGGCCGAGACCGAGGCCGAGGAGCTCCACAAGATCTACAAGCTCGACGTCACGCAGATCCCGACGAACAAGGGCATCAAGCGCCAGGACTTCGACGACCTCGTCTACAAGACCGAGCGCGAGAAGTTCACCGCCGTGGTCGAAGAGATCGCCGACTGCCACGAGCGCGGACAGCCCGTGCTCGTGGGCACCGTGTCGGTCGAGAAGAGCGAGGCCATCGCGACGCTGCTCCGCAAGCGCGGGATCAAGCACGAGGTGCTCAACGCCAAGCAGCACGAGCGCGAGGCCTACGTGGTCGCGCAGGCGGGCGGCAAGGGCTCGGTCACCGTCGCCACGAACATGGCCGGTCGCGGCACCGACATCATCCTCGGCGGCAACGCGGAGATGCTCGCGAAGGCCGAGATGATCCTCGCGCGCAAGGACCCCAACGCGCCCGAGAACAAAGAGGAGTTCGACGCCCTCATCGAGGCCTACAAGAAGCGCTGCGAGGTCGAGCGCACCGAGGTGGTGAGCGCGGGCGGGCTCCACATCGTGGGCACCGAGCGCCACGAGAGCCGACGCATCGACAACCAGCTCCGCGGCCGCGCGGGTCGTCAGGGCGATCCCGGCAGCTCGCGCTTCTACCTCTCGCTCGAAGACGACCTCATGCGCATCTTCGCGGGCGAGCGCGTCCAGTCGATCATGGACAGGCTCGGCATGGAGGAGGGCGTGCCCATCGAGCACCCGTGGGTCACGCGCTCCGTCGAGAACGCGCAGCGCAAGGTCGAGGCGAGGAACTTCGACATCCGCAAGAACGTGCTCGAGTACGACGACGTGATGAACCAGCAGCGCAAGTCGGTCTACAAGATGCGCCGCGAGGTGCTCGAGGGCCGCTACGTGCGCGACGCCACGAAGCGCGAAGACGAGGAGGTGAGAGACGTCACCCCGAAGGACTTCAGCGAAGACACGAACAAGCACGTCGGCGAGGTGTGCGAGCAGATGGTGCGGCACTTCCCCGTGGCGAAGGTGCTGCCCAAGACCGACGACCAGAGCGAGAACGAGGGCTACCGCGGCCCCGTCGCCGGTCAGGCCGCCGCCACCCTCGACGCCATGGACGCCCTCAACGTCGAGGCCGTCGAGATGGAGGCGTACCACTACTTCGGCTCGCTGGTGTCGCTCACGAAGTTCGAGAACGACCCCAAGGGCGCCGCCGATCAGCTCACGAAGGACGTGCTGAAATCCCTTCAGCAGCAGCGCGAGCGCATGCTCGACCTCATCGACACGGTGAATGTGTTCGACGTCGAGAAGTTCTGCCCCGAGACGGCCGCGCGCGACGACTGGGACACGCACTCCGTCGCCACGCGCTTCAAGGAGCGCTACGGCGTCGAGCTCACCGACATCGATCACATCGGCCACCGCGAGGACCTCGCCCACGCGATGTTCGTGCAGGCCGAGAGGTTCTTCGACGAGCGCGCCAAGGACGTCCCCGTCGAGTACCTCCTCCGCGCCTTCAGGATGCTCGTGCTCGAAGAGATCGACCGCGCGTGGATCGATCACCTCACGAACATGGACCACCTCCGCGACGGCATCGGACTCCGCGGCTACGGCCAGAAGGACCCGAAGCTGGAGTTCAAGAAGGAGGGCTTCGACATGTTCACCGCCATGATGCACTCGGTGGACTCGAACGTGCTCACGAAGCTCTTCCACACGGAGTTCCGCCGCGCCGAGGACGTCGAGCGCTTCGAAGAGCGCGAGCAGCGCATGGCCGCCGAGCGCGAGCGCTCGATGCAGTTCAACCACCAGGACTCCACCGGGCTCGAAGACGAGGCCGCGATGCAGGCCGCGCTCGAGTCTCTCGGCCTCGAGCCCTCGCAGGTGCAGACCGTCCGTCGTCGCCAGCCGGGCTCTCGCCGTGGCGGTGCGAGCGCTGCGCCTCCCCCCGCGTCGGGTGACGTCGCTGCCCCTGTCGACGCGCCTCCGCCCGCGGCGCCCATCCCGACGGAGAACATCCAGACCGTGCGCCGCAGCGGCCCCAAGGTCGGCCGCAACGACGCCTGCCCCTGCGGCTCGGGCAAGAAGTACAAGGCCTGCCACGGCGCGCACCCCGAAGGTGCCGCCGAGGCCGCGCCCGAAGGCGAAGGGGCCACCCCTCCGACCCGCGAAGGGTGATACCACCAGAGGCGTCGTATGACCCTCTGGGCACCGTTTCCACCCGCGCGTAGACGACAGCTCAGCGCGCTCCTCCCGTTACACCCCCGCAGCCTCGACGAGCTCACGCGGCAGCGCGCGCAGATGTGCGGCCGCCTCGTGGCGCTCACGGCCCTCGAAGCGCTCTGCGCCGAGGAGGTCGGCTTCGCGGGGAGGCTCTTCGGACGGATCATCCCGTCGATCTACCTCCACGCGAAGGCGCTGCTCGACAGCGACGACGACCCGGTGCTCGACATCCACGCGCCGGGCAAGCCTCAGCGCACCGTGATGACCCGCCGCGACGCCGCGGGCTGGGTCGCGCACATGGCCCTCGGCACGCTCCCCGACATGGGGATGCTCCACCCCGACATCGACCTCGCGCCGCTCCTTCACGGCGACCTCTCCCAGCAGCGCGCGAAGCTGCGTTGCATGCTCGCGTACTTCGATCGCACCTACGAAGCCCCGCCCCGCGGACGCTTCGTCGTCGAGCGCGTCGTCGCCCCCGCGCGCACGCCGATGGAGTGGGCGATGGACGCCGCTCCCCTCACCCCCCTCACGGTGGACCCGACGGGCTCCATCGAAGACGCCGACGGGCACCTCCAGGTCGACTTCGCCAACGAGTACCTGGGCGGCGGCGTGCTTCGAAAGGGCTGCGTACAAGAGGAAATCCGCTTCTCCGTCGCGCCGGAGCTCCTGGCCGCGATGATCCTCTCGCCGCGGATGACCCCCGAGGAGGCCGTCGTGATGCGCGGCGCCGAGCGCTTCGCCGCCACGCGCGGGTACGCCGACACGCTCGCCTACGCGGGGCCCTTCAAAGACCCCTCGCACCGCCTCGGAGACGGCTCTGTGGACGTGGATTTCGTGGCCATCGACGCCATCGACTACCGCCGCGGAGACCCGAAGGCGCAGTACCGCGACGACGCGATGCTCCGCGAGATCGACAAGGCCCGCGCAGGCTTCAAGCGCGACGCGCGCAACCTCCCCGTGGCGACGGGAAACTGGGGCTGCGGCGCGTTCCGCGGAGACCCGACGCTCAAGGCCGTGCTCCAGTGGATCGCGGCCTCGGCCGAGGGACGCGCCGTTCGCTACTGCACCTACGGCGACGCGCGCGTGGGCGACCTCGCGGGCTTCGCGGCCCTTGCACAAGGGCGTTTCGCGAGCGTCGGCGCCCTCTGGTCGAAGCTCCGTAGCGCCGTCGGTGAGGGGGCGCTCGAGCTCTACGACAGGCTCCTCGCGTAGCGCGGGTCGCGTTCGCGCTTCTGCCCTCACGGGCCTTCGGGATAGAGTCCGCGACGCTTCGTTCCGTCGGTCTTCCGGCGCCTCACGGAGGGGCGCCGCGGGGCCGCGCGGACCACCGACACTGGAGAGGATGTACCTCGATGGCTGGTGCTGCACCTACGGCCAGGCCCGCGCCGTTTCTCAAGCCCCTCGACCTTCTCGACCGGGGGATGCTCCTCGCGGAGAGCGCGCTCAGCGTCGTGACCGTGGGGCTGATGCTCTTCGCCGCGGTCTCGGAGTCGACCTCGCGGGTGCTCCAGAACTCCACCGTGCGCTCCCTCGTGGCGGCCGTTCTGTGGGCCCTCGCGCTCGGGCTGAAGCTCTCGGGCCCCGGGCCGCAGACGCGCACGAACGGCGACGCGCCCGGTGATTCGAAGCCCCCGTCGCGCACGCTCGCGCAGGTGCTCGCGGTTCGGCTCATGAAGCGCGAGCTCGACGCGTCGACGGCGTTCCAGCGGGGCATCGCGGTGGCGATTCCGCTCTCGCTCGTGGCGGGCTTCGTGACCGAGCTGCTGATGCGCGCGGTGATGCCGCTCGCCAGCGACGTGCTCATGCACGGCACGATCTGGGCGGCCTTTCTCGGCGCCAGCTTCGCCACGCGCGGGCGGAAGCACCTCGCCATCGACGCGCTCTCTCGCATGCTCCCCGACCGCGGCCGTCGGGCGCTCGTGGGGATCTCCGCGACGCTCGGCGCCTTCGTGGCCTTCGCCCTCGCGACGGGCATCTACGGCTCCCTCGTCGAGGCCGTGCACCAGGCCAACGAGACGACGCAGCAGAACCTCGCCAACCACATCACGAGCACCGTCGATCGGTCGTTCGAGTTCCAGTTCGTGATCCCCGCGGGCTTCACGATCATCGGTCTGCGCCTGCTGCTTCACGCCTTTCACGAGTTCGTCGCGTCGTTCTCGGGCTTCGTGCCGCCGCCTCCGCCCGCGGTGCGTCTCTCGATGCCTCCGCCCGCGGACCACTCGCACAACACCGACCCCGTCGCCGCCGCGCACGAGGGTCCGAACGAGGAGCCCCGTGAGCCTCCCGCCATCGACCGCGCGGGCTTCACCGAGGTGGGGATCGCGCTCGTCGCGCTGCTCGGGCTCCTGCTCGTGACGTCGGGCTCGACGGTGTTCAAGCCCGCGCTGCTGCTCTCGACGCTCGCGGCCATCACCATCGTGGTGCCACTCATCACGCGCAAGCAGCTCGCGGGCAGCTTCGAACCCCCGTCGCCCGAGGACTACGTGCCCGTGAAGGGGACCTTTCCCCACTTCATCGGCGCGACGGCGTGCATCGGGCTGATCCTCGTGGTGATGCGCTTCGTGGCGGTGCCGCACGTGAGCGACATCCCGCTCACGGCGGGCGTGGCGTTCTTCGCGGTGATGGCCCTCATCGGCGCGCCGCTCTTCAGCTTCCTCGGCGGAATGGGGCTCTTTCTCTTCGTGAAGTTCTTTCTCACGACGCAGGGACCCGAGGCCGCCGGGCAGCACATCAACCTCATGGCGAACGCCGTCGAGGACGTGCTCGGCAACCACTTCGCGCGCATGAGCGTGCTCGCGACGATCCCGCTCTTCACCCTCGCGGGCTACATCATGAGCGAGTCGCGTATGCCGCAGCGGCTCGTGCGGGTCTCTCGCGCGCTCCTCGGGTGGCTCCCCGGCGGACTCGCGGTGGTGTGCGTCTTCGCGTCGGCGTTCTTCACGATCTTCTCGGGCGCGAGCGGCATCACCATCGTCGCGGTGGGCGGGCTCCTCGTGCCCGCGCTCTTGAAGGATCACTACCCCGAGAAGTTCTCGCTCGGCCTCGTGACCACGGGCGGCGCGCTCGGGATCACCGTTCCGCCGTGCCTGCCGCTCATCGTGTACGGCATCGTGGCGGGCCTCCAGGAGCCCGCGCCGGGCCAGGAGCGACTGGAGCTTCAGAAGTTCCTGCTCGTGGGCTTGCTCCCGGGTCTCGTGGCGATCGGGCTCATGGTGCTCTACTGCATCGTGATCGGCGTGGTGGCGAAGGTGCCGCGCTCGCGCTTCGACACGCGCGAGGCGGGCGCCGCGCTGTGGGAAGCGAAGTGGGAGCTGATCCTCCCGGTGTTTCTTCTCTTCGGTCTCGCGAAGGGCATCTTCAATCCCTCGCAGGCCGCTGCGTTCACGGCGTTCTATGTGTTCTTCGTCGAGGTCTTCGTCTACCGCGACCTCACGATCACCAAGGACCTCCCGCGCATCGTCCCCGAGTCGATGGTGCTCGTCGGCGCGATCTTCGTGAAGCTCTGCGCGGCGACGGTGCTCGTCGGCTACTTCGTGCAGGCGCAGATCGCCGATCGGCTCTTCGAGTGGCTCACCTGCGGACCGCCCGCGATGGCCTACATGCAGGCGCACTCCGACTCGATCGGCACGTGCCGCGAGGCGGTGGACGCGCTCGCCCGCGTTCACCAGAGCGCCGGAGGGATGATCGATTCGAAGATCTCGTTCCTCCTCGCGCTCAACGTGTTCCTGCTCATCATCGGGATGTTGATGGACATCTTCTCGGCGATCGTGGTCGTCGTGCCGCTGATCGCTGGGATCGCGCTCCACTTCAACATCAACCCGTACCACCTCGGGATCGTCTTCCTGCTCAACCTCGAGATCGGCTACCTGATGCCGCCGATGGGGTTGAACCTCTTCATCGCGGGCTTCCGCTTCAACCGCCCGGTGCCCGACCTCTACCGGATGGTCTTGCCCTTCATCGGGCTCTTCGTCGCGGCCCTGATGATCATCACGTACGTGCCGCAGATCACGCTCGTCGCGCTGCCTGCGCCCGCGCACGCCGCGGCAACCCCGGAGCCCGCGACGAACACGCCCGACACGCACGGCCCCGCCACGCCCACACCGACCGCGTCGGATGGCGGCGCTCCCGCGGCGGGCGCGAACTGCGACATCCCGGGTGATGACGAGACCTTCGAGCAGTTCCAGGCGCGGTGCAGCGGCGGTGCGGGTGGAGGTGGTGAGAGCCCGACGCCTGCGCCGACGCCCGCGCCGCAAGCGGACTGCGACATCCCCCGCGATGACGAGAACTTCGAGCAGTTCCAGGCGCGCTGTGCGGCGCAGAATGGGACCGCGACGGACGCCGGGGCTCCGACGCCCGAGGCCACCGATGCGACCGCTGCGCCCGCAGACGCGTCGCGCGACTGAGACGCCCCGATACGCGAGCGAAGAGACCCCGGAGCGTGAGCGACGGGGAGGCGCTCCGAACGCCATCAGCGGCCGGTTTTCTGGCGACGCTCCCCGACGCCGACGACGCGTCCCCCGGTCGCCGCGGACGTCTCGGGCGCGTCCCGGTCGCTCACGCTCCGGGGTCCCTTCTGTCGCGTATCGAACGTGTTTTGGGCGCTCCCTTCGTCGCCCGAGGCTCCGACGACCGAGCTCGCGGCTTCGTCGGGCGCCTACGTGTTACGCCTCCGCGGGAAACACCTTGAGATAGATCTCTGCGAGGCTCAGCGCGCCGCCGAGCGTCGCGATCGGGACCTCTGCGTCACCACGGTATTCTCGCAGCAGCCACGAGCCATCAGGCTGTCGCGCGAAGTGCTCGACGTACGGCTCGGTCTGCGAGGCGAAGATGAGATCGCGCAGCGACGAGAGCCCGCGGTACCCCGTCGCCTTCTCACCGCGATCGAAGGCCTCGGTGCTCTCGGAGAGCACCTCGACGAGCACCGTGGGGTTGGTGATCACGTCGCGCGAGTCGCCGTAGAACGCGAGCGGCGCGCACGTCACCGACGCGTCGGGGTACACGAAGCCGCCACGCAAGGGCACGTAGACCTTCAGGTCCGACGAGAACACGCGGCACGGTCCGCGGCGCGTGACGCGGCGGAGTTCCGCGATGATGTTCGCCACGATCGCGTTGTGGTCGGGCAGCGCGCCCGCCATGGCGAAGACCTCGCCGTCCCAGAGCGTGTGCTTCTCAGTCGCGGCGCGCTCCATCGCGAGGTAGTCGTCGATCGAGACGCGTGTGCGGGGGGCGGCGACCATGCGCGCGAGCGTACACCACGCGGTGGTGATGGGTTGCGTGATGGCCTCTTGGACCGCCTCCGTAGACGCCACGTTCATGCTCGACGCCCGACGATTCAGCGCTCCTTACGGAGCGAACCGTCCGCTCAGAGCGTCTTGAGGTACTCGAGCAGCGCGGCGCGGTCGTCGCGGGAGAGCGAGTCGCCGAAGGTGTGGCCGCGGTTGCTGTAGCCGACGCGAGTCGTGTCGTAGGTCTGCGCATCCGAAGCCGCGACCACGGCGAAGGGCCAGCCCACGGCGGTCATGTCGTAGGTCGAGCTCGCGAGGTCGCGCGTCCAGCGTGTCGGACGCGTCGCGCTTTCGAGAAGGGCCGCGAGCGTGGGCACCGAGCCGTTGTGGAGGTACGGCGCCGTCGCCCACACGCCGTCGAGCGGCGGCGCGAGATACGCGCGCGTGGGGACCATCCTCGCGGTCTCGGCGGAAGCACCCGCGTACCAGCTCCGGTTGAACCAGTCGGTGAGTCGTCCGGGCGCCATGAACTGCTCCGCGTACG
>JBPOHC010000598.1:0-3267 GCA_052035985.1 Myxococcota bacterium | reverse complement strand
CCGAGCTCGAAGCGGCCGCCGAGCGTTACACCCCGGTGCTGCGCCTGCGAGCGGCCGCCGTGCGCGAAGCCGAGAGCCGCGTGGCCGTCGCCGACCGCGAGGCGTGGCCGCGCCCCTCGGTCGGCGCGCTGTACCGGCGAGAGGGCAATCCGACGAGCGAAGGCCCCTACGACGTCGTGATGGGGACGCTCACCGTGCCCCTGCCCGGTTTTCAGCGCAACCAGGGGGAGCGCGCGCGAGCGCGGTCGGACCTCGCCGTCGCGGAGGCCGAGCTCGCCGCGTCGCGCATGCAGCTCCGGGTGCAGCTCGCCGAGGCGCGGAGCGAGATGGCGGCCGCCGCGGCGCGCACGCGCGCCTACGGCACCGAGATCCTCCCTCGCTTCGCCGAGAACCTCGCGCTCCTGCGCCGCTCGTTCGAGGTCGGCGAGATCGACATCCTCGCGCTCTCGGTCGGGCGCGAGCGCTTCCTGCGCATCCAGAGCGACGCGCTCGCGGCGCAGCTCGACTACTTCGTCGCCATGGCGGCGCTCGAACGCCTCGTCGGCGTCGACCTCTGGCAGGACGAACACCCCGAAGGACGATCCCCGTGAGACCCCTCTGCTGCCTCCTCTTCGCCGCCCTCGCGGGCTGTCACGATCGCCCCGACGACCTCGAGCGCCCCGCGCCGCGTCCGGCGGAGCGCGAGCACAGCGGCGAGATCCGGATCGACGCCGAGGCGCAGCGGCGAGCGGGGGTTCGCCTCGGACGCGCGGAGCGGCGCGCGATGTCGGGCGGCGCGTCGATCCCCGCCGAGGTGCGCTTCGACCCGAGCGGCACTGCGCACGTCGCGCCCCTCGTGCCGGGACGCTTCACCCGCATCGCCACGGCCCTCGGCGCGACGGTGCACCGGGGCGACCTGCTCGCAGTGCTTGCGTCGAGCGACGTATCGGCCGCGCGGGCGCGGCTCAACCAGGCCCGCGCGAGGCTCGCCGCAGCGCAGAGCGCCCGCGAGCGCCAGCGCACGCTCTCGACCGAAGGCATCGGCGCGCAGCGGGCGCTCATCGAGGCGGAGGCCCAGGTCGCCGACCTGCGGGCCGAGGTCGTGGGGCTCCAGGAGCAGCTCGCGGTCTTCGGGTCGGGCACCGCGGGCGAGATCAGGCTGATCTCGCCCATCGACGGCGTGGTCGTCGCGATGCACGCGACGCTCGGGGAGAACGCGGGCACCGAGAGCCCCGCCTTCGAGGTGACCGACGCGAGCCGGGTGTGGGTGCGCGGCAGCGTCCCCGAGCTCGACCTCGCGCGCGTCGCGACCGGCATGGCGGCGGTCGTGCGGCTGCACGCGTACCCCGAGGACGCGTTCACGGGCCGCGTCACCTACGTCGCCCCCGCGCTCGACGAGGAGAGCCGCGCGCTCCCCATCCGCGTCACGCTCGACCGCCTCGACGCGCGGCTTCGGAGCGGTCTCTACGGCAGCGTCGAGCTCACGGGTGGTGCGCCCGGCGAGCGCCCCGTCACGGTGCCGGTCGACGCGGTCGCGACCCTCGACGGCCGCACGGTCGTGTTCGTGCCGGGAGAGGCCGACAGCACCTTTCACCCGGCGGACGTGCAGCTAGGCCGTCGCTCCGGCGGATACTTCGAAGTCGTCGCAGGGATCGGCGAGGGGGCGGCGATCGTGACGAGCGGCGCGTTCACCATGAAGAGCGTGCTCCGGAGCGAAGAGCTCGAAGGCGAGGAGTAGGGGGCGAACGTGAAGGAGCTCGTCGCCTTCTGCTTGCGCTCGCGCGCCCTCGTGCTCGCCTTCGTCGCGGTCGTGGCCGTGATCGGCGTGCGCAACATGCTCTCGCTCCCGATCGACGCGGTGCCCGACATCACGAACGTGCAGGTGCAGGTGCTCACGCGCGCCCCGGCCCTCGGCCCAGTGGACGTGGAGCGGATGATCACCTTCCCGGTCGAGTCCTCGATGAGCGGGATGCCCGGTGTCACCCAGATCCGAAGCGTCTCGCGCTTCGGCATCTCGGCGGTCACGGTCGTCTTCGAGGAGGGGACCGACCTCCTGCGCGCGCGTCAGCTCGTGTTCGAGCGCCTCGCCCAGGCCCGCGACCGGCTCCCCACCGGGATCTCACCCGACCTCGGTCCCATGAGCACGGGTCTGGGCGAGATCTACCAGTTCGAGGTGCGGAGCGACCGCGCGTGCCGCTCTGGCGAGCCCGACACCGACCGCTGCCACACCCCGATGGAGCTCCGCTCGCTCCTCGACTGGTTCATCGCCTTCGAACTGCGCGCGGTGCCCGGGGTCGTCGAGGTCAACGCGATCGGCGGCGAGCTCAAGACCTACGAGGTCGAGGTGCTGCCCGAGCGCCTGCGGGCCGCGGGGCTCTCCTTGAACGAGCTCTTCGAGGCCCTCGAACGCAACAACGCGACGGCTGGCGGCGGCTACCTCACGCGCTCGGGCGAGCAGCTCCTCGTGCGGGGGGAGGGGCGCATCCAGAGCCTCGACGAGGTGGGCGACGTGCTCATCAAGACGCGCGCCGAGGGGGTGCCGCTGCGGGTGCGCGACGTGGCCCGGGTACACCTCGCGCCGATGATCCGCCAGGGAGCCGCCACCCGCGACGGCCGCGGCGAGGCCGTCACGGGCACCGTGATGATGCTCGTCGGCGCGAATGGACGCTCCGTCGTGGAGGACGTGAAAGCGCGCGTCCGGCAGATCACGCCGTCGCTCCCCGCGGGCGTGCGGATCGACCCCTTCTATGACCGCGCCGAGCTCGTCAACCGCACCATCCACACGGTCGCGAAGAACCTCGCAGAGGGGGCGCTCTTCGTCGTCGCGGTGCTCTTCCTCCTGCTCGGGAGCGTGCGCGGCGGGCTCATCGTCGCGGCGGCCATCCCCTTCGCCATGCTCGTCGCGTTCACGGGCATGCGCCTCCTGGGGCTCTCGGGCAACCTCATGTCGCTCGGCGCGGTCGACTTCGGCATCGTGGTCGACGGCTCGATCATCGTGGTGGAGAACGCCGTCGTCCACCTCGCCATGGCCGCGCACGGGCGCAAGGCCCTCTCCTACGCCGAGGCCGCCGAGGTGGTGCTCAGCTCCACCCTCGACGTCCGCCGCGCCGCCCTCTTCGGCGAGGCGATCATCGTGCTCGTCTACGTGCCCATCCTCACGCTCGCGGGCGTGGAGGGCAAGATGTTCAAGCCGATGGCCATCACCGTGCTCTTCGCGCTCGGCGGGGCCTTCGTCGCGTCGCTCACCTTCGTCCCCGTCCTCGTCGCCTCGCTCCTGCGCCAGCACAC
>JBPOHC010000620.1:0-4263 GCA_052035985.1 Myxococcota bacterium | reverse complement strand
CGAGCGGCTCGGCGGGTCGACGATCTGGTCGCCCTCCAGGCGGCAGTCGGTGATCTTCTCGTGGAAGAGGCGCGCGAGCTCCTCGTCGGTGAGGCGCGCGAACGAGGCGACGCCGTCATCGTCCGTGAAGGACTCCTCGGCGCGCTGCCAGAGTTCCGCGACGGCGAGCGGGCGGCGCGTGTAGCGCGTGACGTACCAGACGGCCTGTGCCGGATCGATCGGGTGCTCGTAGAGCATCCCTTCGCCCGTCGCGCGAACGCAGTCGGTGATGCGGCGCGCCAGCGCGATCGGGTCGAAGTCCTGGTAGTCGGGGAACGCGACGCGGATCGATCGACGGACGGCCTCGGCGTCCTGCGGCGGCCGCTCGGGGTAGCGCCACCGAGCCGCCTCGAGCACCGTCTGCAGAAAGCCTTCGAGCACCTCGGGCGTGAAGCGCGGGCGCAACACCAGGTCGTCGTCGAGGCGCAGGAGCGCGGTGTCCGTCGCGCTGCGGCTGTTGGACGAACGCCGACGCAGCACCGTGAAACGCGCGGCGCCGAGCTTCTCGAGCAGGCGCAAGAGCGCGTCGAGCTCATCAGGCTCCGACTCGGGCAGCACGTCGCGCAGTGACGTCCTGGCCTCGCGAAACAGCAGGATGCCGCCGCTCGCGTCGAGCGTGCGTTCGAGCGCGCCGAGGAGCTCGTCGATGTTGGGATCGGCGTTGAGCTTCTCGAGCGCCTTGCGAAAGAGCGTGCTGATCTCGCCCTGCGCGATACCGAGCTCGGCCTCCGCCTCGCCCTGCGTGAGGGCCTTCGTGCCGATGCCCATCAGGTGCGCGACCACGTCGGCCTGACGACCCTTCAGCGCGCCCGAGAGCTGATGCCAGAGGGCACGCACCGACGTCGGGCGCGTGCGCTCGTTGCGTCGTGTCTCGTGCTGTTGGAGCGCCTCGGTGATCGCTGCGATGCGCTGCGCCGTGACCCCGCTGAGGTCGGTGAGCTCCGCGCGCGTCGCCTGCGCGATGGATCCGACCGTCAGATAGCCCTTGCGCGAGAGCGTGTCGTAGAGGGCCTCTGTGAGTCCGAGCGTCGGGGTCGGACTGTCATCGCCAACAAGCGAGGGCCACAGCGCTACCCTCGCGGTGCTCATCGCCTCGCCGACGCCGTGCTTCTTGAGCGCATCGAGCACCGCCAGAATCTGGCGACGCTTCTTGTTCCCGACGCCGGGGAGCGCCTTGACCTTCTCTGCGCCCGCGGCAACGAGCTCTCCCTGTGTCACGATCCCGATGCGGCGGAGGAGTGCGATCGTTGCGCCGGGCATCGGGGTCGCGCTGAGCGACAACGACGCACCCCACTTCGACGCGCCGTCGTCGGACGTACCCTCGGTGCTCGCGGGGCGTTGCCCGAGGGCCTCGAGGAAGGTGTGACGCATCGCGAGCGCCGAGAGCGGGCGACGTTCGCGACGCGGTGAAAGCGCGCGTTCGAAGAAGCTCGCGAGGCCTTCGGGCTCAACGTCATCGAGGGCCGGTTCCCGTTCGGGCTCCGGAGCGTGTCCGTCGAAGGGGTGGCGGCCAGTGAAGAGCTCGAAGAGGCACAGCGCGGCCGCGTAGCGATCCCCGGCGTGGTCCCAGGTGATCATCGTCGGATCGCGGTAGAGCGCAGTGCCCACCATCGCGTCGGCGTCGCAACGGACGAGCGAGAAGTCGATGACGGTCAGGCCCTCCTCGCCGACGATGAGGTTGTCGGGCTGGATGTCCTTGTGGGTGATGCCCTTTTCCTCGAGGTAGGCGAGCGCGCCGAAGAGGTCTTCTGCGTAGCGCCGGAGCGTCTGCGCATCGGGCTCCGCGGCATCGAGGAGCCAGCGCGCCAGGGTCTGACCGTGCACGCGCTCCATCACGAGCGTGAGGCGATCGCGCACGACCTTCGAGAGATCGACGACCTTCACGATCGAGCGGTGATCGAGCGTGCGGAGCGCCTTGTACTCGGCCTGGAGGGCCTCCTCCGCGGCCTCTTCGGCACGCGCAACCTTGAGCGCGCGCGTCACGCCGCTCACGAGATGGAGGGCCGCGTAGACAGTCGCGAGACCGCCCGCGCCGAGCTTTCCCTGCACCTCGTAGTCGGCCCCGAGCCTGGTGCCGTTCGGAATGTTCTCGGGGTCGAAGTGATCGCCCACCGACGCGACCGGCGAGGCGCTTCCTTCGAGCGCGCGTCGCACGGCCGTGAGGGCGTCGTCGAGCGTCGGAAACCGATCCGCCGCGCGAAGCGAGAGCATCCGCTGCACCGCATCGTCGAGCGACTGCGGCACGAAGGGGTTCACCTCGCGCACGCGCTTGATCGCACCGCGGCGCTTACGAAGCTCCTGCGTCGATTCGAAGAGCGGGCCGCCTGCGAGCATCCATCCGAGGAGCAGCCCGAGGCCGAACTGATCAGAGGCAGGCTCCGCGGCGGAGAAGCTGTCGACCACCTCGGGCGCCGACCACTTGAGCCGGTCGTCGGTGAGGGTGCTCACCGCGAGCGTCTGCCCGACGTTGAGCTGTTTCGCGAGGGCGAAGCCGCCGACGCGCAGATCGGGGTCGTCGACCTGATCCTGCACGTACACAGCTTCGGGACGCAGCATGCGGTGCACGACGCCCTGCTGATGCGCGTGCGCGATCGCGCTCGCGATCTTCTGCCAGACGTGGACTCTCGCGCGCAGACCGGCCTTGCCCGAGAGCTTGTCTTTGTAGCGATCGATCCACGAGCCGAGGGTCACGCCGACGAAGTACTCGAGGGGCAGGCAGAACCCGGGCTCGTCGCTGAACGCGGGGTGAGCGTGAAGCACGTGCGGGTGCAGCGACACGCGCGCGAGCACCGTCGCCTCCCAGCGGAAGCGCGACTCGATGCGGGCGCGTTCCTCGTCGGGGAGCAGGCGGTCGACGTTGTACACGCGCACGACGGACCGCTGCTGCGTGACGTCGTGCGTGCAGAGGTGCTCTGCGTAGCGGTCGTTGCGCTCGAGCGTCGTCTCGATGCGGTACTCACGGATCCTTCGCGATGGACGAGGGCGCGAGAGCTTGGAGTCCTGGAGGATCTTGCCGATCGTCGCGAGCACGTGCCCATCGACCGGCGTGGCCACGCCGATGCCGTTGCGGGTCTTGAACGACGTCGCGCTCTGGAGCTCTGCGCAGATGCCGCTTCGAAGGTGCACGCGCCCAGTGGTGGCGTGGCCGACGGGGGTGAAGCGGGTTGCGTGCGAGAGGAACACCAGCCCTTCGACCCACACCTGCCCGGCCAGGGCGCTGTCGCGCTTGAGCGTGTCCTTGAGCTTCTGCGCGGTGACACGGTTGAGGCGCAGCGGGCTGCGGATCGGGCCGTCGTCGAGGTACCAGTCGTTCGCGTTGCCCTCGACGCTGCCGCGGTAGCTCTTGATCTCGACGATGTAGACCGCGTGGGGGGCGGCGACCACCGCATCGAGCTCGTGGATCGCGCCGTTGCGCTCGGTGAGCCACGCGTTCGACCACACCGTGTACGAGCCGGGGAGGTTGTCGACGAGGTGTCGAATCGCGTTGCGTTCAGCGTCGTGCGCGGGCTCGCCGAGCGGGATGTGCTTCGCGGGCATCGCTACACCATCACGATGCGCACGCCAGGGTTGGCCTGGAACATCTCCGCGAGTCGCTCTCGCCGCCATGCGCCGCCCTTGTCGGGGTCGAGCGCGAAGACGAAGTCGTAGGGAGTGCTCGTCGCACGGACCTCGTCGAGCTTGGGGTCGAGCACCACGGGAGCCTTGCCCGGGACGCGGCTCTCGACGACGACGAGGCCCGCGAGGATCATCTCTTCGGGCGACCCGCACGCGATGGTGAACACGTCCTGCAGAAAGACGTCGGTTTGCGTCTGGGCGATGTGGAACGCGATCTGTCCTCCGGTGCCCGGCAACTCGATCGCGCGGTGGTGCGACTTGAGCTTCGGGAGCTCGGAGCGACCGAGCCGCGTCGGCAGCCCGAGGGTCTTCGCCTGCGCTGCGATGTAGTCCGCGGGCGAGGCGTCGAGCTCGAGGTCGTTCACTGCGGCGAGCCACTGCGTGACGAGCGCATGCGAGAGGCCCGCAACGACGTCAGCCACACGAAGAACGCTCGCGACGTCGAAGGGAACGGGCTGCGTGACCGCGGCATCCTCGAGCACGAGGTCGAGCAGGGCCACGTCGTCGAGGCGACCGCGAAAGCGCGCCCACGTAGCCCGGTCGGGCTCGACGAGCCGCTTCGGACGGCGACCCGCGCGCTCCTCGCGAGCGAGGGCGTGCGTGAGGGCG
>JBPOHC010000791.1:0-16265 GCA_052035985.1 Myxococcota bacterium | reverse complement strand
AGCATCCGTTGGCGGCGGGAGGCCCCCGACGTGTCGTCTGGCGGCATCCGTTGGCGGCGGGAGGCCCCCGACGCGTCTTCTGGTGGCATCCGTTGGCGGCGGGAGGCCCCCGACGTGTCTTCTGGTGGCATCCGTTGGCGGCGGGAGGCCCCCGACGTGTCTTCTGGCGGCATCCGTTGGCGGCGGGAAGCTCGGCCTCCCCACTTCACCGCACGTAGATCGCGCTCGCGCGTGCGCCGAAGGGGATGTCGACGCTCCCTCCGCGCACGGTGACCGAGGCGCCGCCGAGCGCGTCACGCAACGTCGTTCCGTCGCTCACGTTGAGCTCCGCGGGGATGCGCACCGACACCGTGCGCATCGTCGTTCCGCGGTTGATCGCGACGATCGCCACGTCGGCCCCGAGGCCTCGCGCGTACACGTAGCCGTCGCCGTCGGTGTGCAGCGCGCGGCGCGCTCCGCGACGGAGGCCCGCGTGCGTCGAGCGCAGCGTTCCTACGGCCTGCACGTGACGCAGGAGGCGCTGCTCGCGCGCGTTGAGGGCGTCGCCGAAGCGCATCATGCGGCGGTTGTCGGGGTCCGCCGCGCCGGGCAGTCCCATCTCGTCGCCGTAGTAGATCAGCGGGACGCCGCGCTGCGTGAGCGTGAAGGTCCACGCGAGGGCCATGCGCTCGTAGGGCTCGTCGCGATCGGGCGGAGGAGGCGGCGCGTTGTATCCGAGCTCGCGCGAGTCGCCCACGATCTGTCCCGCGGCTTCAGACAAGAAGCGCGTCACGTCGTGGTTGCCGAGAAAGGGTGACATCGGCGCGTCGCCGAACGCGCGCTCGCTCGCCTGCACGGCGTTTTCGAGGTCTCCCATCGTGCCGCCGCTCTGCGCGAAGGCGCCGCGGATCGACCAGAAGAGCGGGAAGTCGAACTGCGCGTGGAGCGCGCCGCGTCCCACGTAGCGGCGCACGAGGTCGTGGCCGTCGGCGCCAGTGAAGGTCTCGCCGACGGTGTAGGCCCGCGCGTTGCCGACCTCGAAGCGGTCCATCATCGCGCGGAGGTTCGTCGTCGAGAGGTAGTTCATGTGCTTGACCGCGTCGACGCGGAAGCCGTCTGCGTCGGTCTCCGTGAGCCACCACCACGCGTCGCCGAGCATCGCCTGCGCGACGGGCGTGTTCCCCCAGTTCACGTCGGGGAGGTAGTCGGTGAACCAGCAGTCGACGGCGCGGTCGTCCCACGAGCACATCGACCCGCCGCACACGCACGACCCGTCGCCGTTGAACCACCCGTCTCGCTGATGGTCCCTGAAGTACGGATGCTCCCGGTGGAGCTGGTTGTGTACGAGGTCGTAGAGCACGCGGATCCCGTGGCGGTGCGCCTCGGCGTTGAGCGCGCGGAGCTCGTCGAGGGAGCCCCAGTGCGAGTCGGTCTGCCGGGCCTGGTTCACCCAGTAGCCGTGGTAGCCGCCGTAGTTGCGTCCGTCGCTGCCGCGCCCCGACGCGTGCGTGTTGCTGTTCACGGGCGAGAGCCACAGGGCCTTCACGCCGAGGCGGTCGAAGTACCCATCGCGCAGCGCGGCCGTGACGCCCGCGAAGTCGCCGCCGTTCCAGTCTGCGATGGGGGCGATGCCGCCGACGCGTCCGTCGTTGGTGGGGTCGCCGTTGCGAAAGCGATCGGTGAACACGAAGTAGAGCGGTCCGTCGCCCCACTGGTACGCGTCGCGCTCGACCCACATGGGCACGACGAGCTCGTCGGCGGCGCGTCCGCTCGTGGAGCTCGCGTTGACGCGCAGGGTGTACTTCGTCGCCGCGAGTCCGCGCGCTCGCACGCGGATCATCCCCGTCGCCGCGTCGAAGGTCGTCGCGCCCGAGGGCAGGGCCGCGGGGCTCATGGTCACGCGCACGGACGAGGGGTTCGCGCCCCTGCGGCTCGCGCCGTCGACGTACTGCACGTCGAGCTCGAGCGCTCCGTCGGCGGTGGCGCTGGAGCGCGCGACGCGCAGCGTGGGGGCCTCGCAATCACCCACGGTCACGAGCGAGTTCTCGGTGCTGTTGACGTAGCGGCGCGCGATGGCCGCGGGGTCGAGCTGCCAGTCGCTCCCGTCGACGACGAACTTGTAGCCGTAGTCGCCGGGCGCGAGGTTCACCTCGGCGCGGAACACGCCGCCGCCCGCGTCGACCATCGGCGTGGCCGTGGCAGAGAACGCGTTCCACTCGCCCGCGACGGCGACGGCGCGCGCGGGGCGGCCGAGGTTGAGCGTGAACACCGTCGCGCACGAGCGAGCGGGCGTTGATGCGTCGAGCGCGGCGCCGTCGGCCGACGCGTCGAGCGAACCAGATGGCGTGTCGTCGGAGCAGGCCGCGAGGAGAGAGAGCACCGTGACGAAGCGAAGTGCGCGCATGGCGCGAGACTTCATCGCGAAGCGCGCGACGGTCAAGGGGCGACGGTCATCTCCCGGGAGGCAGCGCGGGCGCGATGAGGGTCTCGATCTGCGGCTCCGAGAGCAGCGCCTCGAGGCGGCGCGAGATGATCCCCGCGCGGTTGAGGAAGAACAGCGTCGGGACGTGCTCCACGAGGCCGAGCGCGCTCGCGCCGTTGCGCACCTCGTCGCTCGCGACGGTGACGATCACGCGCTCGAGGCCCGTCACCGTGCGGTACGCGTCGAGGGCCGTGCGGAGGGTCACCGCGTCGCCCGTGTCTCCCGCGATGGCGATCACGGCGAGGCTCTGGGGGTGCCGGCGCGCGACGCGCTCCAGGTTGCGGATCATGGCCTGACACGCGAGGTTGTCGGTGGTGAACGCGAAGACCAGCACGGCCTCGCCGCGGTGATCGGCGACGTCGATGTGCTCGCCCGACCAGGTCTGGAGCACGAGGCTCACGGGGTCTTGCGAGGGCGGGGCGAGGGGCTCCGACGGCTCCGACGAGGCCACGCGACGGGTGGTCACGCAGGCCGTCGAGGGGCCGAGCGAGAGCGCGCAGAGGAGCGCGAGGCTACTCGCCCTTGTCACCGGCGCCCGTGAAGCGGTCGTCTTCATCGCGGAACAGGACGTTGAACGTCGTGAGGGTCCCGTAGCATCCCGTGATGTACTGCTGGAGGGTGACCTTCTCGTCGTCGGCGAGCTTCGAGCTGTTGAGCTTCTGCTCGAGCACGCGGAGCTTGTCGCGCAGCATCACGATCTTGTGGAAGAAGCCCTCGATGGGGACCTTCTTGTCCTGAAGACCTTGACGGCCCGGGCGGAGGATCATCTCGCCGCCGCGGTAGCGGTCTGCGATGGGGCAGTCGCCGAGGGCGAGCTCCTCTTGAATGACCTCGCGGAGCACCTTGCGGAACGTGGCTTCGTCCATGTCGACGTCGACCTCGATGGGGGCGCGCGGCGGCGCCGAGGGTGGCTTCTTCGTGGTGTCAGCGCGGCGCGGGGGGATGGCCTTCGAGCGCGCGAGGAGGGCGCCGCGGGCGACGTAGTCGACGCAGGTCGAGGTCTCGGGGCGCACGGGCGGGTACTGGCCGCTGGTGCAGTCGCCTACGAGCACTCCCTTGTCGGGGTCGGGGCGCACGGAGTGGAAGTACGCACACGTTCCGCAGCGGCCCGCGAGCGGTTCGTCGGTCACGGCACGCGAAGGTAGTGCCTCCGCGACCCCGGCGTCGAGGGGGGACGCGCCGTGGCCTTCACGCGCGATCGAGGCCCGCCTCGCGACGGAACTCGCGGCACTGCCAGCTCCCGCGGTCGAACTCGCGGCACGTCGTCCCGCGGTCTTCGTAGATCTGACAGGCGTTGGGCGACGCGTCGGTGCCGAGGTGCACGCACGCGCCGTCGGGGTGGGTCGCGAAGGCCACCATGCCGAAGTGCCCGGGTTGCACCGCGGCCACGAGGTCGTCGCGGCCGATGCGACGCCAGCGCACGAGGTCCTCCTCGGGGATGAGGATGCGTCCGTCGTGGCCGGTGCGGCAGCAGGCGCCGCACGTGAGGCAGTCGAGGTCTTCGGTCATCGCGCGAGACGGTGGACGAAGGGCGGCGCGAGGGTCAACCGTTGCGTGCCCATTCCCGCGCGCCCCGACCGTGGCGTAGAGTGCGCCGCGATGGGAGCCAACGACGACGGGAGCATTCACTCGGTAGAGGCCCTCTGCGCGGTCGCGACCCGCGGCGATGCCCCGTTGCGCGCGTGGGCCCTGCGCTGGCTGCGCGGCGCGCGCGGCGACGCGCCACGGCACGTCCTCGTAGAGAGCCTCTCGCACGAGAGCGACGCCGTTCGTCGCGCGGCCGTGGAGGCGTTGACCTCCGCGCCGCTCGACGAGGCGCTCACCGCGGCGCTACGCGCGCTCGCCGAGGCGCACCCCGGGGCCGACGGAGAGGTTGCGCTCACGCGGCTCGTCGAGGGCGGCGACGAGCAGACCGTCGAAGCGCTCCTCGCGCGCGTCGCGGCGGGCGACCTGCCCGGCGTGGGGGTGGTCGAGGCGTTCCTTTCGAAGCAGCCCGCGCGGCTGCGAGAGGCGCTGCGCGCGGCCCAGCGGAGCGACGGGTTCACGCCCTCTCGCGCCTGGGCCAGCGCGCTCGCCCGCGTGGCGACGGAGGAGGACCTCGGTTGGTTCCTCGGCGACCTCGACGCCGACCTCCGACCGCTGGCCCGCTACACCGCCGCGAACATCTCGTGGGTCACGCCGTTCTCGACGTGCGAGAAGTCTACGCGCGAGTGGACGCACCACCTCGACGTCGTGCGCGCCCTCGACGACGCCGCGTGGGAGCCCGCCGACGAGGCGTCGCAGCGCCTCCGCCGCGCGGCGCACGCGTACCTCTCGCCGGAGCCCTGGCGCAAGGCGCTCTCGGCCTTTCGCTCGCGCCAGTGGTGGCACGTGATGGAGGAGGCCGCGCTGATCTGGGGGCGCTTCTCTCCGGGCCCTCGCGCGCCGTGCCCGCCGAGCTTCGCGGAGACCTTCGGGCTGCTCTCTCGGACGCGCGCGCCGACGGAGGCTGACGCCCACCTCGCGCTCGGGCTCGCGCTCGGCGCCGTGGCGCGCGCCGCGCTCGGCCCCCTCGACCCGGCCCGCGACGAGCTCCCGCACGTCGTCCGCTGGATGCTCGCGTTCGGCCTCGACTGCCTCACGACGATGGTCCCTCCGTTCGCCGAGCGTTGGTTCGCGCTCGCGCCCGACGACCCCGTGCGCGACGAGGTCTCGTCGATCCTGTGCCGCGCGCTGCTGACAGAGCCGTCGGCGCGCTCGAGCTGCGCGCAGGCGATCCTCCTGGTGCTCCCCCAGGCGCGCCTCGACGCCGCGACGGTGCTCGCGCTGCCGCCCTTCGAGAAGGAGCGCGCGCAGCTCCTCTGTCAGCTCCTGATGATGCGCCCGGCGCTGCTCCGCGAGTGCGCCGAGGCGACGCTGGCCGAGCCGCGACGGATCTTCAACCGCCCGCTGCTCCTCTCGCTCATGGCCTGCGAAGAGCGCTGGGCCTCGGAGCTCATCCTCCGCGCGTTCGAACGCGCCGTCGGGGCCGACGTCGCCACGATGCTCCAGGCGATCCGGTCGCAGGCCGCGCCCCGCGCCCTCGGCGTCATCGCCGCGACGCTGGAGCCCGACGTCCCCGCGGCGGCCTCCGCGGCGGCCTTTCTCTCGCGCGTCATGGAGCTCGCCTCGCCGCCCGAGGAGCTCGTCGTGCGCGCCGTCGCGTCGCCGCTCGTGGTGGCCGCGCGCTGCAACCGCTGCGGCGCGCGCGCGTCGCACGATGTCTGCGGCGCGACGGTGCACCCCGACCCCGCGGCGTGCATCCGCGATGGGTGGGACGGCATCGTGTTCGAACGCGTCGTGCGCTGCGCGTGCGGCGCCGAAGACGACTACGCGCTCTCGCCCGAGCAGCGCTTCGTGCTCCTGGCTGCGTGGCACTCGCCGGACCTCTTCGAGTGCGAGGTCAAGCTCTTTCAGGGCGTGTGCGAGGTGAGCGACGGGCGCGTCGCGCGTCGGCGCAGCGAGCACATCGCGGCGCTGCGCGCGCACGTCGCGGAGCGCCCCGAAGACTCCGCCGCGTGGGAGCGCCTCGGCGACTCGCTGCGCGAGGCGGGCGAGCGCGACGAGGCCGTGGCCGCGTGGCGCCGCGCGATGGAAGCCTCCGCCGCCAACCTCACCGTGATCATCGGCTACCACGAGTTGCTCCGCGACGAGGGCGACCTCGCGGGCGCTGACGCGCTCGTGGCCCCCGCGCTCGCGGCCTGGCCTCCCGCGCTCGCGGGGCTCGACGAGCCCGCCGAGAAGGCCCGCTGGCTCGTCGAGGCGCTGCGCAAGATGCAGTCGCGGAGCGGGGCGCCCCTCACGCTCGTGCACGAGTACAAGGCCCGCGAGGGCTTCGCGCCGCCGCCCGTCTCCGTCGGTGGCGTCGCGCTCGAGGGCAAGGTCACCGACGCGCAGCGCACCGCGGCGCTCCTCGACCCGAGGCTCGCGGGGCTCACGCTCCAGATCGATCTGAAGGGCGAGGTCCCCTCGCTCGCGGCGCACCTCGAGGCGGGCGCGTTCGGCGCGAAGCCCCTGCGCGCGACGCCGAAGGCCCCGACGCACCCCGAAGGGGCGCGCCTCGGGCGCAACGACCCCTGCCACTGCGGCAGCGGTCAGAAGTTCAAGAAGTGCCACGGACGCTGAGATTTCAGCGCCCTCGGGGCGCACCCGCGGGGCGCGCCTCGCGCGTCACAAAGACGCTACACAGCGCTTGATTGACGGTTCTCCGGGGCCCTGCGTATAGTGCCGCCACGTACGTGGCACGCTTCAGGCTTCGATTCCTGTTGCAGGAGTTCGATCTCGCTCCTGGTGAGACGGTGATCGGGCGCAGCCCCGAGTGTCACATCACCATCGACGACCCGCTCCTGTCGCGGCAGCACGCGAAGATCGTCGTCAGCGCGACGACGGCGACGCTCCATGACCTCGGGAGCCGCAACGGCTCGCGGGTGAACGGCCGCATGCTCGTGGAGCCGCAGCTCCTCCACGACGGCGACCGTCTCCGGCTCGGCACGCAGGAGCTGGTGTTCTTCGGCGTGCGCTCCGACCTCCGCACGGCCAAGGCCACGGGCGCGATGCGCCTCTGCCAGCACTGCACGACGCCCTTCCCCGAGGGCCCCGCGGCGTGCCCCCACTGCGGCAAGGCGATCAGGCCCGACGAGGACACCATGTCGGGCGTCTCGGGGATGTCCGTGCGCCAGGCGTGGATCCTCCAGATGCTCAACGACATGCTCGACCGCGTGCTGCGCGGCGGGCGCGCGGGCGAGGCCGAGAAGCTCCTCTACCGCGCGGCGGAGGAGACCGAGAACCGCATGGCGTCGAACGACATCGACGCCACCCAGTTCGTGCGCACGTCGGACCTCGCGCTCCAGTTCAGCCTCCAGCAGCGCGACCCCCGCTGGTCGCTCTGGGTGCTCGACGCGCACCGTCGCTCGACGCGCGCGCTCTCGTCGTCGACGGTCGACGGGCTCTACGCCGTGCTCGACCTCGAGGGCGTGCCCGCGGCCGTGAGCGAGTACCTCGAAGCGTGTCGCGCGGCGGGGCCTCTCGATGAGCAGGGCCTCCGCCTCGCTCGGCTCCTCCAGTCGGTCCCCAACGTTCAAACATAGGCTCACGGAGCGCGCCGCGTGCCGAGATTCCGGGTCCGCTACCGCAACACCTACTATGAGCTGCCGCACGGGGAGTTCGTGGTGGGGCGCGCCCCGGGGTGTCAGCTCATGCTCGACGACCCGCGCGTCTCGCGGCGTCACACGCTCTTTCACGTCGAGGCCCAGCGGCTCACGGTCGAAGACCTCCACAGCCGCAACGGGACCCTCGTCAACGGCGTGCTGCTCAAGGCTCCGCTCGTGCTCGCCGACCGCGACCTCGTCACCATCGGCTCGCAGGAGATCCGCGTCGTCGCGATGCGCGACACCGACGAGCGCACCGTAGGCAGCGGCCTCGCGCCGACGGCGCCCGACATCGCCTCGATGCTCCCCGTCGAGGACCCCACGGAGGTGGGCGGTCTCGGGCCGCTCCTCACGCTCTTCGACAAGGCGCTGCTCATGGGCAGCTACGACGAGGCCGAGCGGTATCTGAAGCAGATCTTCAGCGAGCTCGCGCAGGGCGGCGGTGCGACGCTCCGCATGCGAGCGCCCGCGATGCTCGACCGCATCGCGCGCTCGGTGATCGTGTACGCGGGCTCGACGGGCCGCAGCGCCTCCGTCGACCAGGTGTTCGCGCTCTTTCAGCGCGGGGGAATGGTGATGCAGGCCCCCCTGCTCGACGAGTTCCACACGCTGGTGAGGAAGCTCAAGCACCCGCTCTCGCCGCAGCTCCGCGAGTACGTCGAGTGGCTGCGCGGCGAGGCCGACAGGCTCGGTCCCGCGGAGCGCTTCGCGCTGCAACGCGCCGAGGGGCTCATCCGCGCGCTGCGCGGGCAAGCGGGCTGAGAGACGCGCGTCGGGCGTCGGTGACGTGCGCGTAGACGCATCCGAGCACCGCGGTTGCGCGGCGCCCGGTTACGTCTCGGGTGGGATGCGAGAGGAGGGAAGCGAGCCGGTCAGTTCACGCCGGCGCGCGAGAGCGCTTCGCCGAGGGCGTGGTGGTCGTTCTGGAGCGCGTCGACCGCGGTGCGCAGGCGCGTGAGGCGCTGCACGTAGTCAGACCACGGACGGCCGAGGTTGCTCACCACGTTGCCGACCACGCCGGGACCCGGCGCGACGGGGATGCCCACCGTGCCGATGGTCGTGGGCAGCGCGAGGTCGCCCGACTGGTACACCGTGCGACGCGGCGCGCCCTGGAGACCCGGAACCGCCGGGAAGGTGAACCCGCCCGTCTGGTCGTACTCGGGCACCACGAGCGTCGCCATCACGGGCGGCGCGCCCTCTCCGCGGCCCGGTCCGAAGATCACCGCGAGGTGCTGCATCTCGGTGCGGACGCGCTGCGCCTCGGCGAGCGAGCCGCGGATCACGCGGACGTTGTTGCCCGACGTCAGCGCGTTGTGCCGCTGCATCTCGCGCCACACCTGCTCGAGCTCGATCTGCACCTTCATGAGCTTCGAGACGAGGTCGGGGCGCAGACGCCCCACGCGGCCCGCGTACACGTCGGGGCCGAGGGGCGGATCGGGAGACTGCTGCGCGAACCACGTGAGCAGCTCCTCGTCGACGCGCGCCTGCGCGGTGGGCGCGGCGGGCTGCTGGCCCTCTTCGCCCGCGGCGATGCCCGCGGCGGTGGCGGCGGCGTCGACCTTGTCTTTGAGGGTCGTCACCGCGGAGCCCGTGGCGTCGACGGCGCGACGGATCTCGGTGATCGCGCCGCGGGTCTTGGCCTCTTCGTCCTTGGAGCTCTTGAAGTCGCCGATGAGGTAGCCCGCCACGAGCGAGACCGCGCCGACCGCGATGGCCGTGAGGATCGCGCCGCGGTTGTTGCGGCCGACCTCGGCGTCGCTCACGTGCTTGTCGTCGATGACGAGGCGGACCTCCTGCGCCGACGACGTGGCCGCGGCGGAGAAGGGATCGGCGGCGATGGCGGCCATGCGGGCCTGCTCGGCGGCGGCGCGGGCCTGCTCGACGGCGCGAGCCTCGGCGGCGCGGGCCTCGGCGGCGGCGCGGGCTTCAGCAGCAGCCTTCTCGGCCATCTGCGCGCGGATGAAGTCGGGCACCGCGATGTCGTCGCCAGGGAGACCGCCCGTCGGCGGCGCCATCGGCGGCACGTCGACGTTGATGGGGGGCGCGGCCACCTGTGGCGGAGCGAAGTCCCCCATCGGAGGCGGCGGCACGGCGGCAGGTTCGGAAGAGGCCGCTGGGGCCTGACCCGCCATCGTTCCCTTGAGACGGTTCCTCAGGTCCGGCTTCTTCTTCTCCTCGGCCATCGGGGGTCGTGCTCCTTCGCGTGCGTCGCGGCGCCCTCGTCGGAGCGCCCTGTGATCGGTGCTGGTGGTTGTGTCGATTCGCCGTCTGCGCAGGGCAAAACATGCTCGCGCGGCGTGCGCGACGTTATCGTCGCATTCTTCAGAGTGTCAAGGTAAACGTCGCTCCGTGAGCGTCCCCATGCGTGCGCGACGAAGGCTCTCTCTCTGCGCTCTCGCGCTCGCGTGGGCGTGTGTGCAGCCGCCTCCCGACGTGGGCCCGCTCGCCCCGATACGCACCGAAGACACGCGCGTCATCAGGCTCATGTCCGAGGTCGACCGCGACGCCGACCGCGACGCCCACGCCGCCGCGCGCACCATCCGCGAGATCGTGCTGCCCGTGGCCCGCGCCAACGCGCGCGCTTGCGCGCAGATCAACCTCGCGCACCCCGCGGCGCGCGCCCTCGCGTCAGACCTCCGCTCGCTCCTCGATGAGCGCGTGGTGCGCCTCGAGCGCTACGCCGCGGCCCTCGACTCGGGCGACCTCGCCGCCCGCATCCGCGAGATGCGCGCGCAGCGCGAGATGGAGGACGACATGGGCCGCCTCGAGCGCCGCTTCGACGCCGCGGGACGCGCCCCCGCCACGCGCGGATGCTCGCGCACCCCGTGAGTGGTTGTCGAAGAGAGAGACCTTGTGAGTCCGCGCGTCTTCGACCATCGTGCGCGCCGTGACTGAGCCTCTCCTGTCCGTGCGCAACCTGGTCACGGAGTTTCGCACCGACGCGGGGCTCCTCCGCGCCGTCGACGACGTGTCGTTCGACATCGCGCCGGGCGGCACCCTCGCGGTCGTGGGCGAGTCGGGCTGCGGAAAGAGCGTCACGTCGCTCTCGATCCTGCGGCTCATTCAGCCGCCGGGGCGCGTGGCGTCGGGCGAGATTGTTTTTGAGGGGCGCGACCTGCTCGCGGTCTCCGAGGCCGAGATGCGCAAGGTCCGCGGCGCGCGCATCGCGATGATCTTTCAGGAGCCCATGAGCTCGCTCAACCCGGTCTACACCGTGGGCGATCAGATCATCGAGAGCGTGGTGCTCCACCAGAAGCGTTCGAAGCGCGAGGCGTGGGCGCGCGCCGTCGAGCTCCTCAAGCTCGTGGGAATCCCTTCGCCCGACGAGCGCGCGAAGGCGTATCCCCACCAGCTCTCGGGCGGAATGCGTCAGCGCGTGATGATCGCGATGGCCCTCGCGTGCGAGCCGAAGCTCCTCATCGCCGACGAGCCCACGACGGCCCTCGACGTGACCATTCAAGCGCAGATCATGGAGCTGCTCTCGGAGCTGCGCGTGAAGCTCGGGATGGCCGTGCTGCTCATCACGCACGACCTCGGTCTCGTGGCCGACTTCGCCGACGAGGTGGTGGTGATGTACGCGGGCCGCGTCGTCGAGCGCGCGCTCGTGAAGGACCTCTTCCGCGCGCCGAAGCACCCCTACACCCGCGGACTTCTCCGCTCGGTGCCGAGCTACGGCGACAACAGCCGCGCGCGGAGGCTGCCCACCATTCAGGGCGTCGTCCCCGACCTGCGATCTCTGCCGGAGGGATGCCGCTTTCGCGATCGCTGCGACGTGGCCTTCGATCGCTGCGCCGCGGAGGAGCCTTCGCTGAGAACCATCGCGGGCGGACGCCTCGTGCGGTGTCACCTCGAGGAGGGCGCGTGAGCCTCGGAGAGACGCCCCTCGTCGAGACCGTCGACCTCCGCACGTGGTTCGACGTGCAGCGGGGGATGTTCTCGAAGCGCGCGACGGTGAAGGCCGTCGACGGCGTGTCGATCTCCGTGGCCGCGGGCGAGACCCTCGGACTCGTAGGCGAGTCGGGCTGCGGAAAGAGCACCCTCGGACGCACCGTGCTCCGGCTCATCGAGCCCACCGGCGGGGACATCCGCTTCGAGGGCCGCGACATCACGCGCCTCTCGCAATCTGCGCTGCGACCGCTGCGTCGTCGCATGCAGATGATCTTTCAAGACCCCTACGCCTCGCTCGACCCTCGGATGCGCGTGCGCGACATCGTCGGCGAGGCGCTCGACATCCACGGGCTCGCGTCGTCGCCGAGCGAGCGTGAGGCCAAGGTCGAGGCGCTACTCAAGCGCGTGGGGCTGCGGCCCGATCACGGACCGCGCTATCCGCACGAGTTCTCGGGCGGTCAGCGGCAGCGCGTGGGCATCGCGCGGGCCCTCGCGGTGGAGCCCCGCTTCATCGTGGCCGACGAGCCCATCAGCGCGCTCGACGTGTCGATCCAGGCGCAGATCGTCAACCTCTTGAAGGACCTGCAAGAGGAGCTCGGCCTCGCGTACCTCTTCGTCGCGCACGACCTCAAGGTGGTCGAGTACGTGTCGCGCCGCGTGGCGGTGATGTACCTCGGGCGCGTGGTCGAGACGGCGCCGTCGGGGTCGCTCTACGGCGACGCGAGGCACCCGTATACGAAGGCCCTGCTCAGCGCCGCGCCGATCCCCGACCCCGAGAAGAAGCGCGTGCGCATCGTGCTTCAGGGTGACGTTCCGAGCCCCATGAACCCGCCCTCGGGATGCGCGTTTCACCCGCGCTGTCCCATCGCGCAGAAGGGCCTCTGCGACGCCGAGTCTCCGACGCTCCGCGAGATGGGTCCCGGTCACCTCGTGGCCTGTCACCTCGCGGGATGACCGCCGCGGTCTCCGATACGCCTCCGGCCCAGGGGATCCTCCGACGCGTCGCGCGCGAGCTCACGCGCGTGGTGGCGCTTCAGGTCGTGGGCGCGCTGCTGGTGCAGGTGGCGGGCTTCGCGCTGGCGCGGCTCCTCGGCGAGCGAGACTTCGGCGTGTTCGCCATCGGGATGTTCTTTCTCAACGTGGGCTCGCTCCTCGGCGACGAGGGGATCGCCGCGGCGCTGCTGCTCAAACGTGAAGCGCTCACCGACGAGGAGTGCGAGGTCGCGGTGACCTTTCTCCTCGCGCTCGGGGGCGCGATGGCGGTGGTGTTCCTCGCGGGCTCGGGGGTGATCGCGCGGCGCTATCACCTGGTGGGCTCCGAGGTGACGCTGCTGCGCGCGATGACGCCGCTCTTTCTCGTGGTGCCGCTGCGGGCGCTCCCGTACCTGCGGCTCCAGCGCGCGCTGCGCCTCGCCGACGCGGCGCGCATCGAGGTGCTCGCGGGCATCGTGCAGCAGCTCTCGGCCATCGTGCTCGCGTGGTTCACGCGCGACGCGTGGGCGCTCGTGGGCGCGTACTACGCAGGCTCCGCGACGCAGCTCGCGCTCGCGTGGAGGGCGGCGCCGGGCCTCTCGGGCCTCTCGATCCGCTGGTCGGTGCTGCGCCCGCTGCTCTCGTACGGGCTCAAGGTGCAGGGCCTCTCGGTCGCCGCGTTCCTGAAGGACAACGTGTCCGCGATCTACCTCGGCGCCGCGATCGGCCCGCAGGCCGTGGGGATCTTCGACTTCGGCGTGCGCTACGTGCAGCTCCCGGTGACGGCGGTGAACGCGATGGCGCGCGCGCAGCTCTCGGTCTACTCGCGCTTCTCGGCCGACGATCCGCAGCTCCACATGGCCGTGACGGCGATCACGCGCCTCTCGCTGCTCACGGGGCTCGCGCTGCTGGTCACGATGTCGGTGGGCGCGACGGCGATCATCCCGGCGGTCTATCACGCGCGGTGGCTCGCGAGCGTTCCGGTGGTGTACGGGCTCGTGGCGAACATGGCGGGCGGGCTCATCGCGGGTCCGCTCTTCGCGCTGCTGCAAGCGCAGGGGCGCGCGGGCCTCGCGGTGCGCCTCTTCGTCGTGTGGACGGCGAGCACGTGGGGGCTCGTCCTCGCGGTGCGCGCCGAGGGGATCGGCGCCGTCGCGTGGGCCCACTCGACGATGACGGTGATCACGGTGTTCTGGCTCGTGCGATGGGCCGAGCGTCACCTCGGACGCCCGCTGCTGGAGGGCTACACGGCGGCGTGCGCGTCGGCGGTGGGGGCCATCGCGGGCGTGTGGGGCCTGGGGCTGCTTCCGTCGCTCGCGTCGACGTTCAAGAACCGCTGGCTCGCCGCGGCGCTCTCGCTGCTCTTCTACGCGGTGCTGCTCGTGGTGCTGGAGCGCGGCCGCGTGGTGAAGGAGCTCACGTGGCTCGTGAAGAGCGCGACGGCGAAGCGGGCGACGGCGAGCTGAGGGCGCGCTACGACGCGAGGGGCTTGCGTCCCCAGGCGTGGGCGACGATGGGGGAGAGCAGCGTCGTGTCGGGATCCGACAGGTGCGTCGCGAGCGCGGCCTTGAGGCCGTCGACCTCGGACGCGTCGAGGAGGCCCGACGCAACCGCCTCGGCGCGCGTGATCTCGGTGAACTGGAGCAGCAGGTTGCGCCACACGTGCTCGCTCCCGTGCGACCGCGCGTGGAACTCGACGCGCACGTCGACGAGGCCCGCGTCGCGCAGGAGCCGTGCGGTGCGGCGGCCGATGTTGGGGTCGCATCCGCGGCGGCGAAAGACCTCGCAGAACGCGCCGTAGAGCTTCTCCCACGCGGGATGCGGAGGATCACAGCACCACGACACGCCGTCGATCTCGGCGAGCGCCACGACGCCGCCGGGCTTCGCGAGCGCCGCCATCTCGCGCACGATGACCTCGGGCTGCGGGATGTTGATGAGCACCAGCCGCTCGTGCACGAGGTCGAACGACGCGCGCTCGAGACCCGTCGAAGAGGCGTTCGCGTGCACGAGCTCGACGCGCTCGTGTCCGCTCGCGTCGAGGAGCTGGCGCGCGCTGCGGAGCATCACCTCGTTGATGTCGACGCCCACGACGCGCCCCGTCGCCCCGACGCGCTGCGAGAGGAGCTCGAGCACGCCGAGGGGACCGCATCCCACGTCGACGGCGCTCGCGCCGGGCTTGAGGTCGAGGCGGTCGAAGAGCCACCGCGTCTCGACGGAGAGGGCCTCGTTCTGACGACGGAGCCGCGCGAGCTCCGCGTCGCTCGTGCCGAGCACGTACCGGGTGTTGGCTTCCATGACGGAGCGGTAGAGCAAGCGCGAGACCGAACGGGTGGGACCGCGGAAGTGGCTTGTTTCAAGGGTGTTCGTGGGGCGAGCACGGGTTGCGCGGAGACGGCAAGTGAGGCCCGCCGCACAGCGTCGTGCGGATCGCTTCTCAATTCGCGCGCGCCCGGCGGGGTGGTGAGCATCTCAACGGGGTGATGTGGACGCTCGTCGCTTCGAACGCGCTCTCGGTGCTCGCGATGGTCAGCGCGCTGTGGCTCTGGAGCGTCTATCGCCGCGACGCGAGCGTGATCGATCCGTGGTGGTCGATGGGCTTTCTGCTCGTCACCGCGCGCACGACGCTCGCCACGGGGGTGACGCCGGCGAAGGTGCTCCTCGTGAGCGCGGTGGCGCTGTGGGCGCTGCGGCTGTGGTGGCACCTCACGCGACGCGCGATCGGCAAGCCCGAAGACCCGCGCTACCAGGCGTTTCGCGCGCGCTTCGGGGCCGCGCGGTACTGGTGGGTGAGCTTCTTTCAGGTGTTCCTGCTGCAAGGGGTGTTGATGCTGGTGATCTCGGCGCCGCTCCAGCTCGCGAGCGCCGCGCCCTCGCCCGACCCCGTCGCGTGGAACGACGTCGCGGGCCTCGCGCTCTTCGCCGTGGGGTTTGTCTTCGAAGCGATCGGAGACCACCAGCTCACGCGCTTTCGCGGTGATCCTGCGATGAAGGGGCGCGTGCTCGACACGGGGCTGTGGCGCTACACGCGGCACCCGAACTACTTCGGCGAGGCCGTGATGGCGTGGGGCTTCTGGCTCTCGGCGATCGATCGTCCGTACGGGGTGATGACGGCGTTCGCGCCCGCGCTGATGACGTTTCTGCTACTGCGCGTGTCGGGCGTGACGCTGCTCGAAGCGCAGCTCACGAAGACGCGCCCGGGCTACGCGGAGTACGTGCGGAACACGTCGTCGTTCTGGCCGAGGATGCCGCGGGGGTGAGTTCCGACTTACAAGCACCAGGCGCGTGAGCGCCTGGGGGTAACGCCAACGCTGCCGGTGGTCGGGCGCTCGGCGAGTGTCGTGGCGGCGGTCGGACATCGTCGGTGACTGGCGGCGTTTGCGTTGGCCCCAAGGCGCTCACGCGCCTTGGCTTGTGACGTCGTTCCGGGCGCCGTTCTTACCTCGACACGTACCCCGCGCGCTCCAGCAGCGTCTGCCCCGCGGGCGACGTCGCGATGCGCACCATCGCCGCCGCCGCGCCGATCGGCGCAGCGCGCGCGTACAGCACCACCGGACGCACCAGCGGATACGTCCCCGCGCGGATCGCGGCGCGCGTCGGCGTCGCGGCTCACGTCGGTCACGACGCTCGATCGCGCGGTCGCCCACACGCGGCCGGCGAAGCCGACGCCGCGCTTGACGATGCCGTCGCGACAGGCGCGCTCGAACTCGGGCGCGGGCCTCTCGGGCGGGCACCAGACCTCGGCGCAACGCAGGTGCGATCCGTCGTCCGACGCGAGCCAC
>JBPOHC010000768.1:0-2699 GCA_052035985.1 Myxococcota bacterium | reverse complement strand
CCGATCGCAAGAAATCACCGCCATTCCCAGAGGGCCGGCGCCATCTCGGACACAAAATGGATTTCCCAGGGACGGGGGATACATTGGCGGCAGATGTAGGTGCAGGTGGCACCAACACCTTCACAGGTCGGATGCGTCTCGGGGTGCTCGGCGGTTGCCGGCGCGCCGGGCGATCGCGTCTCCACGAGCAGCGAAGAGGGTATCGATGTCGAGGTTCTACCGTTCGTTCGAGGATTTTGCGCGTGACGAGATCGCCCCGGGAAACCGGGTGGGCTGGTCGATGGACGAGCTCGAGATCGAGTCCACGATCGTCGAGGACCTCAACCTCGACGACGAGGACGAGGACTACGAGGAAGACTGAGCGGGTTTGCCCGGGGGCCAGGGTGCGCGGATACTGCCCGGTCTCTTGACATCCCTGCGCGACACCATCCAGCACCGGCTCTCCCGCGAGCGCGGAACGCTCTACCGCGACGCCCCCTTCCGGGTCGCCCTGACCTACCCATCGCCCTACCGGGTCGGCATGTCGTCCCTGGGTTACCAGGTGATGTATCGCGAGCTCAACGGCCGCGACGACCTGGTGGCCGAGCGGGCCTTCGCCCCCGACGACTTCGCCCAGGCGCGCAAGCACCGGGAGACGGTGCTCACCTACGAGTCCATGCGGCCGCTGGGCGACCACGCCGTCGTCGCCCTCTCGGTGGCCTACGAGAACGAGCTCGGCGGTGTCATCGAGACCCTCGAGCTGGGCGGCATCCCCGCGCTGCGTGAGGAGCGCAACCCGAGGCGCCACCCCTTCGTGCTGATGGGCGGGCCCCTCACCTTCTCCAACCCGACGCCCCTCGCGGCCTACGCCGACGCCGTGGTCATGGGCGAGGGCGAGCAGGTGGTGCACGACGTGATGGACATCCTCACGTCCGAGCTCGACCCCGAGCTGAGGCTCAAGAAGCTCGCCGATCACCCCAACGTGTGGGTGCCGGCGGTGCACGGCGAGGCGCTGGCGAAGATCGCCGCGGCGGACAACGAGACCAGGCTCCCGGCCTACGCGCAGATCATGACGCCCGACACCGAGCTCGCGGACATGTTCCTCATCGAGACCGAGCGGGGGTGTTCGCGCGGGTGCCAGTACTGCGTCATGCGTCGCAGCACCAACGGCGGCATGCGGCTCGTGCCGGTCGAGCGCATCTTCGCGCGCATCCCCGACGACGCGAAGAAGGTCGGGCTCGTGGGCGCCGCCGTGAGCGACCACCCGCGCATCGTCGACATCGTGAACACGTTCGCCGACCGTGGCGTGTCGGTGGGGCTCTCGTCGCTGCGCCCCGACCGGCTCACCGATCGCTTCGTGGCGGCGCTCAAGCGCGGCGGGTATCGCACGCTCACCACGGCCATGGACGGACCCAGCGAGCGATTGCGCGCGTCGCTCGAACGGCACGCGAAGGTCAAGCACCTCGAACGCGCCGCCGAGCTCGCGCGCGCCCACGGGATGCAGACGCTCAAGCTCTACCTCATGGTGGGCCTGCCCGAAGAGACCGACGCGGACATCGACGAGTGCGTCGAGTTCGTCTCCGGGCTCAGCCGCGTGAACCCCATCGCGCTCGGGATCGCTCCGTTCGTGTCGAAGCGCAACACGCCGCTCGACCGCATGCCCTTCGCCGGCATCGACGTGGTCGAAGGGCGCCTCGATCGGCTGCGCAAGGGCCTGCGGGGCCGCGCCGACGTGCGCCCCACGAGCGCGCGCTGGGCCTGGATCGAGTGGGTGCTCGCGCAAGGTGACACGCGCGCCGGGAGGGCCGTCTACGATGCCGTCAAAGCAGGCGGGAGCTTCGCGGACTACAAGCGCGCGTTCGAAGCCGCGGGGGTTGTTCCTTCGCGCAAGCGGCGGTTGATGACGGTGGCGGCGACGTGAGAGAGTGCGTGCATGGTATTCCCCGGTGTTTCGCGGCAGATCCGCGTCGCCCGTCGGCGTCAGCCCTCGCTTGCGTGCCGGTGGTACGCGGCGCTCGGGCTTCCTTGCCGGGCTCGCGTCTCTTTGCGAAACCCTCGGGAAAACCAGGCACACACTCTCTAAGAGGAGTTTGAACGAATGGGCCCTTCGGTCGAGGCGCGCGAGCACGAGGCGCAGGTTGCGCTCGCCATGGATGCGAGTGAAGCACGGGCGTTTCTGACGGAGCGCGAGCGGGAGGACTTTCCGCACGCGTTTCCGAACGTCGCGCCGTACCCCGCGCTGGTGAAGTCGTTGCGCGAGGTCGATCCGTGGCGCGCGCTCTTTCTCGCGGAGGCGTACATCACGGGCGCGCGGCGCAAGGCCCTCGAACGGTATCGTGTGGCCCTCCAGAATACGCCCGTGAAGCTGCGCCAGGAGGAGCGCGCCGTGCGCCTCGACGCGATCGAGTCGGCGGTCGCGTGCGAGCCCGGGGCCGCGCGCAGACAGGCCCTCCTCACGGAAGCCGAGAGGTTGCTCCCCGACCTGCGCGAGCCCGCGCGCGCGCTCGTGGACTCCTTGCGCGATGCGTTCGGGCAGATCGATACGGCGCTCTGGCAGCCGCTCGGCGTGAGCGACGCGGGCGCGGACGACGTGCTCGGCGCGACCGACGACCTCTTGCGCGAGCTCGACGCGTGGGTGTGCGCTCCGCTCGGGATCGACCGCGCGCGGATGACCTTCGCCGACCGGCTGCGCACGATGGTGTCGCCGTCGATGACCTCGC
>JBPOHC010000347.1:0-5146 GCA_052035985.1 Myxococcota bacterium | reverse complement strand
GGGTGCGGCTCTTTTGCGACGGCGCGCGGCGTGACCCCATACCCCGCTTCCGCGCGCCCTTTCCCCGCCAGTTGAGTCTGACCGCTATTCGGGGGTTGACGCGGTCGAGATCGTCTCTCGCTGCGAGCGCTCGATGAGCGTCTCACTCGGTGGTGTTTGGTCCCATCGCAGGTGCGCGCGGCGACGCGGGTGCAGTTGCTCGGCGCGGGGAGAGTCAGTTCAGCCAGAGGTTCTGGTGCTCGTAGAGGTCGATCATGATGGCCATCAGCAGGGTCAGGCACTCGATTCGCGCCTGTCCACGAACGGGCAACTGCCGCAACCCGTACATCGTCTTCACGATCGCGTTGGGGCGCTCGCTCAGCGCCTTGCGCCCGCGGTAGATCTCGTGCGCCTCCGACGACTCCATCCGCGCCATCCACGCGCGCGTCGTCGCGTCCTGCTTGGCGCTCGTCGCACGCCAGTGCGAGGGCACCGTGCTGATCAGGTCCAGCGACTCACGCGAGGCACGACGCACGTCCTCCAGCCCCACGTGGTCCGAGTCCACCACCACCTGGATCGGCATCAGCCCCGCCGTGCACGCGATCTGCTCCCGCATCCCCCACACGCTCCCGCGGTCGTTGCCCGTCGTGTCCACCCGCACCCCCACCACCGTTACCGCGCCGCCGTGCGGATCACCGACCGTCGCCAGTTGGAGGTTGTAGGCAGGCACTGTCGGGCCGTACGCGCCCACCTTCATCACGCGGGCCTCGGGGTCCGTCGTGGAGACCCGCGCCGCCTGCGTCTGTCGCGATTTGTCGTGGCTTTCGAGCTTGCGCGCCTTCTCCTCGGGCAGCCGCGCCAACGCCTGCTCGACGCGGTCGACCATCGCCGCCGCGGCGCGCTCGCTTGCCAGCTGCTCGCGCTCGGTGGGCGGCGGATCGTCCATCCGCGCCATCACCGCGGTGAGGTGCAGCCGCGCCTGTTCGCGGCACCGCCGCAGTCCTTCCTCGTCGTGGAAGGACCCGCGACCCGCGTTGGCCGCCACCTTGGTGCCATCCTGACAGAGGCGCTGCGAGGGCAGGAAGAGCAGTCCCGCATCCATCAGCGCGCCCAGGACGTCGGAGAGAAGGTCGAGCATGGCCTCGCGGTGGTCGACCAGGAAGCTCGACAGGCGGGTGTGCTTGACGGTCATGTCGCCGGTGATCCAGCGGAAATCCGCATCGGTGAGGATGGCCCGCTCGATCTTGCGCGCGTGGACGATGCCGCGGTGCAGAGCGTACCCCCAGAGGGTGAGCATCATCCTCGGGGAGTAGACGTCGCGTCCTGCGTGGGCCTCGACCGAGCGCGCATCCTCGACGAAGCCCCGCAGATCGAAGTGGCCCAGCGCAATCCAGAGCAGTCGCGCCGGATGGTCGGGCGGCAGGCTGTCCTCTCCGATCTTCACGACGAACTCCCGACCGTCGCGCAGGGGCTCGCGGACGCGGACCTTGGGCTTCGTGCTCATCCCTCAGGTCTACCACCACTCGACCGCGTCAACCCCCGAATGGCGGTCAGACTCAAATCGCGGGAAGGAGGTCGAAGATGCTCGAGCGCTACTTCATCCGTCCGGATACCGTGGATCGCATCCGAAGCTCATGGCTCGGAGACGCGATCCAGACGTACGTCGTCTGGCTCGTCGAGCGATCGTACAGTTCGCGCTGCGTGATTCGTCGCGTGCCGCTCCTCATGCGGTTCGGCGAGTTCGCCCGCAAGCGTGGCGCCACTCACGTCGAGGAGCTGCACGGTCACCTCGACGCCTACGTCCGGTCCCACCTTCGCCGACGCCTCAGGCCCTGCCGTTCGAAGGCCGCCCGGCGGCAGTTTCTGTGTGACGTCCGCAGGCCGATCGCGCAGTTCCTCCGCGTCGTGCAGGCCGGCCATCGGCCGTCTCAGCCGACCGCGACACGTCCCTTCCTGGACTGGGCGCCGGGCTTCTTCGAGCACCTGCGGGAGGACCGTGGGCTGACCACGACAACCGTCGCAGGGTACGCGATCCAGCTCGCGCGATTCGAGCAGTACGTCGTGGCGCGACACCTCGCGGCCGACGCGCTCTCGCCCGCGGTCCTCGACGGGTTCCTGGCAGAGCGGCGCGTTCACGTCTGCGCCAACTCGCTCGGCTCGACCTGCGCCGCTCTCCGCGCGTTCCTGCGGTACCTGTTCCGGGAGGGGATCGTTCCCCGCGACCTCAGCGTCACGATCGACGGCCCGCGCAAGTACTCCCTCTCGGAGATCCCGCGTGCGATCAGCGCGGCGGACGTCGAGCGCATGCTGGCCACGGTCGAGCGTCGTTCGATCGTCGGTCGGCGGGACTACGCGATGCTCCTGCTGCTCGTCGTCTACGGCCTCCGCGCCCGCGAGGTCGCAGCGCTGACCCTGGACGACTTCGACTGGCGAGCCGACGTACTGCACGTCCGCGGGCGCAAGGCGGGCCACGCCGACGACTATCCTCTGGCACCGGAGGTCGGCGAGGCCGTGCTGGACTACCTCCGCCACGGTCGCCCGGAGACGACCGATCGACGCATCTTCTTCCACGTCACGGCCCCGCGCGCGGCGATCACGCACAGGGTCGTGTCCACCCGCGCAAAGGCCTACCTGCGCAAGGCAGGCATCACGGTGTCGCGCCCCGGGTCCCACACGCTGCGGCACAGCTGCGCCCAGCGGCTCGTCGACGCCGAGTTCTCCCTCAAGGTGATCGGCGACTTCCTCGGCCACCGGCACGCGGCGTCGACGAGGATGTACAGCAAGGTCGCGATCGAGGCGCTGCGCGAGGTCGCCCTCGGCGATGGCGAGGCGCTCCTGTGACCCGGCTCGCTCAGGGGTTCGCCAGCCCGCTCGCAGACGGGATCGCGCAGTTCGTCGCGCACAAGCGGGTGCTCGGTCGTCGCTATGAGACCGAGACCTACGCGCTCCGTCTGTTCGATCGGCATCTGGTCGCGCAGGGGATCACTACGCTCGACGCCATCACGCCCGCGGTAATCGAGGCGTTTCTCGCGGCACGGCCGCGGTCGCGGCCTCGCAGCTACAATCACCTCCTCGGTGTCCTGCGCCGACTCTTTCGGTGGCTCGTCGCACGGGGTCACGTCGCTCGCTCGCCGGTCCTCTGCCCGGCCCGCCGCGCTTCGAGCACACGGACGCCCTTCATCCTCGCGCCCGAGTCGGCGCGTCGACTGCTCGAGCTGGCTGCGGGCCTGCCGGACGCTCCGGTCGCGACGCTGCGCGGGCTCACCTACCATGCGATCTTCGCGCTCCTGTATGGCCTCGGCCTGCGCGTGGGAGAGGTCTGCCGCCTCGATGTGGCCGATGTCGATCGGCCGCGCCAGCTGCTCGTCATCCGCGACACGAAGTTCGGCAAGGATCGCCTCGTGCCCTTCGGGCCGCACCTCGGCGCGATGCTCGACGCCTATCTGGCCGCGCGCCACGCGCACGACCGGCACCTCGCGAACGACGCGCCGCTCTTCGCCGGGCGGGCAGGTGGGCGGCTCGGTCGTCAGCAAATCGGGCGCGTGTTTCGCGGACTGCTCCCGGCCCTCAAACTCACCGTGCTCGCGGGAAGCTCCCCACCGCACCTCCATGACCTCCGTCACACCTTCGCCGTGCAGACGCTGCTGCGATGGTACCGCGCGGGGGTCGATCCCGCGCAGCGCCTGCTGCATCTGTCGACCTTTCTGGGGCACGTGCAGCCGGAGTCCACCGCGGTCTATCTCACGATCACCAGCGACCTGCTCGCCGAGGCGGGCCAGCGCTTCGAAGCCTTCGCGCGCCCGCTCGTCGAGGCGGTGCGCCGATGAGCGAGCTCACGCTCGGACAGGTGGTCTACGCCTTTCTCGTCGACCATCTCCAGGTCGCCAAGGGGCTGCGCCCCTCGTCGATCGCGAGCTATCGCGACGGGCTGAGGCTCTTCCTGCGCTTCGTCGCCGCGGACGTCGGCGCGAGGATCACCGCACTCCCGCTGAGCGCCCTGACGGCGGAGCGAGTCCTCCACTTCCTGCGATCATTGGAGGACGCCCGGCACAACCACATCCGCACGCACAACCAGCGACTCGCGATGCTCCGCACCTTCTTCGAGTACCTCGGTGGTCGGGTCCCGGAGCTGCTGGCCGTCGCCGAACAGGTCGCGCGCATCCCTACCAAGCGCGTCGCGCCGCCCGAGACCCACTACCTCGATCGGACGGAGATCGAAGCGCTCTTCGCGAGTCTGCCGTCCGACACGCTGACGGCCGCGCGTGATCGCACGCTGCTGCTCTTCCTGTACAACACCGGCGCGCGGGTCCAGGAGGTTGCAGACCTCCGCGTCGGCCACCTCGCGCTGGATCGCCAGCCGTGGGTCCGCCTCCACGGGAAGGGCGACAAGTGGCGCACGTGCCCCCTCTGGAAGGAGACCGCGGAACACCTGCGACGTCTACTCGAACGGCCGCACGGCGTGGCTGGTCCCGAGGAGGCGGTCTTCTGCTCGTCGCGGGGCACGGCGCTGACGCGCTTCGGCCTCTACAAGATCGTCCGCCGCCACGCGGCGGGCTTCGACGCGGCCTCCGGGCCGAAGGGTCGGCGTGTGACGCCGCACGTCTTCCGGCATACCGCGGCGGTGCACCTGCTCGAAGCGGGGGTGGAGGTCAACGTGACCCGCGGCTGGCTCGGTCACGTCAGCCTCGAGACCACGAACCGCTACGCGGAGATCACCCTGCGTACGAAGGCGGCTGCGCTCGACACCTGCACCTCTCCCGTGCGCGCGGAGGGTGGAGCACACAAGCCGCCGTGGCATACCGACGCCACGCTGATGAACTGGCTCGAGTCCCTCTGACCGCAGAAATTATGTGGCGGGATCCGAGGCCCACCGCGCTGCGATCCCGCGGTCGTGCGTGCGCGGGCACATCTCACGTGCGGGCACAGAACCTGGACAACGGGTCGACCTATCGCGGCGCGCTCCTGAGCCTGTGCTGCGCGCGCCTGGGCATCGCGCTCGTGCACGCCAAGCCCTACGACCCCGAGGCCCGCGGAAAGATGGAGCGCTTTTATGCGGACCCTTCGATCATGCGGACTCGACGTGTGCGTGGCCCGTCCCTGCGCCGTGGCCCGGCCTACGAAGTCCGCATGACTACAAGCTGTCGAGGAAGGCGAGGACGCTGTCCTT
>JBPOHC010000322.1:0-4459 GCA_052035985.1 Myxococcota bacterium | reverse complement strand
TCGCGGCCTCGCGTCGAACCAGCGACGACACGGGGACGAGCGGCGCCGCGGGGGCCTCTGGCTGCACCGTGACGTGGCGGATCCCGAGCTCGCGCTCGATGCGCTGCGAGACGTCGCGCGCGACCTCCGTGCCGTGCGCGCCCGCGGTGAGCACCACGTGAACGGTCACGACGTGAAAGCCGTCGGCCACCGTCCACGCGTGCAGGTCGTGGAGGTCTGCCACGCCCGCGGCGCCGCGCACGACGGCGTCGAGGCGCGCGAGGTCTACGTCTTCAGGCGCGCCCTCCATGAGCACGTCGACGGTCTCGCGCACGAGCCTCCACGCGCCCCAGAGGATGAGCCCCGACATCAGCACCGAGATCGCAGGGTCGGCGCGGTTCCACCCGAGGAAGGTCACGGCCGCGCCCGCCGCGATGGCCGCCACGGAACCCGCCGCGTCAGCGAGCACGTGGGCGAGGGCCGCGCGCGTGTTGGCGTTGTGCCCGTCGCCGCCGCGCGAGAGCACCCACGCCGAGGCGAGGTTGACCAGGAGCCCCACGACCGCGACGGTCATCATCCACGGCCCCGCGACCGCGCGCGGGTGGAGCCAGCGCCCGACGGCCTCGACGAGGATCCACGCCGAGCTCACCGCGAGCGCCGCGCCGTTCACGAACGCTGCGAGCGTCTCCGCGCGACGAAAGCCGTACGTCCTCCGCGCCGTGCGCTGGCGCGTGGCGATGCGCTGCGCGACGAGCGCGAGCACGAGCGCCCCCGCGTCGGTGAGCATGTGCACCGCGTCGGAGAGCAGCGCGAGGCTGTGCGTGAGCACTCCGCCGACGACCTCGACCACCATGAAGCCCGCCGTGAGCGCGAGGGCCAGCGCGAGCCGTCGCGCGGGCGTTCCGCGGAGCTCGGCGTGGTGGTCGTGCTCGCGCGGGCGATCGTCGCGACCGCGGTGATCGCCGTGATCGTGGTCGTGGTCGTGCGCGTCCGTCACGAGCCTCAGTGTGCGCCGAATGCCCGGCCGCGTGGCGCGTCATCGTCACGTCGGACGCGCGCTGAAGGTCAGAGCAGGCCGGGCTTGCCGCGCGACCAGCGCTCGAGCTCGGTGGTGAGGAGCGCGACGTGCTCGGCCTCCTCGGCCGCGAGCTCGGCGTAGAGCTGCTTCTCGACGGAGCCTTCTGCGACGGACTTTCCGCGCGTTTCGAAGAACTCCACCGCGCGGCGTTCGAAGGCGATCGCGATGCGGAAGAGGTTCGCGGGGTCCTCGGGGCGGTGCGCGATGCCCGCGTAGATCGCCGCGCGCTCGACCTGAAAGTCAGGGTTCGGCGCGGGCACCGCCGCGTGGTAACGGCGCGCGAGGGTCGCCATGTGCTCCTCCTCCATCACCGCGAAGCGGCCGAAGAGGTCTTTGAGCGTGGGGTCGTCGCTCTCGACGGCGGCGCGTCGGTAGAACGCCTGTCCCCCGAGCTCGATTTCGAAGGCCACGCGGATCGCGTCGAGCGCCGACGCCCCTTCGATCGATCGCGCCTCGACGGGGGCGAGGTGACCTCCGCACGTCGGGCACTGGCCGTAGGGGAACGCGAAGCCCTCGCTGACCTTCTGGCACTTGTCGCAGCGCCACGAGAGCGCCTCGCCCGCGCAGCACACGTAGCCGTCTCCATCGCTCGCCTCGAGGGGGCGGTGGCACTTCGGGCACGCGCGCGCCTCGGCCTCGGCGACGGCCGTCGCGTCGAGGTCCATCGCCGTGAGGGGCCAGCGCTTGCCGTGGCGGAGGTATCCCCCGATCGCGCGCGCGGCCCTGCGGCCGGCGCCCATCGCGAGGATCACCGTGGCGCCGCCCGTGACGATGTCGCCGCCCGCGAAGACGCCCTTGATGCTCGTGGCCTGCGTGACCTCGTCGGCGACGATGTTGCCCCACTTGTTGAGCGTGAGGCCCGGCGTCGACTGCGTGACGATGGGGTTGGCCTTCGTGCCGAGCGCGTAGACGACCGTGTCGCAGTCGAGGTCGACGAACTCGTCGAGGGGGACGGGCTTGCGGCGCCCCTTGTCGTCGGGCTCGCCGAGGGCCATGCGCTGCGCGCGCATGCCCGCCACGTCGCCGTCGGCGTTCACGTGAATCGCGTTCGGGGCGTGGAGGAAGAAGAACTCGACGCCCTCCTCCTTCGCGTGGCGAAGCTCCTCGATGCGCGCGGGGGCCTCGGCCTCGGAGCGGCGGTACACGCAGCGGACCTTCGGGACGCCGAGGCGGCGCGCGACGCGGAGGCAGTCCATCGCGGTGTTGCCCGCGCCGATGACCACCACGCTCTTGCCCACGTTCACGGGCGTGTCTTCGAAGGGGAACTTGTCGCCGCCCATGAGGTTCACGCGCGTGAGGAACTCGTTGGCCGAGTAGACCTGCCCCGCGAACTCACCGGGGATTCCCAGGAACGCGGGCGCGCCCGCGCCGACGCCGACGAACACCGCGTCGAAGCCCTTCTCGCCGAGGAGCTGCGCGATCGTGAAGGTCTTGCCGATGACCTTGTTGGTCTGAAACTCCACGCCGAGGTCGCGGAGGTACTGCACCTCGCGGTCGATGATGGTGCGCGGGAGCCTGAAGGCCGGGATGCCGTAGCGGAGCACTCCGCCCACGACGTGGAGCGCTTCGAAGACCACGACCTCCGCGCCGTCACGCACGAGGTCGGCCGCCGCGGCGAGGCCCGAGGGCCCCGAGCCCACGACGGCGACGCGGCCGATGCGGGGGCCCGCGAAGGGCTTCGCGCGCGGGGCTTCAGCGTTGTCGCCGACGAAGCGCTCGAGGCGTCCGATGCCCACGGGCTCGACCTTCTTGCCGATGATGCACTGGGCCTCGCACTGCGACTCCTGCGGGCACACGCGGCCGCAGATCGAGGGGAAGAGGTTCGACTCGTGGATGGTCTCGAGGGCGCCGTCGAAGTCGCGCACGAGCACGTGACGGATGAACTTCGGGATGTCGATGGAGACCGGGCACCCGGCGATGCACGTGGGCTTCGCGCATTGGATGCAGCGCTCGGCTTCGGCGAGGGCGTCGCCGAGGTTGTACCCGAGGTTGACCTCCTTGAAGTTCTGCGCGCGCTCCGTCGCGTCGCGCTCGGGCATCTTCGTCTGGTGCGGAGGGAGGTCCTTGATCTTGCGGTAGTTGCGCTTGTTCTGTTCGAAGAGCTGCTTCTCGAGGTTGCAGAGGTGCGCGTAGTCGCGGTTGGCGACGGACTCCTCCTTCTTGAAGCGGCGCTGCCGCGCGATGAGCTCCTTGAAGTCGACGAGGTGGCCGTCGAAGTCGGGGCCCTCGACGCAGGCGAACTTCACGTGGCCGTCGACGGTCACCCTGCACGACCCGCACATGCCCGTGCCGTCGACCATGATGGCGTTGAGCGACACCATGGTCTTCACGCCGTAGGGCCGCGTCGTCTCGACGCAGGCGTTCATCATGGGGAGCGGTCCGATGGCGACGACGAGCGCGGGGCGGTCGTTGTCGAGCACGTCTTTCAGCGCGGCGGTGACGAAGCCCTGACGTCCGTAGCTCCCGTCGTCGGTGCACACGACGAGCGCGTCGCAGTGCTTGCGGAACTCCTCCTCCCAGAACACCAGGTCCTTGCTTCGAAAGCCGATGATCCCAGTCACGCGGCAGCCGCGCTCCTTGAAGGCCCTGAGCTGCGGGAACACGGGCGCCACGCCGAGTCCGCCGCCCACGAGCACGACGTGTCCGACGTCTTCGATGTGCTGCGGCAGCCCGAGCGGTCCGACGAAGTCGTCGAAGGTGTCTCCCTCGGCGTAGTTCTTCATCATCTCGAGGGTCGTCTTGCCGAGCGCCTGCACGACGAGGGTGATGGTGCCCCGCGCGCGGTCGAAGTCGGCCACCGTCAGCGGGATGCGCTCGGACCCCTCGTGCAGCCGCAGCATCACGAAGTGCCCCGGCTGCGCAGAGCGCGCGACGTCGGGGGCCTCGACCTCCCAGAGAAAGGTCACGTCAGAGAACGCTTCGCGGCGAACGATCTTGTACATGCGTGGAGACCTCGTGCGCGTCGGCTGAAGAACGAGCCCCTGGCGCTGTGGTACCGAGACTCTACCGCCGCTCCGTCGGGTGTCGTCCAGCGTCGAAAATGCGGCGTACCCGCGTCAGGCGCGAAGAAAGCGACCCGTCGCACGCAGCCGTTGCGGTCACCGCGCGGTCAGTACTCCGACACGCCCCACGCGGCGCTCGCGAACGCAGGGAGCGTCGAGGCGGTGGCCCACGCCGCCGCGCCCGCGTGATCGACGATTGGCTCGGCGTCGTCGACGTGCACCACGCAGGGGGCGCCGGTCGGAGTGTTGGTGGCGCTGAGGGGCTCCCACGCGGTGCCGCCCGCGCGTCGCAGCTCGACCGCGCAGTCATACGCGCCCACGGCCGCGGCGGCGGTGAGGTCGATCCAGTCGGTGCTCGTTCCGTCGGGGCCGATGGTGCCTTCGCGGGTGAGCACGGCGG
>JBPOHC010000094.1:0-3484 GCA_052035985.1 Myxococcota bacterium | reverse complement strand
GACTGCACTACTCTCCCCGAACCGAGGAGGCGTACGTCCACTGGACGCGGGAGTTCCTCCGCTTTCACCGTCGACACCCGCGCGAGATGGGGGCCGCGGAGGTGACGGACTTCCTCAACGACCTCGCCGTACGCCGTCACGTGGCCGCCGCCACGCAGAACCAGGCGCTCTGCGCGCTGGTCTTCCTCTACCGCAAGGTTCTTGAGCTCGACGCTCCGACCATCGAGGGATTCGAGCGGGCACGCCGCCCCGATCACCTCCCGACCGTCCTCTCTCGCGCCGACGTGCGAGCGCTTCTCGACCGCCTGGAACCGCCCTTCCGTCTCATCGGCGAGATCCTCTACGGCTCGGGCCTCCGCCTCGGCGAGTCCATCGCGCTCCGCGTGAAGGACATCGACTTCGAACGTCACCAGATCACCGTTCGCGCCGGAAAGGGAGAGCGCGATCGACCCGCGCTCCTTCCAACGCGCGTGAGGGAGCCCCTGCGCGCCTGGCTCGACGCCGTCGGCCGACGTCACCGCGCCGACCTCGACGCGGGCGCGGGAGAGGTCGACCTCCCCTACGCGCTCCGCAGCAAGATGCCCGGCGCCGCGACGAGCCTCGCGTGGCAGTACGTCTTCCCTGCGACGCGTCCGTGCATCGACCCCGCGACGGGCCGACGTGTGCTGCATCACATCCACGAAACCGCCGTGCAGAAGGCCGTGCAGGCCGCGGCACTCGCCGCGAAGCTCGATCGCCGCGCGAGCTGCCACACGCTCCGCCACAGCTTCGCCACGCACCTCCTCGAAGCAGGGACCGACATCCGCACGATCCAGACGCTGCTCGGCCACCGCGACGTGCGAACGACGATGATCTACACCCACATCATCGACCGCGGACCGCTCGGCGTCGTCAGCCCCCTCGACCGCTGAACGGACGTCGCTCCACTGAACAGATGCAGACGAAACCATATCCCCGACCTCAGTTCACTGACCTCGCGGACATCCTCACCATATCCCCGACCTCAGTTCACTCACCTCGCGGACATCCCCACCACCTCCCACGGCGCTCCGACGAGCCCGCCGCGAAGACCGCGGGAGCCTCCGCCCTCAACCAGAGCCCCCCTGCCCCGCCCTCAACCCCCGCGCGGTCGCCACGCGTCGACGAGGAAGTCACGCAACGCCGCGACCTTGCGCGGAACGTGGCGCGCCGCGGGGTAGACCACATAGAGCGCGCCGAACCCGTGAGACCACGCCGGAAGGACACGGACGAGCGTCCCCCGCGCGAGATCGGCTGCGGCGTGGGTCTCCGTGAGCGGACCGATTCCTCCGCCCGCGCGCAGCATGCAGCGAAGCATGTCGAGCTCGTTGGTCGCCGCCCGCGCCGCGGCGAACGCGCGCCCCAACGTCTCCGGTGGAACCTCCGTGCGCGTGAACACCGGCAGATACGACACGAGGTCGTGGTCGACGGCGCTCCTCCGCGCGCTCCGGCGCGCCCCGACGCGCCACATACGACGGCGATGCGTACAGACGAAGCTCTGCCGTGAGGATCTTCCGCGCCACCAGCGCGTCGCCGGTGGGCCTCGGCGTGCCTCGAAGCGCCACGTCGAAGCCCTCGCGCACGAGGTCGACCTGGCGCTGGCTCAGCTCGATCTCCAGTCGAAGGCCGGGATGGAGCGCGCCGAAGCGGACGAAGACGTCTCCGAGGAGATCGCCGCTCGATGCGGGCGCGCTCACACGCAACGTTCCGCCGAGGAAGTCACGGCTCTTTCCGACCGTGAGCGCGGCCTCGTCGAGCGCGCTGAGATGGGGTGCGACCTCCGCGAAGAAGCGGCGCCCCGACTCGGTGAGCGAGATCGACCGCGCGCTGCGCTGCACGAGCTGAACGCCCGTCGCCTCCTCGAGCCTCGCGATCGCACGCGAGAGCGTCGATCGGGGAACGCCGAGCTGACGCGCCGCTTCGGCGAGGACACGGCGGCGGAAGTAAGGCGAGGGATTCGTGTCGAGGCGCGTTGCTCAACAAGGCGCGGATGCGAAGGCGGGCTGTCGGCCCGTCGAGCAGACGCAACGACGTTGGGCGACGCGCATCGGCACGAAGCACCGACTGACTTCCGCCGACGTGTACTCGGGTTCCGCTCGCCGCGACCCTGGCAAACATCGAGATCTCGTCGAGGAGCATCGGGAATCACCTTGTTGCGTGGGGGCGACTGCAGGGTCAACTTTCGCCGCCTTCCGTCTCGAACTCCGCAGGACGATGCTGCCCCCACGATCCCACGTGCGGATCGGGAGGCGCTGGAATGACGAAGAAGTTGTGCGTGGTGGTGGGCGTAGGTCCCGGCAACGGCGCGGCGATCGCGCGCAGGTTCGACGGAGAGGGCTACGCGGTGGCGCTCCTCGCGCGCTCGACCGAGACGACGGAGCCGCTCGCGAAGAGCCTCCGCGATGCGAGGGCGTACTCGTGCGACGTGTCCGATGAAGCCTCGGTCGCGTCTGCGTTCGAAGCGATCGAGCGCGACATGGGTCCCGTCGACACGCTCGTCTACAACGCCGGAACGGGCACGTGGGCCACGGTCGAAGAGGTCGCGCCCGCCGCCCTGGAGAGCGCCTTTCGGGTCAACACGCTCGGCCTGCTGCTCGCGTCGCAGAGGGTCATTCCGCAGATGAAGTCCCGCGGCGGAGGCAACATCGTGGTGATCGGCTCGACGGCCTCGCGCCGCGGCGTCGCGCGCACGGCCGCCTTCGCGCCCGCCAAGGCCGCGCAGCGGAGCCTCGCCGAGTCGATGGCGCGACACCTCTGGCCGCAGCACATCCACGTGTCGCTGATCATCATCGACGGCGTCGTCGACCTGCCGAAGTCGCGCGCGTTCATGAAGGACAAGCCCGACGACTTCTTCATCTCGCCCGACGCCGTGGCCGCGACGGCGTTTCACCTCGCGACGCAGCATCCCTCCGCGTGGTCCTTCGAGGTCGAGGCGCGCCCCTTCGGGGAGACCTGGTGATGGCGACGCCCACGCTCGACGAGATCAGCGCGACGCTCGAGAACCACGCGGTCTTCGTCGTGATCGCAGAGACGCTCGACGCCTGGCAGCCGCCGAGCACGCCCGAGGGACGGAAGGTGCTCCACGCGCACCATCTGTGGGCGATGGAGGTGCGCGCGAAGGGACGTCTTCTCTTCGCGGGACCGCTCGACATGGGAGCGCACGGGCCCGCATCGCCGCCGTCGATCGGCGCGCCGACGGGGCTCCTCGTGCTTCGCGCGGCCTCGAAGGCCGAGGCCGAAGAGATGGCGCAACAAGATCCGCTGCACCGCGCGGGCTATCGGAGGAACGTCGTTCACGCGTGGTCGATCCGCTGGGGCGAGTCGGAGATCACGTCCGCAGTCGGCGCCGTGCTCGCGACGCCGCTGCGCTACCACTACGGTCCCATACTGGTGTGGGGGGAGCACCGGGCAGGAACCGGCGGCCGTAAGGACGCCGGGGCGTCACGCTGAGATCGCTCCCGGCGTC
>JBPOHC010001140.1:0-5037 GCA_052035985.1 Myxococcota bacterium | reverse complement strand
CGCGTCGGGCGCTCGCTCGCGGAGCGCCGCGATCACGGACTCGAATCCCTCGCGCGTCACGGTGCCACCGGCCCCCGGGAGGCGCAGCCCGTCGCGCGTGAGTCGCAGCGTGGGACCGCCCTCGGGCATGAGGTAGAGCGCGCGCTGCTGCGCCCGCTCGTAGCGCGTCTGGGCGACCTTCATGAGCCACGACAGTATGCGCGCTCGTCGCACAGCAGCCGTGGACAGATCGCTCAGACTTCGAACTCGCCTCGGCGATCCCCGACGTGGCGCTCACCGTTGCGTGCCGTTGGACTACTGATCCGCTGCCCCGATTCGCGTGCCGCCGTCGACACCGCGGTGTGACCCGCCAGCGATCAGGGCGACGCGGCGCGCACCCACCGAAGCGGCCCCTGCGGCGCCCTGCGGTCGTCGCCGGGCGTCGCGGGAACGAGCGCGCGCCCATCGGCCGTCGTCGTGAGCACGTCGCCGTGCACCTCGCCGAGCATCACCCCCCGCTCCAGGTCGAGGAGCGAACGCCCCCACCGCACGACCGCGCCTCGGCCCTCGGGGTACCACGGCGTTCCTGCGAGGTGGAGCGGCGTCAACGTTCCGCGCGCGAGGTCGAACAGGAGCGGCGCCTCGTCATGCCACAACAGCGCCCGCTCGCCCGCGAGCCAGCGCACCTCGTGATCGAAGCGCAGGTCTCTCACGGCGCGCCGCGCGCGGTCGACGAAGTACACCCGGCCTTCGTCGTGGAGGGGCTGCGAGAAGGCCGTGCTCCACGACGCGCCGAGCGCGTCACCCTCTGACACCGCGGCCTCATGGAGCGCGAGCTCCGTCACGCGTCGCACGTCGGGCTCGTACACCTCCAGCGGCGCGACGCCTCCGCGCTCCTCACCGCGGCAGCGGACCGACACCTGTCGCCGCGGGGCATACCCATCGAGCACCACCGCGCCGCACGTCGCAGGCACCAGCTCCGTGGTGGCGCCGCGCAGGTCGTGGAGCGTGAGCGCGCCCGTCGCCTCGCGAACGAGAAGCGCGTCACCGAGCGGTCGCAGGAGGCCCGGCACCACCGTCGCCGCGCCGCCGGTCGAGGGCGCCACGCGCGTCTCGATGGGGTCGATGACGTGCTGCGAGCGGTAGAACGACGACACCGGGCCGCGGCACCCGCCCGACGCGAGCGTGGTGAGCGTCGTGGGCGCGCTGAGCCTGCCGTCGCCGTTGCCGTCTCGCGCGATCATGCGAAGCGACACCCACGCGCCGCCCTCGTCGATCCACGCCTGCCAGAGGCGCCCTGCGCCGGGGTCGATCATCGACTCGGTCTCTGTCGCGAGCGCGCGCACCATCACCACCGCGCGCGCGCCTCGACGCACGTAGGCCATGCGCAGCCCGACGCGATCGAAGGAGACGTCGTCGCGGGTCACGGGCCCTTCGCCCGCATCGAGCGTGCGGTCGACGCCGCGGAGGGTGTCGCGCAGCACGAGGCGTCGGTCGCGCAAGAGGGCCACGAAGCGCCCCGTCGGATCGGCGCCGAGGTATCCGTCGATGGGCTCGGGGGGTGCGCCCTCGCGGAGAAAGAAGGGCCTGAGCCGATCGCCGCCCGTGTCGCCGTGCATCCCGAAGGTGACGCCGAGCGCGCCGTCGCGATCGTCGTCGTGGAGCGCCTGACACGCGACCGTCCAGCGACCGTCGGGTGACGAGGCCACGTGGACGACCGGCGCCTCGTGCCCGAAGGGTTCACCCGTGCCCGGCGAGAGCACGGCGAGGCGACGGACCCGGGGCGAAGCGACGAGCGTCTCGTGGGCGCCGTCGCGGGCGAGCTCGATCCGCACGTTCAACCGATCGAACCGCGCGACGAGCGGAAACGACAGACGCACCTCGGTGCGGGGCGCGAGCGGCTGCATCGCGTCGGGGTCGGCGTCCCAGGACATTCGCACGCCCGAGCGGTGAAGGCCCTCGACGGTGACGGAGAGCACCTTGGCGAGCGTGCGCCCGCAGTTGTGCACGACGATCGGAGCCTCTCCCTCGCAGTCGGGATCGCCCCACGGGCATCGCGCGACGAGCGCCTCCGACGGGGTTACGAGCGAGAGCGCGCCGTCGACACAGCGCGTGGGCGTGGCGCGCGCGCGGAGGTCTTGCTCGGGCATGATGGCCGCGCGAGGCGTACGGGCGACGGAAGACGGCGCGGCAGGCGGCGCAACAAACGGGGCCGTGCGAGGTGTGCAGGCGACGAGCGAGAGGGCGATCACGAGGGCGCGCGGTGGCTCCATGGTCGGAGTGACAGCGTCACGGAGAGGTCGTTCGCACATCGAATCCCACCCGTGCGATGGATCAGGGTTCCGCATGCTCGAGACCATCCTGCGCGTCGTGCTCGCCCTCCTCATGGTGGGGGCCGGCATCAAACATTTCACTGACGCCGGCACCTTCGTGGTGATGGTCCCGTCGTGGTTGCCGCAGCCCCTGTGGCTGGTCTGGATCAGCGGCGTCGCCGAGCTCGCGGGCGGTGTGGGCATCCTGGTGCCTGCGGTGCGACGCGCGGCGGGCGTCGGCCTCATCGCGCTCTACGTCGCGGTGTTTCCTGCCAACGCGAACATGGCGCTGCACGACATTCCGCTCGGCGGCGAGCACGTGCCGTCGTGGGCGCTGTGGGCGCGCCTGCCGTTGCAGGCGGTGCTGATCGCGTGGGCGTGGTGGGTCGCCGTACGCCGCGCAAAAACGCTCTCGGCGTAACGACGTCGCGACGGGCGGCTGTTGCTCGCGCTGGTCACCGCGACGCTCTCGTGCAGCGACTCCGCGTCAACGTGCTCGGGCGGAGCGCCTTGCGACGAGGCTCCGCGAGACGCCGACGACGAGCGCGCAGAAGTGCCACGACAGTATGCGTGCTCGTCGCACAGCAGCCGTGGACAGATCGCTCGGACTTCGAACTCGTCTCGGCGATCCCCGACGTGGCGCTCGCCATTGCGTGCCGTTGGACTACTTATCTGCCTGATCCGCGACCGTTGACAGAACGCGAGGTTCGGGCATCATGCTTCAACACTGCAATGGTGCAGCCAATCCCAACGGGGGACTTCTCATGCAACGTGTTCTCAACGCGCGCGCACTGCTACGAGCGTGCCGCGCATCGTGGCGTTGTTCGCCTCGATCCTTTTGGTCGCAGGTCTCGTCTTGGGGTGCGCACCACCTTCTGAACAACATCCGCGGGCAGTACAGCCCGTCTTCAACGGGACGAATGACAACGACACCCCGGTCGCCAACGGCATCGTCGGGCTCCAACTTCCGGGGTGGTGCACCGGCACCCTGATCTCCTCGGTCTACGTGCTCACCGCGGCTCATTGCGTCGTCAATTCCTGGACGGGCTCCGGGATGGCACTCGTCGGCCTCACGCCCGCTCGGGCCACCGTGAGCGTTCCGATCGACAGATGCTGGATGCACCCGCTCGCGTACAACACGGCAACCTCAGCCTGCAGCCCAGGCGGAACTATCAACATTGGCTCCGTCAACTCCGCGTTCGATCTGGTCATCTTGCGGCTCACGACGCCCGTCTCTCGATTGCTAGCGCGGCCTGTCCCGGTGGTCATGGCGATGCCGACTGGCGTGACGACCCTGGTTGGAGAAGTCGCGACCATTTCCGGGCATGGTGTCACGAATCTTTCCGATGGCGGTATCGGCCAGCCTGCGAGTCGGCAGCGGGGGGAGACGCAGATCGACCAGTTCGACACCGTGCTCCTCTCGGATGTGGCCGGGTTGCTCCCCGGCAACGGACCACGCGCTACCCTCGGTGTCGGAGACTCGGGTGGTCCGTTGCTATGGGGGGGCACACTTTCGCGCCTGTCTGTGATCGGGGTCGCATCCGCTACGCTCGGCGCGGCGCCACCCTTCTTCGATGCATGGGCGCCTACCATGAGCCAGAACGCGGCGCGCTGGATCAACAACATCCTGTCGAGCGAGACGGCCAGTTACACGACCGGCACCGTCACCGGCCCCGCGTCTGGGTGGCTCGGCGAGGGGTCTGACCGGGACGGCCGACATGCCCCCGATGGCACACTGCTGCCCGGCGACAACTGCCCTGGGATCTTCAACCCGTGGCAGGACGATGACGACGGCGACGGCCTCGGTAACGAGTGCGACCACTGCCCCGGCGGGCCGTCGCGCGCGAGCGCGTTCGACCACGACGAGGACGGCGACGGCGTCTCGATCGAGTGTGGCGACAACTGCCCCGGCATGCAGAGCACCAACTTCACCGACAGCGATGGGGATGGCTGGGGCGACGTCTGCGACCTGTGCGTCGGCGCGGATCCGCTGCCCGTCGCTACGCTGCCGGCCACGCTCCTCCAACCGAACTGCAACGCGTGGACGGAGCTGGAGCAGGGACGCCCCGTCCTCGGCGACCGCTGCGACCCGTACCCCTGCAACCCCGTCGACAACATGAACAGCGCCTTCGATCGCGTGTCGGAGTGCGAGCCCACAAGCGACCCGTCGGAAGACGCATGCATTCGCGGCTCCTCGTTCGTGCAGGTGGGCTACGCGCCCCGCGTCGGCAGCGGCGCCACGGTTCCCTGGCCGCCGACAACCACGGTCTCGCCCCTCGTTAGCCCGCTGTGGCGCTGTGTCTGCATCCGTCAGAGCGACAACATGCAGATCAACGACCCGGAGGCGTGCATGGATCCGGTCGATGGAGCATGTCAACGTGAGGGGCGGAACACATACCAGGGGACGGGCTATGCGTGGCATCACGCCGTCGTCGACGCCCCCAACTGGGCGACCCTCGGCGATGGTCGAGACGCCGTGTGGCGCGCGCCAGCGGGGCAGACCGGACCTCGACTTCAGTACCTGACCAACTACAACCGCAGTAGCGCGGCCTCCTGGTGGCGCTATGTGGCATCGAACGCGGCGGGCTCTTCGATCTCTTTCTGGAACTGGAACTGGGAGGCCGTGGGTGAGGTCTACCCGAAAAGCAGGCCGCGCTCGGTCGCGTGGGCAGCATTCGTCGACGCGCCGGGTGCCGTCTTCTGGCCGCGTGCGCAAACGACCGACGACCCCGGCAACGACCCCACG
>JBPOHC010001150.1:0-20072 GCA_052035985.1 Myxococcota bacterium | reverse complement strand
GGGCGCAGCGACGACCGCGCGACGCGCGACGGCCGCAGGCGCGGCGACAGGCTGCGCGAGGGTGGTGTCACGGGTTTCTACGGTCGCGTGCGCGGCGGGGGTCGGCGCGGCCGTCGGCGCAGGCGCGGCCGTCGGCGCAGACTCCACGGCGACGGTGCTCGGCACAGCGGGAGCGAGGGCCTCGGGCTGCGGAGGAGGCGGCGCGGTGGGCTGCGCGGCGGCGGGCATCGCGACGGGGGGCGCGCTCTGCGGCGCGGGCGCTGCGGCCGTGGGCTGCGCGGGCGCCTCGGAGGTCGCGGGCGCGTCGCCGCCGGTGGTCTCGTTGTGAGAGCCCGACTGCATGTTGGTGTAGAGCGCGAAGGCGCCGGCCATGAGGGCCATTCCGCCTACCGCGCCCCAGAGCGTGCTGCCGCCCTTGCGGGGAGGGGCGTCGTCGAGGACGGGCGTCGCGGCGCGCGCGGGCGTGACCATGACGTCGTTGTTCTTCGACGAGGGCTTCGCGGCGGGCTTGTCGGCGCTGGCCTCGGCATCGGGCTTCGCTTCGGCCTTGGGCGCGGGCTTCTCCGCGGGCTTCTCGGCCTCGGCGCGCGCCATCTCGGCGAGCTTCTTGATGTCGACGATGCCCGAGCTCGTGTCGTCGACGGCGTCGGAGATCGACGGGCGAACGGAGCCGACAGAGACCCCCGACGGGACGGTGCTCGTGCGGGTGAGCGCCGCGAGGTTCTCTAGATCCGCGTCATTTTCCTGGGGCTCTGACATGACCAGCTTGCTCTCCGGTGCTTGAGTTGAACCGTCTTCGAAGACGGGGACGGCCGCGGGGTCGGGCTCGGCCTGAGAGACCTTCTTGCCCTTGCGCACCTTGGCGCGCTCTCGCGCGGCCTCTTCGAACTTCGCGTCGAGGCGGGCGGCGAACCTCTCCCACTCGGCGTCGGTGCGATTGCGCGCCGGCCACGCGCGGAGGGCGCGGTCGACGGTGTGGAGGTCTCGCGCGAAGGCGCGAGCGTCGGGGTCTTCATCGAGCGCGCGGGCCACATCCGGGTCCGCCGCGGCATCCGTCGGCAGGTCGAGCGAGGCCGCGATCTTGAGCTTCAGTGCATCGTCCACGTGGTGCCTCCGTGGGCTCTTCAAGTTTCTTCGAGCGCCGCGAGCACCTCGGCGGAGATGTTCTCGCGGAGCTTCCGCCGCGCTTCGTGGACGCGCCACGCGACGGTGCCTTCACTACAACCCAGCACCTGGGCGATGTCTTTGTAGGGAAGCTGCTCGACGCACGCGAGGATCATCGTGGTGCGCAGCGATTCAGAGAGCGCGTCCATGGCCTTCGAGAGCTCGCGGTACGCGCTCGCTCGCTCGGCCGTGAGCGCGGGTCCGGCGCCGCCGTCGACAGGCTCCGGGACGCGCGGGTCGTCGAGGTCGGCGGTGACGCGCTTCCCCTGGCGACGGAGGTTGAGCGCCACGTTCACGCAGATCCGGTAGAGCCAGGTGAAGAGGTCGGCGCGGCCGTCGAAGCGGTGGATCGCGCGGAACGCTCGCAGGAAGGTCTCCTGCGTGACGTCGTCGGCGTCGCCCGCGCTGCCCGTCAGCTGCAACGCGAGGCGGTACACGCGACGCTGGTGCTGACGCATGAGCGTGCTGAACGCCGCGCGGTCGCCGTTTCGAGCCCGTTCAAGGCACTGTTGATCTTCGAGCGTGGCCATTCTGCCTTCGAGCGGCGCGACCATAGACCATCGTCACAGGCCCTACAACAATGGCGACCGTCGAGCGCGCGGGTTTTCCTCGGGCTCTCGCGAGGGGCGCCCCGCGGGGTGACGGGTTCCGTTTGCGTCTCGGGGTCTCTGACTGGCAGCATCGGCGCCCGCGCAGGGGCGATAATGGAACGTTTCGTCGAGGTGCTCACCAAGATCGAGGACGGCATGGCGGCCGGAGACGCGCGCAGCGCCTTCGGCACGTTGAGACCGTGGATCGCCTATCCGGGCAGGGTCGCCGCGAGCGACTGGGGCCGCGCGATGGAGGTCTTCTCGCGCATCGCGAGGGTCATCGCGGGCGATCACCTCGCCGACCTCGCCGCGCAGGCCACGAGCCTCGAAGACGTTCAGCCCCTCTACGACCTCGGCTACGAGCTCATCGAGCAGGAGCTCTTCGACATCGCGGCCAACGTGCTCGCCCGCGCGGTCGAACGGAGGCGCGATCTCCCGGGCCTCCTCAGCGAGCTCGTGGCGGCGCTGGAGCGTGATGGTCAGCACGCCGAGGCGTGCAAGTGGCTCCGCAAGGCCCCTGCCCTCCTCGAGAAGGAGTTCGTGCTGCGGTACCTCCTCGCGTGGAACACCTCGATGGCGGGTGACCTCGACGGGGCGCGCGTCGCGATGAGCGGTCTCTCAGCCCCGTCGTCGAGCGGCGAGGCCGTGATGCACGAGCGCATCAAGGCCGTGCTCGAGCGCGCCGACGGCATCCGCCCCGCGACGGCGCTCAACGGCGAAGACCTGCGCGGATGGCATTTCGTGCTCCACGGCGCTGTGCTCCTGCGGCTCTCACCGCACGGGTTCAAAGAGGGCATGCGCGGGCGCTACGCCTTCACGCAAGACTCGGAGCTCCGGTGTCGCGAGGCGATCGAGCGCATGCGGCTCGCCCTCGACGCCATGGGGATGAAGGTCCCGCGCGTGTTCTCGCTGCCCGACCGCGACAGCACGATCCTCGCGATCGCGACGGCGCGCGCGCTCGACGTCCCGATGGAGGAGTGGGACTCGGAGACCACCGACGATCCCGGCGTCATCGTCGCCTACGACCTCGACGGCGCGGGGCCCGACCTGTTGATGCAGCTCCAACCGCACCGGCCCGGTCAGGTGCTCTGGGAGCACGCGAGCCGCTGGGTGGTCGATCGCCCCGTCGCGGCCGACCTCGTGACCTACGTCTACCAGTACAACGTCGCGCCCTGGGCAGAGCGGTCGGTCGTCGACGGCAAGACCGGCGAGACCGTGCGCACCAACGCCGACGAGAGCCCCGCAGAGGTCATCGGCGCGCGCATCGCGGCGCACGAGGTCCCCGCGACGGAGCTCGCCGATCGCGACACGCTCGCGGCCTTCGCGAAGGCATGCGCGACGGTGCAGCGCGCAGGCGAACCCGCAGCGGGCGCCCTCCGCGAACAGGGCCTTCGACCGCGTCAGTGGACGGGCGGACCGGTGCGCAGCAACCGCTTTCGTTGAAGCGTTTTACGGGGAGAGCCCCGGCGGGAGCGTCGCAGGGTCGAAGGTCGCCGCGCCGCGGGTGATGGCGAGCGGCCAGGCGCAGTACGTCGACGAGAAGATCCCCGCGGGGCGGTGGTTTCCGCTGCGCTTGAGGCCGCCGAAGGGGAGCCTGCTCGACGAGCCCACGGTGGGCGCGTTCCACCCCACGCAGCCCACGCGGAGACCGCGCGCGAAGCGTTCGAAGCGGTCCTCGGAGGACGTCCATACGCCCGCGGCGAGGCCGTAGTCTGAGTCGTTCGCGAGCGAGAGCGCGTGGTCGTCGTCGTCGGCCACCCACACCGCGAGGTCGGGGCCGAAGACCTCCTCGCGCTGATACGCGCTCTCTGCCGACGGAGCGGTGACGCGGCGAACGCGAGGCGCGACGTAGCAGCCTCGAAGCGCGCGTCCTTCGAAGCGCACCGCGGGCTCGACGGGGTCGATCACGCAGCGGGTCCCCTCGTCGTCTGCGAGCGCTTCGAAGCCGTCGAAGCGCGAGCGCGCAGCGGGAGACGCGAGCGGTCCCATGAAGGCGCCAGGGTCCAGCGGGTGACCCACCTTCACGCGCGCGGTCATCGCCGCGACGGCTTCGATGAAGCGCTCGGAGATGTCCTTCGTGACGATGAGTCGGCTCGCGCAGGTGCAGCGCTGCCCGGTCGTCGAGAACGCGCTCACGACCACATCGGCCACGGACTTTTCGAAGGGCGCGTCGTCGAGCACCACCGCCGCGTTGCGCCCTCCCATCTCGAGCGCGAGCACGCGACCGGGGCGCGACGCGTTCTCTCGCAGGATGCGCGTCCCCACGGCGTAGGAGCCCGTGAAGAGCACGCCGTCGACGTCGGGGTGCTCCGCGAGCTTCGCGCCGACGCGTCCGTCGCCCTGCACCACGTTGACCACGCCGGTCGGGAGCTCCGCCTCGTCGACGATGCGCGCGTAGAGGGCGCCGCATCCGGGGGTGACCTCGCTCGGCTTGAAGACCACCGTGTTGCCCGCGAGCAGCGCGGGCGCGAGGTGTCCGTGCGCGAGGTGGAGCGGAAAGTTGAACGGTCCGATCACGGCCATCACGCCGTGGGGTCTGAAGCGGCACGCGAGGCGCCCGTCTTCGAGGGTGAAATCGCGCGTGAAGGAGAGTCCTTCGTTGATCGAGAGGTCGATCTTGCCGACGAGCGCCTTCGCTTCGAGGCGCGCTTCGCGGAGCGCCTTGCCCATCTCGCGGGTGATCGTGCGCGCGATCTCGTCCTCGTGCGCGACGAGGGCCGCGCGGAGGCGCTTGAGGTGACCGATGCGCGCGTCGAGGCCGAGGGCGTCCCACGCTGCGAAGGCCGAGCGCGCGGCGCCGACGGCGTCGTCGACGTGCGCGCGCGACCAGGGGTAGCGGCCCGCCACGTCGTCGAGGTCTGCGGGCGAGCGCACCTCGATCTCACCGTCGGGCGATGGGGTCTCGACGAAGCGTCCGGCGACGTAGGTGCTCATCGCGCGGAGTCTACGCGAGGTCGTAGCGCTTGAGCTTCTCGTAGAGCGTGCGGAGGCCGATGCCGAGCTGCTCGGCGGCGCGACGGCGGTTGCCGCTCGACGCTTGAAGCGCCCGCGCGATGGCCTCGCGCTCGAGCGCTTCGAGGTTCACATGCGCGCCGCGCGTCGGCGCCGCGGCTTCGAAGCGGTCGACGTCGGGGTCGAGGTCGGCGGCGTGGAGGACGGGCGCGTCCGAGAGGATGAGGGCGCGCTCCAGCACGTTGCGCAGCTCCCTCACGTTGCCCGGCCACGGGAGAGACTCGAGGCGCGCGATCGCGTCGTCGGAGAGGGTCACCGGCGAGAGGCCCGCCGCGGTCGCGAGCTCGACGAGGAGGTGCCGCGCGAGGGGGGCGATGTCCTCACGGCGCTCGCGCAGCGCGGGGACGCGCAGGGGCACCACGGCGATGCGGTGGTAGAGGTCTTCGCGGAAGGTCCCCGCGTGCACCATCGCGCGCAGGTCGCGGTGCGTGGCGGTGACCCAGCGCACGTCGGCCGTGACGGGGGTCGTGCCGCCGACGCGTTCGAAGGTTCGCTCCTGCAACACCCTCAGGAGCTTCACCTGCATCTCGGGCTGGAGCTCGCCGATCTCGTCGAGGAAGAAGGTCCCTCCCTTCGCCCGCTCGATGCGCCCCTGGTGCTGCGCGACGGCGCCCGTGAAGGCCCCGCGCTCGTGTCCGAAGAGCTCGCTCTCGAGCACCGTCGGCGCGAGGGCGCCGCAGTTCACCGCCACGAAGGGCCCGTCGGCGCGCGGGCTCCCGCGGTGGATGGCGCGCGCCGCGAGCTCCTTGCCCGTGCCGCTCTCGCCGAGGATGAGCACCGTCGCGGGCGTGCGCGACACGCGTCGGAGGGCCGTGACGAAGGGCTCCATCGAGGCTGCGCCCCAGGTGAGCGGCGGATCCGCTGCGATGACAGGGGCCTTCTGCGCGGGCTTCGCGGAGCGCTCGCTGAGGATGCGCGACACGAGCGAGCGCAGCGCCGCGGGGCTCTCGAGGGGCTTCTTGAGGTAGTCGACGGCGCCGTGCGTGAGCGTGTCGACGGCGGTCTCGACGGACGCGTGCGCGGTGATCACCACCACGGGCGTCTCGGGGTGCATCGCGTGGACGTGGCGCACCACCGCGGCGCCGTCGGGTCCTGGCATCTTGAGGTCGGTGAGCACGAGGTCGAAGCGCGCGCGAGAGAGCGCCGCGAGGGCCGCGGAGCCGTCTTGCGCCTCGGTCACCTCGTGCCCCGCGTCGGAGAGCACGTCGCAGAGAAAGCTACGAAAGCCCTCCTCGTCGTCGATCACGAGCACGGACGCCATGGGAGCGATCTACGCGGGATCAGTTCGCGAGCGCAAGGCGCGTCGTGCGACGTCGCGCGGGCTCATCCCTCGGGGAGCGACACGCGAAAGAGCGCGCCGCCGTCGGGGTGGGTCTCCGCGGTGACGGTCCCGCCGTGCAGTGCCACGGTGCGGCGAACGATCGCGAGGCCGAGCCCCGTGCCCCGCACCTTGCGGCTGTAGAACGGTTCGAAGATCCGCTCCTCGTCGCCGGGGGCGATGCCCGCGCCGCGGTCTCGCACCTCGATCACGAGCGACGCGTTCTCCGAGGCGACGCGCACCGTCACGGGCCCCTTGCCGCCGCCCGCTTCGAGGCCGTTGCGAATGAGGTTCGCGAGGGCTTCGCCCATGCGCGCGCCGTCGAGGGAGGCCCGCGCGGGCGGATGATCGATGACGACGTGAACGCCGGGGCTGTCGATGGAGGCCACCACGCCGCGGACCCAGTGCTCGGGGCGCACATCACGGCGCTCGAGGTCGCCCGTGCGCGCGAAGCGAAGGAGCTCGTCGACGAGGCGCTCGAGGCGCGTGGCGTCGCTCACGATGCGCTCGATGCGAGGCGCTGCGCGTGTGTCCGAGGCGAGCCGCTCGCCGAGGAGCTGCGCGTGTCCCTTGAGCGACGCGAGGGGGTTGCGGATCTCGTGCGCGAGCACGGCGGACATCTCACCGAGCGACGAGAGGTGCCGCGCTTTTTCGAGGCGGCGCGCGATGGCCTCGCGGTCGCGCAGGAGGCGGTCTGCGATGAATCCGAGCGTGAGCATCGCGAGGAGCGCCGCGACCCCCGCGGCCACGAGGCCCGCCTGCGCGCGCTCGAGGTCTCGCGTGGCGCGCGCTTCGAACTCGATCGTTGTGGTTGGCAGAAAGCGCGTGGGCACCTCGGCCGTCTGCGGCGCCGCGCCGAAGAGGATGGCCCCCCCAGGCAGCAACGGCCCGCCGGGGATCGGAGGTCCGTCGAGGCGCTGATGCGGTCCGAGCTGGAGGCGGATCGCGCCGCCGCATGCCCGCACGCGGTCTCGTACGAGCGCGTAGCCCCCGCCGCCGGCCGCGCGGCAGGCGTTCGATGGGAGCGTCACCGACGCCCCCGACTCGGCGAGGAGGCGCCCGTCGTGGCTGTAGAGCGCGAGGTAGCGCAGGCCCCGCTCGCGGTTCGCGGCGAGCACCGTGGCGAGCGCTTCGGCGGGGGGCGGCGACGCGTCGCGCAGCGCGAGACTCACGGCGTCGCGCCAGCGGGAGACCTCTCCTGCGACGACCAGATGCGCGATGCGACTGGTCTGCACGAGGCCCGCGATCATCGGCACGGCGGTCACCGCGACGGCGCAGCAGAGCAGGGTGAAGAGCGGACGCTTCGTGTCGGCGTAGGTCTTTCGCGCGGCGGTCATACGCGACGTCGGCTGCAACGCGGACACCAGCGCTCGACGCGCGCACATGCACCGGGAGTCGCCGTGCGCGCGGAGGACGGGACTGCGGAATCCGCACTCATCGCGTGCTGAAATAGCATCCCCTCGCGCGGCGCGGGGATCGTCGGCGCGGGTTCCTGCGGGTCCTGGCGCTGGCGTGCGGGTTGCGATGGTCGTCGCCAACGTCATGGCCCGCCACGCACTCACCGCCGCGCTCGTCACGCTCTCGCTCACCGGCGTCGCCGAGGCGCAGTCTGACTACGAAGACGCGCAGTCCCTCTCGGTGCGCCTCGAGCGTGAGGGCAGGGCCCGTGATGCGGCGTCGTCGCTCGACCCCTTTCTCGCGCTGCACCCGCAGGACCACGACCTCGCGCTGCGCCTCGGGTGGCTGTGGTTCCAGGCGGGCGACAACGCCCTCGCGCGGCGCCGCTACGAGCTGGCCCTGCGGCTCTCGGGCGACACCTCCCACGACGCGCGCCTCGGCCTCGCATGGACGCTCCTCCGCCTCGGCGACTCGACCGGCGCCCGCCGCGAGTTCGAACAGCTCGTGGCCCTCGACGCCGCCGACGCCTCGGCCCGCGAGGGCCTCACCCTCACGACCACCGCGTCGCCGCGACCGCTCCGCGTGTGGGCCTCGCTCTGGGCCGGCGCGCAGCTCTACACCACGCACCCGCAGCGGACCTGGTCGCTCAGCGTCGCGCCCTCGATCACCGTGCAGCTCTATGACTGGCCCGTGTTTGGGGTGACCTATCGCGCCGTGGGGTACGCGCTTCGGCAGCGCCCCGCCGTGATGGGTCCGCCCGTCTCGTCGACGAACCTCCAGCAGGAGATTCATCTCATGGCGGGCGTCGCGCGAACGAACTGGGCGCTCCGCGCGCACCTCGGACACGTGTGGGATGGCTCCAACGCGATGACCCCCGCGACGGCCTTCGGCGTCTCGGGGCGCCTGACGCTGCGCGGCGACCTCTCGGCGGAGCTCAGCGAGTCGATCTTTCAAGACTATTCCGTGGCGCGCGCCGCGGTCGCGTGGGCCGCTCAGCTCAGCGACGCGTGGCGCCTCGGGCCCGTCGCGTCGGCGCAGTACGACAGCGGTGGTGCGTTCGGCGGCTCCATCGGCGCGCTCGTCGGGTGGCGCCGCGGCGGCTACGAGGCGACGCTCAGCGCGCGCTACGGCGACGAGCGGCGGCCCACCTCGCTCGTCGAGGGGATCTTCTGGGCGAGCGACGACCGCATCCGCGGGGCGCTCTCGCTCTCGGGGCTCATTCCGCTCGGCGGCGGACTCTCGCTCGCGCTGCGGTACGACGGGATGCTTCTCGCCGCGAGCGGCGCGGCGCGGGGGATGGGGGCGGGCGCGGGCGGCGGCGCGGTGAACGCGAGCGCGCATTTCTTCACGACGGCGATCATCGGCGCGTGGTGACCACGCGCGAAGAGCAGGGAGACACGTCATGCAACGACTGAAGGACCTCGCGATCAGTGACACGGGCTTCGTCTTCGACCCCTTCTCGGGGTCGACCTTCACGGCCAACGCGAGCGCGCTGTGCATCCTCGACGGGCTCAAGCGCGCCCTCGACCGCGCGGCCATCGCCGCCTCGCTCCGCGAGCGCTTCGAGATCGGCGACGAGGACCTCTCGCGCGACATCGACGACGTCATCGCGTCGCTGCGGCTCTACGGCATCCTCCCGCAAGACTTCGAGGTGGCGTGATGGGCGCCCCGCTCACCGTGGCCGTCACGGGCCTCAACGCGACGGACAACCCGGGGCCCGGCGTGGCCGTGATCCGCTCGCTGCGCGCGAGCCCCGACTTCAGCGGTCGCATCGTGGGCCTCGCCTACGACGCGCTGGAGCCCGGGATCTACGCGCACGACCTCGTCGATGACGTGTTCCTGATCCCGTATCCCTCGCAGGGCCTCAACGCGCTGCGCGACCGCCTCGAGTACGTGCACGCGAAGGAGCACCTCGACGTGGTGATCCCGACGCTCGACGCCGAGCTGCCGGGCTTCGTCGACCTCGCGCCGACGCTGCACGACTGGGGCATCGGCACGATGCTCCCGACGCGCGAGCAGCTCGACCTGCGCTCCAAGGCGCGGCTCACCGCGCTGGAGTCGAAGGGCATCCCGGTGCCCGCCTCGAAGGTGCTGAGCGACGTGGGTCAGCTCTACTCGATCCACGAGTCGCTCACGTACCCCATCGTGGTGAAGGGCCCCTACTACGGCGCGAAGGTGTGCCCCACGCTCGAAGACGCCATCAAGGGCTTTCACAAGATGGTGGCCGAGTGGGGCTACCCCGTGATCGCGCAGCAGTTCGTCGCGGGCGAGGAGGTCTGCGTCGTGGCCGTGGGCGACGGTGAGGGCGGCCTCGTGGGCGCCGTCTCGATGCGCAAGACGGTCATCACCGACAAGGGGAAGGGCTGGGCCGGCGTGGCGATCCGCGACGCGGGCCTCGACGCCATCGCCGAGACCTTCATGCGCGTCACGAAGTGGCGCGGGCCGTGCGAGCTCGAGGTGATCCGCGACGCGCGCGGCGGCTACCACGTGCTCGAGGTGAACCCGCGCTTCCCCGCGTGGTGCTACCTGTCCGCCGGCGCGGGGATGAACCTGCCCTTCGCGGTGGCGGAGCTCGCCGCGGGCAGGGCCGTCGCGCCCATGAGGGACTACCGCGTGGGGACGATGTTCGTCCGCATCGCGCTCGATCAGATCACCGACCTCGAAGGGTTCTCGCGCATCAGCACAGCGGGCGAGCTCGTCCGCAACGAAGGAGCCTCGCCGTGAGCAAAGCACCGTACGACCGCCCCATCATCGCGCGCCACCAGACCGGGATGATGAACAAGTTCTCGCGCGTCCAGGCCATGCAGCCGCAGACGCACATCGACGGCGTGAGCGTGCAGTCGCTCATCGACACCTACGGCTCGCCGCTCTTCGTCTTCTCCGAGAAGACCCTCGTGGCGCGCTACAAGGAGCTGCGCGACGCCTTCGCGCGGCGCTTCTCGAAGGTGCGCATCGCGTGGTCGTACAAGACCAACTACCTCGACGCGGTCTGCAAGGTCTTTCACCGCGAGGGCGCGTGGGCCGAGGTCGTGAGCGAGTTCGAGTGGGAGAAGGCCCGCCACAACGGCGTGCCCGGCGACCGCATCCACATCAACGGGCCCTTCAAGCCCGAGTCGACGCTGCGCCGCGTGCTGCCCGAGGGGACCATCGTTCACATCGACAACTTCGACGAGCTCGCGCTCCTCGAGCGACTCGCCGTCGAGCTCGGCATCACGCCGAAGGTCGCCATCCGCGTGAACCTCTCCGTCGAGGCCATTCCGTCGTGGGGGCGCTTCGGGTTCAACCTCGAGAACGGCCAGGCGAAGACCGCTGCGACGCGCATCGCCACGGGGCAGCGCCTCCAGCTCGTGGGCCTGCACTGCCACATGGGGACCTTCATCCTCGACCCGAGCGCCTACCGCGAGCAGGCCGCGAAGCTCGCGGGTCTCGCGAATGAGCTCCAGCGCGCGCACGGGCTCACGATGTCGTTCATCGACGTCGGCGGCGGCTTCGCGTCGCCCACGAAGCTCAAGGCGCAGTACCTCCCCGGCGAGCAGGCGTCGCCGCCCTTCGACCGCTACGCCGCCGCGGTGGCCGAGGGGCTCGCCGTGCTCGACTATCCGCCCGACCGCGAGCCCACGATCGTGCTCGAGACCGGCCGCGCGCTCGTCGACGAGTCGGGCTCGATGATCGCCACGGTGCTCGCCAACAAGCGCATGCCCGACGGCCAGCGCGCGCTGGTGATCGACGCGGGCGTCAACGTGCTCTTCACGTCGTTCTGGTACGACCACGACGTCGTGCCCGCGCAGCCCTTCGGCGGCCTCTCGGAGCCGACGGTCATCTACGGTCCGCTCTGCATGAACATCGACGTGGTGCGCGACACGGTGTCGTTCCCCTCGATGCGCGCGGGCGACCGCGTGGTGTTCCGCAACGTGGGCGCCTACAACGTGACGCAGTGGATGCAGTTCATCACGTACCGCCCCGCGGTGGTGATGATCGCCCGCGACGGCCGCCACGCCCTCATCCGCAAGCGCGAGGACCTCTCGACCCTGCTCGCCTCCGAGGAGACGCCGTCGTGGCTCTGAGCGCGACCGTCGCGGCCGCCTCCGCGCGCGCCCCGGGGGCGTCTGGCCTCCGCGCGGCGTGGTGGCTCGGCGACGGCGCGCTCCGCTCCGCCGCGAGCCTCGTGTTCTCTCGCTCTCGCGCCGTGGGGGCCGCGCTCCTCGCCGCCGTCGCGACGGAGCCGCGCGCCCTCGCCGCGGCGCTCTTCGCCGTCGCGGTGTCGGCCCTCACGGCGCGCGCGCTCCGCCTCGACCCCGAGCGCGTCGCGAGCGGTCAGCTCTCGTACAGCGCGCTGCTCCTCGGCCTCGCGCTCTCCGCGACCGCTCCCCCCTCGGCGACGTCCGCGGCGCTCCTCGCGCTCGCCGCTGCGTCGTCGGTGCTCGTGGCGTCGGCGCTCGACCTCGCGCTGCGCGTCGAGCGCTCGCTCCCGGTGCTCACGCTGCCCTTCCTCGTGACGTACTACCTCGCGCTCGGCGCGCTCCCCGCGGCCCTGCCGCCTCCGCCGCCGACCGACGCGCTCGCGGGAATCCTCTCCGACGGAGCCCTCTCCGCGTGGCTCCGCGGCCTCGGCGCGCTGCTCTGCGCGCCTCGCCTCGACGCGGGCCTGCTCGTGCTCGCGGCCATCGCGCTGCACAGTCGTATCGCCGCGGCACTGTCGCTCCTGGGCTTCGCCGCGGCGTGGTCGCTCACGCGCGCCGTGGCCCTCGACGCGGAACCGTCACTCGCAGGAACCGCGGGCCTCAACGGCGCGCTCGTCGCGGTGGCGCTCGGCGGCGTGTGGTTCATCCCGAGCGTGTGGTCGTACCTCCTCGCGCTCTTCGGTTCAGTCGTGAGCGTCGCGGTGACGCTGGGGCTCGCGCCGCGCTTCGAACGCCTCGGGCTCCCGCTCGCCATCGCGCCCTTCAACCTCGTGGTGCCCGTGGCGCTCTACGCGCTGCGCCAGCGCGTGGCCGACGGCAGGCCGCACGCCATCGACTTTGCGCCCGGTACGCCGGAGCAGAACCTCGCCTACTTTCGCTCTCGCAGCGAGCGCTTCGGCGCCGTGGGCGGCGTGCGCTTCGGCGCTCCCTTCCGCGGCGCGTGGACCTGCACGCAGGGCGTCGACGGCGGGATCACCCACGACGGCCCGTGGCGTCACGCGCTCGACTTCGAAGTGCTCGACGACGAGGGCCGCGCCTACCGCGGAGCGGGCGCGACGCTCGATGACTTCCACTGCTACAAGCTCCCCGTGGTGGCCCCCGCCGCGGGCGTCGTGGCGAAGGTCATCGACGGCGTCGCCGACAACGCCGTGGGCGACGTCAACGTCGACGAGAACTGGGGCAACGTGGTGATCGTCTACCACGCGCCGGGCGTGTACTCGTGCCTCGCGCATCTGTCTCCGGGCACGGTCACCGCGCGCGAAGGACAGCACGTCGCCGCGGGCGAGGTGCTCGGGCGCTGCGGCAACTCGGGGCGCTCGGCGACGCCGCACCTCCACATGCAGCTCCAGGCCACGGCGACCGTGGGCGACGCGACGATCCCCATCGAGCTGCACGACGTGGTGACCGTGAGCGCCGACGGAGCGACGCTCCACGCCCGTCGCGTGCCCGAGCGCGGAGAGCGCGTGCGACGCATCGACCGCGACGAAGACCTCTCGTCCGCGCTGCGCTTCGAATACGCGAGCGTCACGCGCGCCACCTCCGGATCGCGCGAGGAGCGCATCGTCGCCGACCTCGACCTCCTCGGGCGCTTCGTGCTGCGGTCTCAGGGCTCCGACGCGGCGCTCTATTACGAGAGCGCGGCGAGCGGCTTCACCGTGCACGACGTCACGGGCGACGCGCGCTCGGCGCTGCACCTCGTCCGCGCGGCGCTCCCTCGCGTCCCCTTCGACGCCGACGTCGCGCTCGCGTGGCGCGATCGGCTCCCGCTGCGCCCCTTCATGCCCGCGTGGCAGAGGCCCCTCTTCGACCTCGTGAGCCCCTTCGGCGGCGACGCCTCGCTCGTGATGACCTACCGCGCACGCCGCGTCGGCGACGCGCTGGTCGTCGAGGGCGAGTCCGAGCGCAAGGGCCGCGACGGCGCGCCGTGGGTGACCACCTCGGCGACGCTCACGGCGCGAGGGGGAGTCGCGCGCCTCACCGTCAACATCCGCGGCCGCGCGCGCACCGTGACCTTCGATCGCGCGCCGACCGCTACGCAACCGCTCCGTCGCGACGCCCGCAACATTTCTTCTGGAGGACTCCATGCTCAAGCTCAGGTCTGACGCTCTGCACGTGACGCTCGCGCTCTCGCTCGCGCTCTCGCTCCTCGCTGGCCGCGCGGAGGCCAACCCCGAGGTGTGGCGCCGCTCGTACGCGCTCGAAGCGCAGGGTGATTCCCGCGGGGCGCTCACGGCCCTCGACGCGCTGCCCGCCGAGGCGCAGCGCACGTACCTCTTCGCGCTGCGGCGGGGGTGGCTGCTCTACCAGACGGGTCGCTACGACGACTCCGTGGCGGCGTACCGCCAGGCCTCGCAGGTCGCGCGCGGCGCCATCGAGCCGCGGCTCGGAGAGCTGCTCCCGCTGCTCGCGCTGCGCCGCTGGCAGGACGCCGAGACGCTCGCGCGCGAGGTGCTGCGCATGGACGAGGGCAACTACCTCGCGAGCCGACGCCTCGCGCTGGCGCTCTACAACCTCGGCCGCTTCGACGCGGCGAAGGCGGTCTACCAGGAGGTGCTCACGCGGTACCCCGGCGACCTCGAGATGCAGAGCGGCGTCGGCTGGTGCGAGCTCCGGCGCGGGCACCGCGACGAGGCCGCGGCGGCGTTCCGCGCGGTGCTGGCGGTGAGCCCCGATGACGCGAGCGCGACGGCGGGACTCACCGCGGCGACGGCGCGCTGAGCCGTTGCCCCGCGGGGCCGAGGTGGTGTTCCATCGCGCGGCTGTGAAGAACTTCGGATGGATCGTGTGCGTCGCGGCCCTCGCCGCGTGTCGTGAGAGCCCCCCTCCCCGGCCGAGCGCGTCGGCGACCGTGAACACCGGCGCGGCGCGCGCGAAGAAGCTCTCGCCCGGCGCCATTCGCGTCGATGGCAACCTCGACGAGCCCGCGTGGCGCGCCGCAGGAACAGGCCCCCTCGTGAGCCCCGGCGACGGGTCTCCCTCACCCAACTCGCGCGTACAGGGCGAAGCCTGGTTCGCGTGGGACGACCAGAACCTCTACTTCGCCGCGCGCGTCGCCGACCGCAGCCCCGTCGCGCCCTTCGCCGCCACCGCGCGCGATCCCCACCTCTGGGAGCGGTCTTCGGCCGTGGAGCTCATGCTCCAGCCCGGCGATCACGGCGACAACCGGCACTACTACGAGATCCAGGTCGACACGGCCTGCGCGAAGTGGACGACGCGCTTCGACGACTACAACCGTCCGCTGGGCGTCGACGCGCAGGGCGCACGCACCTTCGGCCATCAAGACTGGGAGCCCTCCATCGCGTGCGCCGCGCACGTGGGCGCCGACGGCTACACGATCGAGCTCGCGCTGCCGTGGAGAGACCTCGACGGCGCCGGTCGCGCGAACGCGCCGCCGCACGAGGGCGACGTGTGGCGGGCCAACGTCTACAGCTTCCGCGACGGGCAGCGCGACGCCCTCGCGTGGTCACCGCTGCGCGGAGAGGGGAACTTCCACTTCGCCCCGCGCTTCGGGAGGGTCACCTTCGCGGGGCCGTGAGAGCGTGTTTCCAACGGAGGGAACGGGCACTACGATCCGCGCCATGACCGACACCCCCGACGCGCTCGTCGAAGAGATCAAGCAGCTCCGCAAGGCGCGCAACGCCGTCATCCTCGCGCACTACTACGTCGACGGCGACGTGCAGGACGTCGCTGACTTCGTGGGCGACTCGCTCCAGCTCTCGCAGGCCGCGCAGAAGACCACCGCGGACGTCATCATCTTCGCGGGCGTTCACTTCATGGCCGAGACGGCGAAGATCCTGAACCCCTCGCGCAAGGTCGTGCTCCCCGACATGGACGCGGGATGCTCGCTCGCGGAGGGGTGTCCCGCGGATCGCTTCGCGGCCTTCGTAGCGCGTCACCCCGACCACTACGTGCTCTCGTACATCAACTGCTCGGCGGGCGTGAAGGCGCTCTCCGACTGCATCGTGACGAGCTCCAACGCCGAGCGCATCGTGCGGAGCGTGCCCGCGGGGAAGCCGATCATCTTCGCGCCCGACCGCAACCTCGGCGCGTACCTCATCAAGAAGACGGGCCGCGACATGCTCCTCTGGCGAGGGAGCTGCATCGTCCACGAGACCTTCTCCGAGCGGAAGATCATCGCGCTCAAGCTCCGTCACCCCGAGGCGGAGATCATCGCGCACCCCGAGTGCGAGGCGTCGCTCCTCGCGAAGGCGTCGTTCATCGGGAGCACCGCGGCGCTCTTGAAATACACGCAGTCGTCGAGCGCGAAGACCTTCATCGTCGCCACCGAAACGGGGATCCTCCACCAGATGCAGAAGGCGTCGCCGGAGAAGACCTTCATCGCGGCGCCGCCCGAGGGCAACTGCCACTGCAACGACTGCCCGTTCATGAAGAAGAACACGCTCGAGGCCGTGCGCGACGCGCTCGCGACGCTCCAGCCCGAGATCACGCTGCCCGAGGAGCTGCGCGTGAAGGCGCTCAAGCCCATCGAGCGCATGCTCGAGCTCAGCGTCGGCTGATCAGTTGCAGTTCCCGTTGCGGCAGGTCTGCCCCGGGAGGCACACGCGGCCGCAGCGCCCGCAGCTCGTGCGGTCTGTGAGGAGGTTGGTCTCGCAGCCCTCCGCGAGCAGGTTGCAGTTTCCCCAGCCCGAGTTGCACGACCCCACGACGCAGAACCCCAGCGCGCAGGCCGCGGTGGCGTTCGAAACCACGCAGCGGTTGCCACACCGCGAGCAGTTGTTGGGGTCCTCGGAGAAGCGCGACTCGCACCCGTTCGACGCGTTGCCGTCGCAGTTGCCCCAGCCCGCGGAGCACGACAGACCGCAGGTCGCCATCGAGCAGAACGCCGTCGAGTTGTTGCCCGACGGGCAGGTGCGTCCGCACGCGCCGCAGCTCCGCGTGCTCGTGCGCAGGTCGGTCTCGCAGCCGTTCATCGACTCGCCGTCGCAGTTGCCGAAGTTGGTGTTGCACACCACCCCGCACGCCCCGTTCACGCACGACGCCGACGCGTTGTTGCGCGCGGGGCACGCGCGCCCGCAGCCGCCGCAGTTGCTCACGCTCGCGCGCGTATCGACGCACGAGGCCCCGCACATCGTGAGGCCCGACGCGCAGCCCGTACGGCACGTCCCCGCGGAGCAGATCTGCCCCGAGGCGCACACGCGACCGCACGCGCCGCAGCTCTGCGAGCTCGACGAGAGGTCGGTCTCGCAGCCGTTCGCAGGGTTCATGTCGCAGTCGGCGAAGCCCGCGTTGCACATCCCCACGACGCAGCGCCCCGCCGTGCACGAGGGCATCCCGTTGGCGATCACGCACGCCGTCGGGCACGCCCCGCAGTGCGCCGCGTCGCCCTGGAGGTTCGCCTCGCAGCCGTTGGCCGGGTTCATGTCGCAGTCGCCGAAGCCGTCGCGGCAGGCGCCGAGCGTGCACGCGCCCTCGACGCACGACGTCGTCGCGTTGGGCAGCGCGCACACCGCCCCGCACGCGCCGCAGTTCGAATCGCTCGTGCGCGTGTCGGCCTCGCAGCCGTTGGTCGGGTTCATGTCGCAGTCGCCGAAGCCCATGTTGCAGGCCCCGACCGCGCAGCGACCCGCGACGCACGACGCGGTGGCGTTCTGCGCGGCGCAGGCGCTCCCGCAGGCGCCGCAGTTGGCGGCGCTCGCGTTGAGGTCGGTCTCGCAGCCGTTGGCCGGGTTCATGTCGCAGTCGCCGAAGCCGTCGTTGCACGCCGTGATCGCACAGCGGCCCCCGACGCACGCGCCCGAGCCGTTCATCGGGTTGCACGCCGCGCCGCAGGCGCCGCAGTTCGAGAGGCTCGTGCGCGTGTCGGTCTCGCAGCCGTTGGCGGCCATCATGTCGCAGTCGCCGAAGCCCGCGTTGCAGGTCGACACCGCGCAGGCGGAGCTCGCGCAGCGCGACGTCGCGTTGGGCAGCGAGCACGCGTTGCCGCACGCGCCGCAGTTCATCGCGTCAGACGTGACGTTGGTCTCGCACGGGACGCTGTCACCCATGCACTCCGCCGAGCCCGCCGGACACGACGAGGTCTGGCAACGTCCCGCCGCGCAGGCGCCGCCGCCGGGGCACACGGTGGGGCACGTTCCGCAGTGCGCGGCGTTGGTGTTGAGGTCGACCTCGCAGCCGTTGGCCGCGTCTCCGTCGCAGTCGGCGTAACCCATCCGGCACGAGAGCACGCGGCACACGCCGCTCACGCACGCCGACGTCGCCGCGCGGCTCGGGGCGCACGCGACGCCGCACGCGCCGCAGTTGGCGAGGTCGTCGGTGGTGCTCGTCTCGCAGCCGTTGGCCGCGTTTCCATCACAGTTGCCGAAGCCGGGGTCGCACTGACCTGGCGTGCAGATCCCGCCTTCGCAGGCCGCCGTCGCGTGCGAGACCGCGCACACGCGCCCGCAGGTGCCGCAGTTCATCGGGTCCGTGAGGCGTTGCGCGCAGTCCATTCCGCAGACGACGAGGCCCGGCGCGCACGACAGCACGCACGACCCCGCGACGCAGCCCTGGCCCTCGGCGCAGGCCCTGCCGCAGCGGCCGCAGTTCGAAGCGTTGCTGAGGATGTCGACGCAGAAGCCGTCGCAGGCCGCGAGCGCCCCGGGGCAGCGCGCGCACACGCCGCTCGAGCACACGAGGCCCGCGTTGCACGACGACGCAGCGGCATCGCCCTGGCAGCACGGCGCGTTCTCGACGCCGCAGGCCGTGGGGAGATCCGCGGTGACGTCGGTGGTCGGCGTGTCGGCGGGCGCGTCGACGGCGGAGTCCGTCGGGACCGTGGCGTCGGGGCGCGGGACGAGCTGATCGACATCGAAGGAGGTCGTGCACGCGGAGGCGAGCACGAGAAGCAACGCGAGGGTGCGGATCACGGATTCGCTCTCCTTCGGTCTCAGAACGCCACGCGGAGCCGGGCGGCGGCGCCGTCGGTCGTGGGGGCGAGGGTGATGTCTGCCGAAGAGGTCCTGCGGAAGCGGGTCTGCGTGGCGATGACGACCGTGGCGACGCCCGCCGCGGCTGCGACGCCGAAGAACACGTTCGAGAGGAGCCGCTGCGTCTCGCCCTGATCGCGGAGCGCGGCGACCGCGGGGTCGTTGAACTGATCCTGGCGATACTGGACGTACTCGTCGTGCGTCGACTCCGTGAGCAGCCCGAACGCGATGCCCGTCGCGAGGAACACCCCCGTCGCCGCCGCGCCCGCGTAGAGCCACGTCGGCGAGAGGCCCCGCGACGACGCGAGCCGCGTGGTCACGACGCGCGTCGTCCCTTGCGGACACTCGAGCGCGCCGCGCCAGGTCTCGTGCGAAGGCGCGCCGATCTCGACCTCGTGGCGTCCCGGGGTCACGTCGGCCGCAGGGAGCGTGACGTCGCGACCGTCGATGCGCGCGGTGGCGCCCTCGGGCGTCGATGCGAACACCACCCTCGTGCTGGTCACGGCGTTGCCGATGCGCTGCACCTCGACCACGCGCGTCTCGGTCGAGCGGCGCAGCGTGAGCCTGACCTCGCGGCGATCGCCCGACGCGAGCACCACCGAAGACGTCGCCGTCTGCCACCCCTCGCCCGTGGCCTCGATGGCGTGACGACCGGGGCCTACGGCGAGCCCCTCTGCGCGCTGGGGGTCTGCGACGGCGTCGCCGTCGAGGGTCACCGTGACGCGGGCGTCGGCGGGCTCGACGCGGAGGTCGATGCGGGCGATGAAGCTGCGGGTCTGGGCGAGCATCCCCTCGACCTCGGCGCGGCGCTCGGGGGTGAGGTCCGAGGCTTCGCGGAGGTAGCGCTCGATGGCGCGCGCGGCCTCGGGATAGCGCCCGAGAGCCTGGTAGGTGCGCGCGAGGTTGTAGAGCAGCCCCGCCATCCCCGAGAGCTCGTAGGAGCGCTGGAATTCCGCGAGGGCGCCCTCGTAGTTGCGAACGTTGAAGAGCTCCAGGCCCCGTTGAAAGCGGACTTCGGCCTCGGATGGGCTCTGCGTGGCCGGGCGAACGACCTGAGCCTCACATGGGTCCGCGAGGAGGAGCGCCGCCGCGATCGACGCGACTGTGGAGATTGCAATACGCAAGGGAAGCATCCGCCTCGTGAGCACCGTGAGGGGGTCGCCGCGCGCGACGACCGTGTGCGCCATTGTCGTTGGAATGTCCGCTCCGACGCAACGCCTTCACCGAAGCGCTCATCTCCGTCGCTGCGCAGAGGCTTGCGCCACGGAGGCGTCGGGGTTCGCCATGACCTCGCGGCCCACGATCGCGCTCTCACCCGCCCGCGCAGCGCCTTCATCGATCGCGGCCTCGACGTCAGAGAGCGACCCCGTGACCACGAGATACCCCTTGCCGCCGATGCCGCGTGCGAGGTGCAGGTCGACGAGCGTGACGTCGGCGCACTTGAGGGCCGCGTCGGCCGCGCGCACCGCGGAGGCCATCGTGG
>JBPOHC010000751.1:0-8229 GCA_052035985.1 Myxococcota bacterium | reverse complement strand
ATCTCCTCGTTGCCTCGAAAGACAGTCGAGTACTTCTTCTTCACCTCCTCGAAGAGCGGCTCGATCCGTCTCCGGATGGCCTTCTGCCCTGCGGGGTCGAACTGCTCGTCGATGAGCTGGTCGTTCTTCTCGAATCGGCCCGCCCAGAAGCGGCGGGCGTCGTTCGGCTGCCGCTCGTCGTGCATTTTCGCGAAGATTAGGTATAGGAACTGCCAGAACGCGGCGTCCTTTGGCATGCCCTCGTTGCCGTGGATGAAGTTGTGGCAGCGGCGGAATGCGGTGCGCAGCATCTCCGGATCTGCGCGACGGAGCTTCGGGTGAGAAGCGACCTCGCGCGTGCCGATCGACTCATCAGAGAGCGGCCAGTCGCCGATCGGATGGAACTTCGAGTCGAAACGCTTGCGGTCGACGCGAAAAAAAAAGAACTCGAGGCCGTTGGTCCAAAGGCCGTACTTGCAGTTTTCGCAAGCCGCCATTGCGTCCTTCAGCACCTCGAGGTCCTTCGCGGCCTGGTCGTGGTCGCGCATCTTGTACGCGCCCTTTTCGCCGAGCTTCAGTTCCTTGTGGCAGACCACAAGACGACGCACGTTGTTTGCCGTGTGGTCGGAGCCAGTCTCAAAGATCGCGATGTCGATTTTCTTGTTCGAGCCATCGACCTTGATCTTGAAGTCGGGCTCCATGTCTTCGACGGAGATGCCGTACTCATGGAAGAGTGCACGAGCGATGCGCTGGCGAACGCGTTCTTTATCGTTATCGGCGACCGGATTGCCCGTGATGTAGTCGAAGATCTTGCCGTCCTCGATGGCGCTCGTCTCGTCGGACGACGCGTCGTTCTCGCCGACGTCCGTTGCCGACGCTGCCTTCGCAACTGTCTTCTTGGGCCTAGTCATCTTTGCGTTCCTTCACACCGAGTTCATCGGAAGATGAAGCAGCGCCACCGTCCCGGACCCAAGTGTCAACGTCCTCGCGTTTGAACTTCCAGAAGCGGCCGACCTTGTGGCCCGGCATGCCTTTCGCGGTGACCCAGGTGTATACAGTGTCCTTGCTCACCCCAAGGTACTCCGCGATCTCGTCAACTGAGAGCCACCTGTCGTCCATTGAGTCTCTCCAAGGTCAGCAACCGGACGAGTCGAAGCTGTAACAGCGGGCCAGACCGGATGCAAGCAGATTAGATTGTGTTAGATCGTGTTTAGCTGGGTTTGGCTGGGATAGGTGCCGTGGCTCGCAGAGCCTTACAATTTCGCCTATTCACCTACATCTCCCATTGGAAACTCCCGGTACCCCTCGAACACGGTCGCGATCTCGACAGTCTTCTCCCGCACGCGGTACACGATCCGGTACTGCTTCTCGACGAGTTCGCGGAGTTCGCTATCTGGGAGCTCCGGTACTACACGCCCGAGGCTGGGGAAGTCCACGAGCTGCCCGGCGCGCTTGAGGAGGAGCCGGAGCACCCTCGTCGCCGCGCGCGGGTCCTCTTCGGAGAGCACATCGCGTATCTCGATGAGTCGTGCCAGGGCGACGTTGGACCAGACCATTTCGCGCTTCGTCTCGCTCATCACGCCCCCGGATCGTCACCGAGGCCCAGCCGACGCTTGAGTTCGTCGGTCGTGACCGTCCGCCCAGCGTCGAGGTCAGCGACCCCTGCGGCCACGTCCGTGAGGAAGCGCTCGCGCTCGACGAGTCGGTCGAACTCCGCGGGCGAGAGCAGGACCCCCGCCGGCTTCCCGTTCTGGGTGATGACGACGGGCTGGTTGTTCTCCGCGACCCGGCGGAACCAGTGGGCGGCCTGACCCTTGAACTCGGCCATAGGAACGATGTCCTGGGAGACGCGGAGCGGCTTCATGGGGCTGAATTCTGACCGAATTCTGTTCGCAAATCTACCCCTTGCGTTCTGGATAACAATTGTTATGACTAATGTGTGCCGCCGAACGAGATCCAAGCGCTTCGTTCCCAACTCGGGCTCTCCCGCGCCGCACTCGCACGCTTTCTCGGCGTGACGGAGATGACGGTGATCCGCTGGGAGGCCGGCGACCAGAGCGCGCCGCGCGGCCTCCCGTTACTCATCCTGCAGACCCTCCAACGGGCGAGTGAGCGCACCGATCGTGCAGTTCTCGCCCGGCTCGTCATGGACGGTGCGACCGAGCCGGGGCCTGCCGTGCAGCGTCTCTTTACGCTGGTCTACCCTCCAGACCAGCCTTCTGCGCCAGACTCTTCCACCAGACGGAGATAGGTAGATGGAACTCGACATTCAATGGCAGAACAAGCTCGGCGAAGGCGGCGAAGGCATCGTCTTTCTGGGGGTTCTCGACGGTCGCCGCTGCGCGGTGAAAGTGCCCCACGGGTACCAACAGGCCCGCTTGGTCCCTGCGCTCCGTCCTCCTCTCGTGGCGGCCCTTCGTCGCGAGCGCGATCGGGTCCAGCAGGCCCGCGGGACGCGCCTCATCCAGCTCCTCGCCTGGAACCTGGACCACGAGATTCCCTTCCTGGTCTACGAACTCGCCGATGGGGGTTCGCTCGAAGATGAGCTCGCGCGACTACGGGAGAAGAAGCAGCGACTGACCGTGCCCGCCGCTCTCGAGCGCATCGAGCAGGTGCTCGTTGCCCTCGTCGAACTTCACGACAGCGGGCTCATCCACCGGGACATCAAGCCGCACAACCTGCTCCGCGTGACTGACGGCACCTACAAACTCGCCGACCTCGGGCTGGGGCGCTCGCTCGATCGACCCTGCGCCGCGCAGACCGTCGGGTTTGCGGGAACCCCGGTCTATGCGGCACCCGAGCAGCTCGCCCGCGAATGCTTCAGTCACGGCGCTGACCTCTTCGCCGTGGGCGGCGTCCTCTGGGCGCTGCTCACCAACGTCCCCCCTCCTCGATCCCGCCCTCTTCCCCGGCTCTCGACCATTCGTGACGATACCGGTCCCAATCTCCAGGGACTGCTCGATCGACTGCTGGCCAACGATCCCACGCAACGCCCTCAGTCCGCGCAGGCGGCCCTGGCAGAAGTGCGACGCCTTCAACTGGCCTATGCGCCGGTCCCTCTACAGGCTGCGTGCCAGTCGTGCGGCAAGCCCTGCCCGCCCGAACCCTGCCCGCGCTGTGGCGGGGTGCACTGCCGCTCGTAGTCGGCCGAGCGCTCCCACTGACTCATGCCCACCACGTTGCCCCCCACCGAGGCGTATCGGCTGGAACGACCGGGTACGCCTGAGAAACGCGAAACATCTTGTTTGTAGCGGTTCGCAACATTGCGAAACGCCCTTCCCATGGATTCCCAAGCTGAACGTCGCCGGTTCGATCCCGGTCGCCCGCTCCGAGAAAGTACAGTGATTCCGGCCCGTTGCGAGTGACCCTCCGACGGGCCGTTTTCGTTTAGCGAGCCTTTCCCACCACCTTTCCCACCACCTGGTCCTCCGAGCCCTCGCGCTCGGCGTTCGGGCGCAGGGCCTCCCGGAACCCTGCGAGCGAGACGACGCGCGCGAGGCCATCGCGCTGCTCGCTCTCACCGACCGTCGAGTAGTGGCGCTGCATCTCCTCGGTGGCGTGGCCGGAGATGGATCGCGTCACGAGGTCGCCCACCGCGGCGGCGCGGGCGAGGTCCTGAAAGGTCCGGCGCATCGCCCGCGGCGTCACCCGCTTGCGCAGCCCCAGCGCCTTGCGAACGGCGGCGAAGGGCTTGTCGAGCGCCGAGGGCGCCCGGACGCCTCCCACGTCCGACGGGAAGAGAAGCTCGCTCTCCCTCATCGGCCCTTCGTCGGGCAGCGTGTCGACGTGCCACCGGAGGATGTCGATCAGATCCTTCGGCAGCGCGATCCGCTGACGCTTGTGGGTCTTCGTCGTGTTCATGACCTCGTCGCCCAGCGTCTGCGAGCGCCGAACGAGCAGCACGCTGTCCTCCCAGAGCACGTCGGCCTGAGGGCCTTCGCGCCGGAGCGGACGGAGCGTCGACGGGCGGAGGCCCGTCGCGAACCCGAGCGCCGTCATCGCGAAGTGCTGCGGAAAGAGCGCCCGCATCTTCGCGAGGAAGGCTCTGGCCTCCTGCACCGTCAGGGAGTTGGGCTCCTCGTCGGTGTAGGTGGGGTGCTCGCTCGTGTCGAGCAGCCGGATGCCGCGCATGGGGTTGCGCTCGAGGTCGTGCTCCTCGACGAAGGAGTTCACGATCACCCGCAGGATCGCGAGGCGGATGTTGATCGTGCGCGGCGCCGCGCGCGCGACGAGCGGCCGTCGCTTGGGCGAGGCCCCCGGGACGAGCACGCGCTCCTCTGTCGGGCGACGCATCTTCGCGGTGGCGGCGTCGAGCCACCGCTGGATGTCCGCCCGACGCATCTCGTCGACGGCGAGGGTGCCGAAGAACGGGATGAGGTGCTGCTCGAGCACGTCGCCCCAGAGCCTGCGGGTCTTGGCCGACTTGATGTCACCGCGCTGGATCTTGCGAGCCAGCAACGAGACCGCGTAGTCGGCGAAGAGCACCTTCGACGCCGTCGTCTGCGCGAGCGGGTTCCGCACCGCTCCGAGCAGCTCCTGGAGCTGCCGGTGCGCCGCCGCGGGGTCGTCCCCGTCGAGGACACGCATGACCTCGCGCTGCTTCTTGGTTCGGGGGTCGGTCGCACGACCCCGCACCAGGAACCCTCCTTCCTTCCTGCGCCAGACCCCCGGGAGGGACGGCTTCTCGCTGATGGTGTAGCCCCAGCGGTTCACGTACTTGATCTTCATCGGGTGCGCCTCCTTCGGCGGAGGGCAGAGCCGGATGTCCCGTCCGCGATGTAGCAGGGGGAAGGCCGACGAGGAAGCGGTCGAGGTCGGTGCGCCAGAACATGTGCGTGCCGTGTCCGCCGCGTCGCCCAGCGAAGGCGAGCCTGCCGTCGAAGACCGCCTTGCGGATGCCGTCGGGCGTCTTGTACCCGCAGTACGCAGCGGCCTCGCGCGTCGTGAGGAGCGGTCGAACGATCGGCGCCATGCGAACACCTCGGGGTCCTCGTGGTAGATCTGAGAACGGACCGCGGCGAGCTCACGCAGAGCGGCTCACGGGTCTGGCGAACAGAGCCGCGCGCGGGCTCGGCGCCGAGGGGAATCGCCCTCGCTCCGTGCGACGTCGTCGCGATCTGTCGAGCGCTCTCAACCATCACGAGAGCTGCTCCCCGATGGCGCGCGCGACGGGCGGGCACACCGCGTTCCCGAGTTCCTTGATGCGGTCGGCCTTGGTGCCCGCGAGCTGGTAGCCCTCGGGGAAACCCATGAGCCGCACCTGCTCGTCGACGGTGAGCATGCGCATGCGATCGCCGCGCACAAGCGCCCAGCGGGCCTTCGTCGTGAGCGTCCCGCAGGGCACGTCGAGCGAGCGACCGGTGAGACCCGAGCCGCGGCTGTAGTAGGGCACCAGCACGTCGGCGCCGTGACGAGCCTGCGCGCGGGCGATGCGCGCGAGCGTCTTCAGCGAGCGGCGGGGCGTGTGTACGGGTGACCACGTCCCTCCGTCGAGGTCGAGCGCGGCGCGCTCGGGGACGTGCGGTTGCAGCTCGAAGCGGAGGCCAGGCGCACGACCGAGGCGGCCGATGATAAAGAGGCGCGAGCGGTGCTGCGGGACGCCGAAGTCCGCGGCGTCGAGCACGTGCTCCTCGAGGTGGTAGCCCATCGACGCGAGGGCGCCGCGCCAGAACGGGAAGCGCTCCCACGCGCGGAACGCGGGCACGTTCTCGACGACGAGCCACGTTGGACGCGTGACCTCGGCGGTGTTGACCACGCACCACGCGGTGGCGCGCGAGAGGTCGCGGTGAGGCTGCGCGCGACCGCCCTTCGCGGGGCTGAAGGTGATGCACTCGGGCGACGCCGTCTCTACTTCGTGCGCGGGCAGGTCGCGCGGATCGAACGTGGCCGCGTCCTGGCAGACGTGGCGCGCCTCGGGGTGGTTGAGCGCGTGCGCATCGACCGCGAGTCGCCAGTGGTTGACGGCGCAGACGACGTGGTGACCGGCCTGCGACATTCCCGTCGAGGTGCCGCCTGCGCCGGCGAAGAGGTCGACGACGCGCATCACGCACCTCCCCGGCGCGTCGTCTCGTGGGGGCCACAACTGCGCGTGTGAAACGTCGTATTCATCGCGTCCTCCCGTGTCGGGTTCCGTCGCTCGTGGGGGACGCGGACCGCGGAGGAGCACCCCTGCGCCCCACGGCCCGCGTCCCTCACGAGTGACGCAGCCCTCGTCGCACCGAGGTCATCACCGCCCGCGCGAGGCTCGGCGCGTGGTCGATGCAGGCGCCGCGCGTCGGCCCCGCGCAGAGCACCGACGGCACACCGCACCAGTCGCACGGAGGTACGACCTGCGCGCGCCGCGAAATGACCTCGCGCCACCCATGCGCAACCGCGAGCGTCCGAACGGCGGCCGTCATCGGAGCGCCTCCTCGACGCCGCGATGCGCGCTCGTCTCGGGCACGTGAACTGATCGCGCGACTGCGAGCGCGAGGCGCGTCGTTGGAGAGAGCGCTCCGTCGCGCGTCTCGTTCGAGAGCGCGTGCGCCGCTTCGCGCCGCGTCGAGGCGCCGAGCACGCTCATGCGGGCGGTGTCAGGCCCGACGACCTCGCCGATCCAGCGCTCGTCCTGCGGGCGAAGGCGCACGGTCACGTCTGCCACGCGACAGCACCATGCGGCGGCCGCGCAGGCGCCGACGAGGAACGCATCGCCGAGGTCGCCGAGGTCATCGGGGGCCGTGTCGAGGTGAGCGCTCACAGGTCGCTCCACTGCGTGCGCCACGTCGCTGCGGCCCCTCCGTCGTGGCGAAGCGCGAGTGTCAACGCGCGGTGCGCACGCAGGAGCGCCTCGTCGAGCAGCCCTCGCCGCTGCGACGTCTGGAACCGATCGATCGCACCGCATGCGAGGGAGAGCTCGGTGAGGGCGCGGCGCTCGTCGCACGCGTCGTCGAAGCGGTCGCGCGCGTCCCGGAGCTCGCCCGCGGCCTCGAAGGCATTGGCGCACGCGATCCAGCCGGGCAGGTGGGAACGCCCCTGCGACGCGCGGAGCAGCCATCGCCGCGCGCACTCGATCGTGATCGAGACGACCGCGCACGCGTGAGACTCGTCTCCGTCGTGGGCGCGCTGGTCCGCGCGCGCGAAGGGGAGCTCGGTCACGGCGCATCGCGCGCAGGGCGCGACGCCTCCGGCGAAGACGCGTCGCACGTGCGTCGGGTCGTCGCATCGGTCGACCACGACAGGCCCGGGCGGCAGCGTGGCGAGGTCGCTCGCGATGGGCGCGAGGCGGCGCGCGAGCGTGCCCGTGCAACCGTCCGCCTCGCAGGGGATGAGCACCTCGCCGCGTCCTCCGGGGAGCGTGATGACGTCGAAGGCGCCGGGACGTCGACGCAGTTCAACGGTGGCTTCGGCGCTCATGCGTGCACCGCCCGTCGCGCGTTGCGGCCGCGCGGCACGAGCGCCATGAACCACCCCGACGGCTGCGTGCCGCGGTGGGTGACGCAGAGGGCCTCGCAACGACCCGAGGCGTCCTCGCAGACGCGCCAGCCGGACGCGAGCGCCAGCGCGCGCAGCGCCGATCGCTCGAAGACCGCCTCGGTGGTCGCGCGGCACGCGTCACACGCGAGGATGTAGACCGTACGCTGCGCCTTGATCAGCATCGTCCCACCTCCCGCAGCGTCGCCACGACGGCGCGGACGTCGGTGCCCGAGGCGCGGAACACGCCCTCGGGGAGCGGCTCGATCACGCCTTCGAGCTCGTCGATCTGGGCGCGCAGCTTCGGAGCGAGGCCGGTCTCACGGGAGGCCGCGCCTGCGGACATCACGGCCACGAGGGCGCCGCGGTAGCGCACGAACTCGAGCGCGTGGGAGACGTGCGCGACGTCGGCGCCCTGGAGCCCGTCGACGCTGAAGGGCGGGTTCATGACGACCGCCGCGAACACCCCGAGGTCACGCGGCTCTGTCGCGAGAAAGTCGCCCTCGACGACCGTGACCTGCGGAAACCTCGCGCGCAGACGCTCGACGCGCCGCGGCTCGATCTCGATGGCGGTGACCTCGGCGCCAGCGCAGAGGAGCGCCTCGACGATGGCCCCCTCGCCCGCCGAGGGTTCGAGCACACGCGCGCCCGGCGTCACCGCCGCCCGCTCGACGAGCGCGCGCGCCAGCGCCGCAGGCGTCGGGAACCATCCGAGGTCGCGCGCCGTCGCGACGGCGCCGTCGGCGCGCACCGTGGAGCGCGCCTCGCGCGGAGCGCGGTCGACGCGCTGCGCGCGGGGCC
>JBPOHC010001075.1:0-2279 GCA_052035985.1 Myxococcota bacterium | reverse complement strand
ATCGGGAGAGGTCGCGACGGTGCCTCCGCGGTCGAGGAGCGGGTCGTGGCACGCGGGTCCGCTGGTGCATGTCGATCCCGCGATGACGGCGCGCGTGTGGAGGGCGCAGCTCCGACGCTGGCGCGCGACTTCACGCGATGGCGTGCTCACGCTGAGCGGACGCTGCCCGCCCGATCCGCGGCCGCTGCTCTCGGACCCGCGGCAGGAGGTCGACCTCTCGAACACCCCTGGAATCACGGAGTGTCACACGGTGGCCGAGGTTGCTCCTCTCGACGGCGCCGTCACCGACACGCTGCGCGTGCTGAGCGAGTCACGCGCGACGCTCCTCGACGCGCGCGGAGAGACGCACGAGATCGACCTCCGCACCTGGCGGCCGGGGCCTGAGACGCAGGCGATCACCGTGATCGCAGGCGACGACACGGTGCGCGCGAGCGTGGTCGTCAACGCCGCGCGTCGGCTCTATGACGGACGGCGTCGCGTGCTGCTCGGGTAGCCCTCTCCCCGCTTCGCGGGAGAGGGACAGGGAGAGGGCTTCACAACTTGCGCGCATCTCCGCGCAACCCGACCGTGAGGCACGCGCGAAATCGCCCTATTTCATAGCGGTACGCGCGCTGCAATCTCGTCGCGGAGAGGTGACCTGTGACCTTTCCGCTCGCGTCCGCATCAAGCTCGACTCCCGCTTCGACCCCCAGCCCCGCGCGCATGGTTGCGCTGCCGTGGATCGTGGGGCTTCTCGTGACCGTCGGCGTCGTGGCTGCGATCAGCCGCTACCTGCTCCCGCACGCGCTCCATCAGTCGATCACGGCGCCGCTCTATGGGAGCTACGCCCCCGAGCAGCTCCCCGTGCTCGCGCGTCACCCGGTTTCCGAGGCGCTCCATCGCATCGGAGGGGCGCTCTATCTCATTCTCGGTGTGATGCAGTTCACGCCCTCGATTCGCGCGCGTCGACCGACGCTCCACCGCTGGTCGGGCAGGGTCTTCGTGGCGCTCTCGATCGTGGCCGCGGTGTCGGGCGCGTACATGGCGCTCGCGTTCGGATACGAGCCCGGTGAGCGCGCGCCGAGCGTGCTCTTCGCCGCCGTGATGATCGTGTCGGCGCTCATGGCTGTGTACGAGATCCGTCGTGGACGCGTCGAGGCGCACCGCGCGTGGGTGACGCGCTGCTTCGCCGTGGGCCTCGGAATCGCGACGATTCGCGTGATGGCGGTGATCGCGCTCCACACGACGCCGTGGACGACGCGTCAGCTCATCACGCCCATCTTCTGGATCGGCTGGACGGTCACCCTCGCGATCGCCGAGCTCCTCGTTCGGCGTCGGAGTCGCTCCGCTCAGTGAGCGGCGCGGGGCGCGCGGAGGTCGAAGCGGATCGTGACCTCGTCGCGAATGAGGTTGTCCGGCATGCCGGGGTACACGAGCCCGAAGTCGCGGCGGTTGATGACGAACTCGCTACGCGCGGTGACCTCCGACGCGCCCACCGCGATCGTCGCGGGGAAGGTGATCGACCGCGACTGACCGTGCAGCGAGAGCGTTCCGGTGACCGTGTGCGTCGCGCCGTTGGTTCCGCCGACGCGAATGGCGGTCGACTCGAAGGTCGCGCGAGGAAATCGCGCCACGTCGAAGAAGTCGGCCGACTTGAGGTGGTTGGTGAGGCGGTCCTGGTCGGTGCTCACCGAGGCCGTCTCGATGGTCACCGAGATGCGGCTGTTCTCGGGGTGCGCCGCGTCGAGATCGATCGCGCCGTTGAACGCGCCGAAGGTGCCGTTGTGGCTCCCGGTGACCTTGGCCCCGGTGAACCCGAGGCTCGACGCGGCAGGCGCGAAGACGAGGTGCTCGCTCCCCGCCGCGGGAGCGCTCGGCGTGGTCGTCGTCGGCGCCGCGGAGGAGGTCGCGCGAGCGACGCCCGCGTTGGGGTCCTTGCAGGCCGAGAGCGCGATGATCGGGAGCGAGAGGAGCAGGGTGACGTGGTGACGCATGGGCGTTGTGGTCGACTCTTCGTTGGGGTGTTGCAGATCGCGACGACGGATCATCGCCGCGTCGATGGGGGTAGCACTACTGTTCCAGATTGGTGTGGGTGGAGCACGCCCCGGTGTCCTCACGGCCGCCGGTTGTTTGCGAGTCTCGATCGGGTCAAAGGACCGGCGGCCGTAAGGACGCCGGGGCGTCGCGCTGAGATCGCCCCCGGCGTCGATCCGAGTCTCGATCGAGTCAAAGGACCGGCGGCCGTAAGGACGCCGGGGCGTCGCGCTGAGATCGCCCCCGGCGTCGATCCGAGTCTCGAT
>JBPOHC010000845.1:0-4318 GCA_052035985.1 Myxococcota bacterium | reverse complement strand
ATATCGCGCGCGCCAGAAAGAGGCGCGCGAGGAGCGCGAGCGCCTGGGTCTCGGGCGCGCGCCTCGACGCGCCGGCGGCGGCGAGCTGCGCGCCGAAGCTGCGCGGGTGAAGGCCACGCGCGGGCTGGCGCGCATCGGTGACGCGCTCGACGCGCTGGCGGATCTGGATAGCAACTTCGAGGTGGTGTGATGTCGCGGTCCCTGTCGTTTTCGATCGGTCTTGGCGCAGCGGTGGCGTTTCCGGCGGCGGCGCCTCCGGGTGCGATTCTGCTGGGCGAGTCGGGCCCCATCGTCAATCACGTCGCGCTCGTGGGCGCCGACGGCGTGCCGGTCGAGGTGGTGCCGTCGGGCGGGTTCGTGCCTTCGAACGACAACCTGACCGATCTGGGCGACGTCACGCACCGCTTCCGCTCGCTCTGGCTCGGAACGTCGATCCGCAACACCTCGTCGCTGGATGTGCTGCTGGATGCGGGCACCACGGCCACCTTCGGGCTGCGCAACCCCACTACCGCGCAGGGCGTGCTGCTGGAGGTTGACGGCGACGTGCGGCCTCGCGTCGCTGGCGTCTCGTCGATCGGGAGCGCGCTCAACCCCTGGCTTGCGCTCGCGCTGGCGGGTGGCGCTGGCTCTCAGATCACGGCGGCGGGTGATCTTGCGGTGCAGCTCTCCGGGGGCGCTACGCGCACTCTGACCGTTGAGAACCCGACGCCGGGGCAAGTCGCGAGCGTGCAGGTCGACGGCCAGGTCACGGCGCTGCTCGGCGGCGTGCTGGCCGGGTGTCTGCCGTACAGCACGAACGCTTACGACCTCGGAGCAACTGGCAACCGCTGGCGCACGCTGTATCTCGGTACGAGCCTCGATACACCGCTGATCGCGCGCGACGGTGATCTGACGGTGGAGCTCGCGGGCGGCGGCGGCGGGCCGCGTACGGTCGTGCTGACGCACGTCGGAACGACCTCGCGCGTCGATCTCTCCGTTTCGGGGATCGTGCAGACCTACGGCACAGAAATTCTGATGGCCGCGGTTCCAGCTGCGACGATTCGGTGCAACGGGATCAACGGGAGCCTGCGTCTACGCGCGGACGGCAATGGCACCGTGGCGCTTCGCGACCCCGCGGACGCGATCACGGTGCTCGGGGTGTCGGGCCATGGCGTCGTGATGTCGGCGGGCGTCGATCCTAGCGGGACGCCGACGGTGGATCGTCCGTTGGCGTTGGTGACGGTGCCGAACGGCGCAAGCACGCTGGTGGTCACAAACAACCTGATCGCGCCGACCAGCGCAATCCTCGCCACAATCCAGACGACCACCACGAATCCCGTGAGCGTGCAGTCGTGTACGCCGGGCGCGGGGTCCTGCACGCTCACGCTCTCCGGTGACCCCGGGGCCTCGGGCGCCGTCGTGGCGGTGCTGGTGCTCAACCCGTCGGCCTGAGCACCTGGCGCGGGTAGTACCTTGCCGCGGCGCTCGAGCGGGCACTACCCGCACGTGGCCGTCGCTGGGAGCTCGAGGCGACGCGTCGTCGAGGCCAGGTCACGACGCGTCGAGCTCGGGTAGTACCCCGACGGCGCGTCAGGCGTCGCGCGGCCTGGGGCCCCGAGGCCCCGCGGGCCAGCGCTCGGCGAGCGCCGGGAAGTCGCGCAGGGCTTCCGCCACGCGGGCTGGCGCGACCCCGAGGAGCTTGGCGGCGTCGCGTCGCGATCCGTTCGTGGCGGCGAGCGCGCGACCGTAGAGCGCCTCGCGCACGGCGGCGGCGGCGGCGTCGATCTGCTCGGCGGCGGGGCCGTCGTCGAGCGTCGAGAGGAGAGCCTCTGCGGCGGCAAAACGCGGGCTCTTCGGTGCGGGCGCGGGGTCGTCGAGCTCTCCAGCCTGGAGACGCAGGCGCATCACGCGCGGGAGCCCTGCGCGCTCCAGCATTGCCCACTCACGCGGCTCCAGGGTGCTCCAGTCGACCTCCTCGCGCGAGAGCGAGCGCACGCCGTCGGGGTCACCGGAGAGGTGCGGTGTGCACGGTGCTCCGCCGTCAGGCAGATGCCCGGTCAGCGCCAGGGCGACGAGGCGGGCCCACTCGCCGATCTGTGAGTGCGTGAGCACGCGCCCCGACTCCGCAAAGCGCAGGCGCTTCGCGGGCACGGTCGCCGCGCGCTCTTCGGCTGCGGGATGGTGCCACTCGCGCAGCATCTCGCGGATCGTCTCATCGGTCACAGCATCACGGCCGACGTAGGCGCTCACGGCAGACACCACGGGGTCCCGTGCGCGGCCTCGTGACGGACCGCGTAGAGAGCGAGCCATTCGCGGTCGGTGTCGGCGGCGCCGTCGAGCGCGTTGCGAATGTCGTCGTCCATGAGGACGGCGTTGCGGTGGCAGAGCTCGACCTCCTCGGCCGTCATCTCGTGAACGTACGTCGGGCGCGAGGGGTCGTTGTGCAGGACGATGCGGGGCTCGTGGGCGCTCTCGCGCAGGTGTGCAATCGACTCGGGCTGTCCGTCGATCTCGTCGCCGGTCGCGTCCCACCCCACGAGCGCCTTGATCTCGTAGCGGTAGCCGGGAAAGCGGGCGTTGAGCGCCGCGCAGATCGCGTCCTCGTCGGGCGAGTCGTCGCCGACGTAGAGCACGCTGACAGGGCGCCCGGTGTCGCTGTCGAGAATCGCGGTAAAGTCGAGGGTGTCGGTGCTGATCGTGGTGTTCATGGTCTCTCGGTCTCCTCAACGCCTCAAGCCCCGCGACTCTCGTCAGCGGGGCGGTGTGCGTGCGCCTCGGGGCGCTGTGACGGCCGCTCACGCGGCGGTGACGATCTCCGAGTTGCTCATGTAGCGGGGCGCGCGCTCGCCGCGAGGAGCGCCGTGCTCGCGCTGTCCAGGCGTAAGGAGCATGCTCATCGCGAGCGCGAATTCGTCGCGCTTCACCTTCACGCCGCCCACGAAGAAGCTGACGCGGTAGTCGTGGCCACCGTTCACGCGACGCACGCGGTCGTACTCGGCGCTCACATCGCGAAGCGTGCCCACCACGTCGGGCGTGTCGACGCTCTCGATCTCCAGCCACGTCGCGCCCGTGGTCGGGTTGCGGCGCTGCACCGGCTGCGAGGTCGAGCCGATGCCGAGGTTGCGCGAGCGGCGAGTGATGGTGAAGTGGGTCTCGGTCGCTGCGGTCGTCATGGTCTCTCTGCTCCGGTTCGTCGCGGGCTCCATCGCCTCGACGTGTAGATATGTACGCCGCAGAGTACGAAACGTCAACGTGTTAGATACGAATTCTGTTCTTTTCTTAAAACGTCTTTTGAATAGGTGTTTTGTGTAGAATGTTTCCATGCGGCAGGTTTCGGTTCAGTCTTTCGAGAATCTGTCAAGGTCTGCTTTCCGCAAATCGTCGAGTCGCTCCGAATTCTTAGGCGGTGACACTGGCGTTACGGTCGCGACTGTCACAACGCGCGGCGCGCGGTGATTCCAGCGCAATCGGCGTGTGTGTCGTCGGAATCATAATCCCAAGGTCGTCAGTTCAACTCTGACCGTCGGCACCACGAAAGCCCTTCGCGAGAAGGGCTTTTCTCTTTCTGCGATCGTGCGCGGAGTCCGCGCAATCCATCCGTGGCGCGGGGTTCTGTGCCACTGGCGTTACAGCCGACTCCGGCTGCACTCAGGCGCAAGTTGCGCGCCTCGTGAGCGCACGCGCTCCTTCACGGGAGCGGCCCCCCGTTGAAGGGGTCGGCGGGGTCGGGCGCGGGCGTGGCGGCGAGCACCACGAGCGGCGCGAGCTGGCGCGCGGCGAGCTCGGCGCCGACGGCGTTGGTCGGCGACACGTCGCGGGCGTAGAGCCTCCACGCGCGGAAGGTCAGGCGAAGGGTCTCGCACACTCCGGCCTCGCGCTCCGCGGCGTCGGCGTCGAGGCAGTCGAGGCACGCGTGCAGGGCGCGGCGCACGGCGTCCAGGGCCGCGACGCGGGCCGTCTCGGGCCCGGTGGCGGCGGTCCAGCGGGCGCGCAGGGCGTCGAGAGTTTCGAGCTCGCCCGCGATGGCGCGCGGGTCGGGGCGAAGGTCTGTCGCCAGGGTGGCGCGGGTGAGGCTGATACGCGGTCCGCTCTGGTCTTCGTGGAGCTCGAGGAGCCACGCGGCGAGGTGGGCCCACTGGAGCGCTGCCAGGGCGGGACCCAGGAGCTCCCGCGAGGGGAGGCGCTGGACGGCTTCGGTCGTGTCGCTCACGAGGGCCTCCGGGCCGGGTGTGAGGCGCCGTAGATCCATTGTTTGCCGTCGAACACGGCGACGGCCAGGTCACGCACGCGCGGCCCCTGGTAGACCCGCGCGCGGAGCTGCGTCCCGGGCGTGCGCTCG
>JBPOHC010000573.1:0-11425 GCA_052035985.1 Myxococcota bacterium | reverse complement strand
GACGTCTTCGTTCCGCCCGATCTGCCGCCGCCGCCCGACACGTCGCGCCCGCTCGCGGTGTACCTCGACCCGTGCAGTTCGAACACCGACTGCCAGTCGGGCGACTGCGCCACGGCGGGCGTCGCCTGGTGATGGAGTGACTGCTCGCTCCGGTGGGATGACTGCGTAGCGGTGGGGTGACGCGGCCGAGCGAGCAAATCGGTGGGGTGACTGCGCCACCGAGACGCTCCCGAGGTGCCGTCCTGCACTTCACCGAATCGGAACGACGTTCGCGGGGGCGACGGACGGGAACAGTGTCGCCGAGAGTCCAGTCAGGAACTTCGCCATCAACTCCGCGAGGGAGTCCGTGTCCGGGTGAGTGCGAGGGTCCACGTAGACCTCTACGATGGGCGTGACCGCGTCGGGACGTGCCCCGACATAGAAGCGGTAGTCCCCGATCTGGTGCCGCAGGGTGACGGCGCGGGAACCGCGCGTGAGAAGCACCGTACCGGGCGCAGGATAGTTCAGCACCGTGGGCGTACCCCCACCTGCTTTGTTGAGGGCCTCTTGGATCATGAACATGCGCTGGTGCAGGCTCGCCGCCGCAAGATCAGCAGCAACGTACGGATGCACCGTCTCGCGCATGGTTTCCGCGACTGCGTCGCGCCGTGCGCTTTCCTGCGCAGCCGCGCTGTCTCCGATTGCGTTGAGCTTGTCCTGAAAATCTGAGGTCTTCATCGACGTCACCAAGCTGAATTTACCACGGCATGAACGCGATCGGTCGGGCGGGTGATGTGTGACTGCGCAGAGAGGCTGCGTCGAGTCGCTCGCGCCATTTCCTCGCGCTCACGCAGGCCCCCACGCCCACAGAACGGGGTTCCAGACGCCGTCGCTCCCCGCAAGCACAGGGTCGAGGAACGCGGCGACGGCGCCCGTCACCTCCGCCAGCGTCTTCCACGGGAGGCCGTTCTGTTGCGCCATGCGCGCGTAGGGCACGGCCCACTCCGAGGCGGGCGGCGGGAAACGAGACGGGGCCGCGTGCGTGCCGCGTGCATCGTGAACCGCGAGGATCGCTCCCCGTACGCGCGCTGCTTCGATCGGCCCGGCCATCGCGAGCAGAGCGAGGTCGGGGAGGTCCTTCACGCGCGAGTTGGGGTGCGGGCGCGGCTGCGTGTAGGCGTGGAGTTTCTCGGCGATGTGCGTCTCGCGGTTGACGGCTCGCACGACGGTGGCCGCGAACCCGACGAAGTCGAGCAGGGGGCGCGTCATGAGCAGATCGGGGTCGCCCACGGTCGAGTGCCCGAACGCCACGTCCACGCCGAACGGGCTCCCGTAGATGGTGCGACCGAGACGGGCTTCGCTTCGGAAGCGCACGCCGCCGTAACGGACGGCATCGCCGACGATGTCAGGGTGCTCTCGATGTCGAGCGAGCGCGAACTGGAACGCGTCACCAAGATCCATCTGCGCCGCCGCGAGGAGCTCGTCGGGCATTCGTCGCGGCGAGCCCGTGATGCTCGCGTCGATGTCCTTCGTGGCGCGGGCGCCTCCAATGCGGAGTTCGAGGGCCACGCCGCCCTTGACCACGACGCGGTTCGGGAACGCCGCTTGGAGGCGTGCGAGGAAGCGGTCGAACACGACGAGTTGGCGCAAGCGCGCGATGGGTTCGCCAGTGCGGCGAGCCTCCGTGGCGAGGTGCGCTTCGAGGGCGCGCTTGAAGTCATCGGGGGAGGCGTAGCGACGGGTCATCGGTGGCTCCTGCGCGTGGGAAGAAGCGCGGCACTTCGAGCGGCGCGGTACTGCGTGCGGGAGAACCACCCACGCGCGATGGCTTGCGCGACGGCGACATCGACGAGCTCGGGGCTCACCCCCGATCGCTCGCAGTCGATCACCGTGCGCAAGGGATGGGTCGCGGGCACCGCACCGACCCACATCACCTCGCGTTCACCGAGCGGCGCAGCGTGAAGCTCGACACCCACGGGAACCTTCACGCGGCGCTTCGCCCACGAGGGGGGCACGGTCATCACGACGACGTTGGGCATGACGTCCGAGAGCTCGTGGAGCGAGAGCGCCGACTCGTGGCTGAACACGCCCTCGCGGGCCGTCCAGAGCCACAGCACGACGAGGTCTTCCTGCGGGTGTGGTGGGAAGGAGACGAAGCGGTAGATGCCTCGCCGAACCCACTGCACCACGCCGCTCTGCACGTTCTGGCGAAGCAGCGGCGAGCTGATGCGGCTCTCTTCGGCGTCCCTCGTCGTGAAGTACCCGACCTGGGCATGAGCCAGCTCCCACAGGCGCGGCCAGTCAGGACCGCTACTTCTGCGGTGTGGGCGAGGTGGGAGCACGCACAAACCCTAAGTGTGACTTAGGATTTCTGCAACGTGCAGAGAGGGCTGAGAGCCTTCACCGAACGACGAGGGTCGCACTCCCGCACGCGCCCATGCCGAGCGTGTTGTTGGGCGTGACGGCGCAGGAGCCGATGAGGTCATGCTCGGAGAGGTCGACGTCGTAGATCGACAGGCTGAACGGACCCGTCGCGGGCACGGTCACCGCGAAGGTGCAGGCGAAGCTGTCCTGGCAGCGACCACGCCCGAACTGCGAGGGTGAGGCGTAGGTGCCGTTCCCCGCCGCGAAGCAACGCTGGCCGAGCGCGGAGTTGATGCAGATAGCGACGTCGGGCGCACCGCCGAAAGCGTCCCACGCCGCGCCGCCGGGCTTGTGGGGCGCGACGTTGATCGCGAGCGTGACGGTACGGACGTTGATCTGCGCGTCCGCGTCGGAAGTGAGCGCCCCGCACAGGACGGGCGCGAGAAGGGCCGCGAGCGAGAGGTGCCTGCGCATGGTCATGGTCATCGCCGCCCTCATCGCGCCACGCAGACCGTCTGCGAGGACGAGCAGGAGCCGTTGCTGCGCGCGAGCGTCGAGCACGTCGCGCCGCCACACATCGCAGCGCTCGTGCAGACCGCCGCGCAGTAGCAGTTGCCCGCGGCGTCGCACATGTTGCAGTAGCCGTTGCCGCACGAACCGAGGCCCGTGCAGTGCTGGTAGGGGCCGCACCCGTCCGCCGTGCAGGTCATCGGCAGGCGCGGGATGCCGCTGGAGTCCACGTTCGGCGTGCATCCTCCTCCGCTCCCGCATTCCGCGGGTGTCGTGCAGCGGCAGGACGTCTCCCCCGCTACGAACGTCCCGCAGGCGCCATAGTCGAGCGGCTGGCGCGTCGTAGCGTCGACCAGCACGCGGCAGCAGCTCGCCGACGCGGGGCACTGAGAACTCGACGTGCAGCGCTGCGCGCAGGAGCGATTGCCGCTCGCGTCAGCGACACACACGGCCGACGCTCCGCAACACACCGCGCCGCACGCGCGGCCCTCCGCGCAGCACGCGCCGCCGACACACGTCTGCCCGCTCGGGCACGCCCCCGCGGGGCTCGCCGCGCTGCACGGCGACGTCGACACGATGCACACCCCGCCCGAACAGGACTGCCCGCTCGGACACGCGCCCGACGGATTGGAGGCGCTGCACGAGCCCGACGGCTGAACGGTGCAGGCGAAGGACGAGCACGACTGGCCCGCGGGGCACGCGCGCCCGCACGCGCCGCAGTTGTTCGAGTCCGTTGCGAGCGAAACGCACCCCGCTCCGCAGTTCACGAATCCCGAGCCACATCCGACGCCGGGTGTTGGATCTGGTCCGCACGACGCAGCCAGAACGCACACAGTTACGAGCAGAATCACCGAGAAAAATCTCATCTCGTCCTCCCATCGCGCAGCCCGATCGGCGCGTGCGAGGAATCATCTCGTATACGGGATTTTTCTCTACGGAAATCGGTGCCAGCCGCGCTTTGTGAATCAACGCGCACCGGCACCCGTCCAACTTCGGAAGACGCCGGGCTACCAGTCGGTCGTCGACCGCGTGGCGGCGAACGTGCGGCGGCTGCGCGAGGTCAAGGGGTGGACGCAAGAGGAAGCCGCGCATCAGTGCAGCGGGCTGCACGCGACGCTCTATCGCACGGTGGAAGCGGGACGCACCAACGTCACGGCGGCGACGCTCGCGCGACTCAGCGAGGGCTTCGGCGTCGATGTGGTGGAGTTGTTCGTGCCCGCGCCGCCGTTGGAGAAGCGCAAGCGCGGCAGGCCACCGAAGAAGTCCACCGACGATGGGCCGAAGGAACTCGCGGACACGCAGACGACGACACCCAGCGCGTCAGGCTGAATCTGTGGCGTGGGCTTCAGGCGGCGTGAGCGGGTTGGACAAGTGCACGCTGTGGTCGGCGCCGACCGCGGGCAGCGAGACAGCGGGAACCTCGATCGAGATGAGTTTCTCGGAGGCCCAGAGGATCACCCGCCGTACGTGCTCTTGAGGGTCCGTTTCGCGGTCTTCCGCGAGTCGAAGCACGAAGGTCGTGGCCTCCTCGTCGCTCACCTCGATGGAGAGGTTGTAGCGGCCAAGTAGCCTCGTGAAAGCCGCCCACGCGACGCGCTTGTTGCCGTCCGTGTAGCACTGATTTCGAGCGAGGTAGACGAGCGCGAACGCAGGCATGGCAAGCACGTTCTCCCCGCTCTCATCCTCAAAGTATCCGGCGCTTTGCTCTGCGGTCCCGATCGCGGACTCCACACAGTTTGCCTTCGGGCCACCCTCTGCTCCGCCGTGGCGGTGGATGAGCTCGTCGTGTAACGAAGTGAGGTGCGCGACCTCCTCTGCCACGTTGATCATCGCGCCAGCCTCGCGAACACGTCGTTCCAGCGTTCAAGGACGTGCGCGTTGATGGCCTCGTCCGATGCGCGCCACTGCTCCGAATGGGATCGCAGCCAGAGAACGCGAGCGGGTTGATCCAAGGGCGCCACGTACATGCACGCGATCACGCCATTCCGCAGATCTACGGCGCGGTCGACCTGCTCCCTGGTACACTTGAACTTCAAGAGCGCCGTGCCCACGCGCAACTCGATGAACTCGCGGTCTTTCTCGAAGCACATGGACGTCAGGACGCCCGTTACGAAGCGCGCGCTAGGCACCGGGTCAGCGCCTCGGTAAAGCGTGACCTTGGTGAACTCCGCGGCGCGAAGCACCTCGACACCCCGGCGCAGTTCGTAGCGTTGCCGCTCCACCTGCGGTGGGAGTTTGCGCAGAAATTCTCGCGCCGCCTGGTTGCGGGAAAGGCCCCGTCGTTCCGCGTCAAGATCCTCGATCAGACGGTCGGCCGCCGCGACCTCAAGGTCTTCGACGCGTCGAGCGCGTTTCCCGAGCGCGGGACGCTGTCGCGGGGAGAAACTCACGTCGAGCGAACCGCTCGTGATGGCGGCGATCTCCAGGTCAAGCGCCGACGCCGCAGCAGGCGTGTAGGACGACTCTGCGTCGTTATCGCTATCGCTCGTCTGGCGCACGATGCCTGCGGCGGTCTTCTGGTAGGCGACCAGCAGCAGACGCAGAGGCTCCAAGAAAAGGGACAGACTCAGACGTCCGTCACGCACAAGCGCGCCGTCGCCATTGAGCACGATCCTCAACCGCAGCTCTTCCACGCGTCGAACCGTACACGTATGTGGAATTGGGCTGCAACAGGGGCGTGGGCATTGTTCGACCGTGCGGTGCATTCGCGAGCATCCGGCGCAGAAACAAGTATCACGAGGGCTACTGCACGCGGCACCAGGGGCAGCGGCCGTCGGTCTCCACGTAGCGGTCGAGCTCGTCCTGACACCCGCCGCAGACGGCGAACCACCGCCCGCACTCGCGGCGAATGCACGGTACGTTGAGGGTTTTGTGGCCGCAGTCGCGGCACAGGGCGCCGACGTAGGGCGTGCGTCGCCGAGAACGGGTCTTCGTCGGCGCGCTCACTGCGGTCGCCTCTTCCCGACGTCGTGGCGTCCGTGCGTGCTTCGCGAGCGCCGACCGCCCCCGAGGCCGTCGCGCACGTCATCCGGGTCACGCGGGCGACATCGGGCGCACCGCCCGTCGGCGCTCACGAAGCGATCGAACGCGACGCCGAACTCGTCGCAGTCGCAGACCACCATCGCGCCGCCGCACTCGGGGCAGCCCACGAGCACGGTAGCGCTCCCGCAGCGGAGGCACGCGCGGCCGATCACGGGCTCGCACCCGTAGCTCTCGCAGAACGCGCGGCGACGCGTAGTCCGTTCGTGACGCCCGGTCGTGTCGCGCCTCACAGGATGCCGCCCTTCGTCGCGCGCCTTGCCTTCGCAGCGCGGCGAGTGTCGCTCGCATTGTGCGCGTGGAAGGCGCCCCGCGAGGTGCGGTGCGAGTGAGGCCACGCCTCGTCCGACTCCGACGTGAGCGAGCGGCACGCCTCGCATCGACCGCCCGAGGGGTACGAGGTCTCGGACGCGTCGTTGCAGTCGCAGACGGCGATCCACGCGTCGCAGTCGACGTTGGAGCACGGCATGACCACGCGTGCGCTCCCGCAGCCGTCGCAGTTCCCGAGCACCATCTGATCGCGCGGCACACGTCCGCGCACGGAGAGACGCTTCGGCGTAGAGCTCATCACGCACCTCCCTTCGAGCGCATCGCGGCGATGAAGGCCGCGAGGTCACGGAACTCCCGTGCGGGGTCGTCGCACGGCGCCGCCAGACGGACCCATCCACCGGGCATGAGGTCGAAGGCGACCGACCCGAACACGAGACGGAACGGCGAGCGCAGACGCGCCCCATCGCTCGCGCCGTAGCGCGAGCACCTGTTGCTCCACATGCTGTCCTCCTCACTCGATCGCGGTGTGCGGCGCCCCATCGCGCCGCTGTCACGGCGCGATCACCACATCCATCGAAAGTCGGTCGCTGCGTCGGACGGAAACAGAAGCGCGCGGGGCACGATCTGATCGTCGTTGGCAGACTGGTTCAGGATCGTCGTTCCGTCGGGCTCTGAAGAGCCTGACGGCGCGGAGGCGAGGGTCGCCGCCGCGTGAGGTGCTTCCGCACGTCGAAGCGCGACCGTCGCCGAGGGCGCGATCGTTCGCATCGGCGTCGTCGGCTTCGCAGTAGTGCGCGTGGCGCGTCGTCGAGCAGCGCGCATCCTCGCACCGGCATCCTCGGCTGGCGTTGGCGGCACTGGCGGCGGCACTGCGGACGGGGCCGAAGAGTTGGCGTCGAGCGCCGCCTCAACAAGCTCCTCCATCGACCAGATGCGGTCGGTCACCCCGAGCTGCATCGCGGGTGTCACCCGGAGCGCCGCGTGGACCCGCACGAAGTTGTAGGCCGCGAAGTGCAGCGCCATCGCAGCGCGCAGGTACACGAGGCGCCTTGAAAACCCGGTCGTCAGGCGCGTGAGACGACGGCACCACATACGCGTGGTGAGGTTCGACCGCTCGACGTGGGCCGTCGTGATCTTCGACTCGTCGGGCGCCCCGAACACAGGGATCTTCTGCGAGGCGATGCAGCGCCCGCGCGAGTACCGGACGTCATCGCGGCTCGCGCCGTTCGCCTCGTCGGCCGCGTAGGTCTTGAGGTTCTTCGCGTAGTGAACGCGCGTTCCGAAAGCCCGCTCGATCGCATCGACGTACGACACCCACCCGTCGGTCGTGAGCTGCGGTTTCCCCGGCACGCGGCGCTTGAGGTCCGCGATAAACACGCGCGTCGCCTCGGCCGTTCGCTTGTCCGTCAGGTGCGAGACGATCGCGCGTGAGGTCGCATCGAGGGCGACGAACGTGTAGGCGTCGCCGAACTCCGCGGGGTCGAACTCATCGCGGCGAGACTCCTTCGTTCCGACGAAGGCCCACACCTCGTCGCACTCGATCACGTCGGACACGAGATCGTGCATGTGCGACGCGTGGACGAGCGAGCAGCCATCGCCAAGCGCGAGCAGGAACGCGCCCACGGTCTGCCGCGTGACGCCCGTCAGGCGCTCGACGCCGTGCATCGACATCCCGTCCGCGAGTGCGGCGGCGACGCGAACACGTTGCTCCATCGACAGTTTGCTCACGATGTTCTCTCGCAGCGTCGTACGCGGCGCCACCAATTATCGTGGACACAACAAATATTGCGAGTGACATACACTGTCACTCTGCCGGTGATACCGTCCCGACGATGAGCGGCCCCAGGAAGACCGACGACGCGACGGAGAGCGAACAGACTGAGAAGGCCGCGCGAACTCGCGGGCGCCCCAAGTCACCCGACGCCGATCGCAAGAGCGACGTGCTTCGCATTCGGCTCACGAGCGCGCAGCGAAGCGCGTTCGAGACCGCGGCTGCGCTCGCGAAGCGGGACGTATCGACGTGGCTGCGGGAGGTTGGTGAGCGAGAAGCGGCGCGCGTGCAGAAGGCGCAGGCCAAGGCCGATGCGCTACCCCCGACCGACGCGCAGAGCGCACCGACCGGGGGCGACACCGTTGAGGGCGCGAAGCGGTGAGCGCCCGAGCACGCCGAGGCGACGCTACTCGCGGCGGTGGCGCGTCGCCTGACGCACAGGTGCCTTGCGGGGCGTCGGCGGGCGCTCGGAGTGCCGCGCCCTCGTCGGGGAGTGGCGGCGTCGCTCCTGCCGATTGAGGGCGCGCTGATCGCCCTCGTCGGAGGGCATCGTGATGGGGAACTCGGACTTCGGTTTCATGGGTAGTCGTGGTCCTTCTCGCGACGCGTTCGCGTCGCAAAGTCGTTGCGCTTCCCCACGAAGCCGGTCACAGTCCGCCCGACTGGTGGTCGTGCGGTTCGTGATCGGACCGTGGGTAGACGATCGAAGAAGGGCTCGCGTGCTGGAACACGCGGGCCTTTCGCTTTTTGGTCCGGGCGCACCTCGCCCTCGCGGTGTCGAGCAGCACGCTCGGCGGGACCAGACGTGGAGCTCTTTGCCCGTGTAATCGAGCGAAAACGCCTTGGGATAAGGTGATTGAACGCGGCGCGGGTCACTCCAGAATGACAAAAGCAGCCGGAAGCGAATGTCATTCTGAGGGCTTGCGACGCGCGCCTCACACGCCCGACGCCATCGCGCGGCAAGACCCAGGAACGCGCAAAAGTGACTCACGCGTTGCTGCTACCAAACGCCTTCTGCGGAGCACTTTTATTCGCTCTGGAGGGATCGCTGATCGGCAGAAGCGACGAGAGCTCCGCATTGGTGCGGCGTCGGGCCGAAGCGAAAGACCGATTAAAGTAGGCGGAAGCGATGGCCTCACACGGCCAGAGGCGCTGCGGTCGGACTCAGCGCTCGGAGAGGGAGCCCCGGCGCGGTGGGGTGACTGCGAGTCGGTGGGATGACTGCGCGTGCAGTCACCCCATCACCAGAACGGCGATCACTTCGCCTTCGGCTTGAAGCTCCGCTTGGTGCGCTTGGCGGGCTTCTTCGTGGGCGTGCCGGTGCCCTCGGCCGTGTACCACGCCGCGAGGTTCTTCCCCGTGAGCACGTCGCCCTGCTCGGTGTGGCCGCACTTCACGCACAGGAACGTGCGGCAGTCAGGGCGGTTCTCGGCGGCGACGTGACCGCACGTCGGGCACGTCTGCGCGGCGAACGCGGGGTTGCGTTTCGCGAAGGTCCCGCCGCGGTACTCGATTTTGTACTTCGTCAGGTTCGCGAGGGCGCCCCAGCCACCGTCGAGGGCGGCGCGGTTGTGGTTCGCCTTCGCCTGCACGAGTTCCCCCGGCGCCTCGACGGTGCCCGCGGCGCTCTTCGTGAGCGCCTTGATGTCCATCGCCTCCATGACGACGGTGCCCGCGGCCTCGGCGATACGACGCGAGACCATGTGCAGGTGCGACTCGCGCTGCCTGCGCGTCTTGCGGTGGCGCTTCGCCACCTGCTCGCGCGCCTTCTTCTCGTTCGCTCCCTGGCCGCACCGCGGCGCGAACCCGTGACGCCCCTCCGAGTCCCAGCGCAGCATCGCGTTGACCCAGCGCGTGAACTCGCTCTTCGGTGACTCGCCCTTGAGCGCCCTCGCGATGGCGTCGAGGTCTTTCGCGTCGACCGCGCGCCGCACGGCCTCGCATCGAGCCTGACGCGCGTCGCCCCTTCGGTTGGCGACGGCCTGGCGGCGTTCGAGTTGCTCCTGTGCACGCTGCACGAAGCGCGGCCCCTCGAAGAGCTCCCCCGTCGAGGCCGCCGCGAGGATGCCGATGCCACGGTTGACGCCCACGACGGGGACGGTGAGCGCCACGGGTTCAGGCTCCGACCACGAGACGGCGATGGCGGCGAACCACTCGTCGACGTCGCGCGTGAGGACGATGCGCGTGAGCTTGCGCTCCGTGCGCGAGGCGCAGACCTCGCACTTTTTGCCCGCGCAGTCGCTACGACGACACGCGAAGGGCGACGTGTGGATGTTCGCCTTCACCGCGCCGAGCGTCGGGATGTGGACGGACCCATCCCACCCCTCGCCCTCGAATCGCGTGAAGAGCCCCGCGAACTCGATAGGCACCGTCTGCCCGTGGCGCTTGAACTGCGGCTTGCCCTCGCCGCCTTCGCTCGCATCGCCCGGTGTGCGGAGCATGAAATACCGCTTCCACGCGGTTTCGAGGGCCGTCACCACGGCGCCCTTCGGGTAGCGCGGCACGCGGTTGAGCGCGTCGACGCGAGGGTCGCCCGCGCACTCGCGCTGGAGCTCGGTCATCTGCCGTTGCTGCGAGAGGGCGTCGGGCCACTTCCAACATCCCAGCGGCGTCTCGACCGTCGCGGTCTCGGGCGGCGCCTCGAAGGGCACCCCGGCCGTCTTCGCGGCCTTCGCAGCCTTGAGCGCCGCGGCGTACTTCTCCGACGCTGCGGTGAGGAACTGGCGGTCACAGCGGCTTCGCGAGCGGGCCATGAGCGTCTGTTCGAGGCAGAGGTTCCAGAGCCACCGGAGCGAGTTCTCCCACGCGAGGAGCGTCTTGCGCTGCGAGTCGGTCGGGTAGAGCTTGAAGCGCGGAGCGCGCTGCACCGCGCGACGCGCCATCGGGGCGAGCGGCGCAGATTCGGCTTCGGTCGGTGGCGTGGCCTCGGGCATCGTGTCCATGCGCTGCGAGACGGGCCACGCGCGCGATTGATTCGACCCCGTATCCACCGGAGCGCCCGGTCTGTATAATCGGGCGCATGACCCGGCGCAGCGCCCCCACCTCCCGTCGCCACCAGCACCACCAGCACGCGCGGAAGCGCAACGCCGCAGAGGAGCGCCTCGGCGCGCAGACGATCTACGGCGACAAGGCCGCGGTGATCTACTCGACCGCAGACGGCAACCTGCGCGTCGCGCTGGTCGACGGCGGGGCGGAGCAGCACTCGTGGCCCGTCGCGCGCACCACGGAGGCGATCCGCGAGATCGGGATGCGTCTCCGCGGCATCCGCGAGGCGCTCGTCGCGAGGTACGGAGCAGACCCCGGGCCGACCCCCGCCGCGCCTCCCCGGCGCCCCGTGCGCCCTCGCATCGAGGAGGTCGCGGGCCCCGCGTGGGCCCCGCCGCCCCGCGTGACGAAGCTGGAGCTCCCGCCCAACGTCATCCTCTACGACAAGAACAACCCCTCGGCGCGCAGGGTCACGCTCGACTGGACGTCCGACCGCGGCTTTCAGGT
>JBPOHC010000944.1:0-3376 GCA_052035985.1 Myxococcota bacterium | reverse complement strand
CCCTCGTCGACGCAGACGGACACCGCGGCTCGGCCCTCGCCTCCGAGGTCACCGAGGTGCCGCACCTCTACCCCACGGACTATCCGCGCGCCGTGCTCCAGACCGTGCGCCTCACGCTCTCGGGCCTCGCCGCGCGCGCCACGCCCGCGCTCGATCTCCGCCGCCTCCGCCGCATCGAAATCGCCATGTCCGCCGAAGGAATCGACACCGGCTCCATCCTCCTCGACGACCTCGAATTCGCCGACTGAGGCACCGATGGACCGCACGCAACACCGCTCCCTCGCCGCCTCGCTCTGCCTCCTCGCGTTCGAAGCGCGCGCTGACGACCGCCCCGCCACGCCGTCGAACTACCGCACCGTCGTGACCGCCCTCCGACCGGGCGACACGATGCGCCTCGCGGGGGGTTCCTACGGCATCCTGAGCATCGCGAACCTCAACGGAACGCCCGACGCGCCCATCGTGATCGAGGGGCCTTCGAGCGGCCCCGCGGCGGTCTTCAACGCCGACCCGGGACCGTGCTGCAACACCATCGAGCTCCGCAACTCGAGCTACGTGGTGCTCCGCCGCGTGACCATCGACGGACACGGCATCGTGGGCGCCTTCGGCGTCAGCGCGGGCGGGCTCGCGAGCAACACCGTGCACCACATCACCATCGAGGGCTGCACCTTCGTCGGCCACGACGGCTCGCAGCAGACCGTCGCCATCTCGACCAAGACGCCCACCTGGGGATGGATCATCCGCGGCAACACGATCAACGGCGCGGGCACCGGGCTCTACCTCGGCAACTCCGACGGCACGCAGCCCTTCATCGGCGGGCTCATCGAGAACAACCTCATCCAGAACACCATCGGCTACGGGATGGAGATCAAGTATCAGCGCGCGCGCCCGACGCTCGCGGGGATGCCCACGGCGCCCACCAGCACGATCATTCGCAACAACGTCTGGATCAAGACCGACCGCCCCTCGCCCGACGGCAACCGACCGAACCTCCTCGTCGGAGGCTTCCCCGACACGGGCCTCGGCGCGATGGATCGCTACGAGATCGACGGCAACGTCTTCCTCCACAACCCGCGCGAGTCGCTGCTGCAAGCGTCGGGGCGCGTGACCATCCACGACAACCTCTTCGTCGACGTGGCGGGCACGGCGATCCTGCTGCGCAACCACGACCTCCCGCTGCGCCAGGCCTTCGTCTACGACAACACGATCTACTCCGCGGGGCGCGGCGTGGTCTTCGGCAGCGCGGCGGCGCAAGGCAGCGCCGTCGTCGGCAACGTGATCTTCTCGGCCATGCCCATCAGCGGCACCATCGACACGCAGCGCGACAACGTCACCGACGCCGTCGCCGCCGCGCCCATGTACGTCGCCGCGCCGTCGATCACCCCCGGCTCGATGGATTTCTACCCCCGCGCGGGCCGCTGTCAGGGCGCCGCGATCGACATGGCGCAGCTCTCCACGGACCGCGACTGGAACCTCGATTTCAACTGCACCCCGCGGACCTCGCGCACCTTCCGCGGCGCCTACGCGGGCGAAGGGACCAACCCCGGCTGGCGCGTCATCGCAGGGCTCAAGCCCGCGTGCGCCGTCGCCTCGCCCGACGCAGGCGTGATCGACGCGAGCCTCCCCGACGCGAGCGTCCCCGACGTGACCTTCACTGACGTGACCTCCGCGAGCGACGTGATCGATGTCACCTCGACCGACGTGATCGACGTGACCGCGACCGACGCGCCCCCTTCGAACGACGTCACCGCAGCCTCCGACGTCGCGAGCGCCGATGCCGCGACGCCCCCTCTCCCCGCCTCGGACTCGGGCTGCGGATGCGCGACCCCGCGTGGCGCTCCGTCGACCGGGAGCGCGCTCCTCGCGATGCTCGCTGCGTCCGCGCTCGTTGGCGCGCGACGCCGCCGCGCGGGCTGACCGCCCTCTCGAAAACGCTTCTCGATAGACACTTCAAGCGCGTTGAGCCGCGCTGTGCCGCGACTGTTGCCACGTCGATACGAACGCGATCGAGCGCGCGGAGATCGTTCGCGCGATACGCCCGGTGATTCCGCGAGGCACGGCGACTGCACTGTGATCGGGCATGAACCACAACACGCTTCGCTCCTCTTCTCGCGCGCTCATCACCTCGGGCCTCGCGCTCGCGCTCCTCGCCGGATGCGGCGACGGGAGCACGCCCATCGACGCCAACAACGCCTTCGAAGTCGCGCGGTCTTCTCACGCTCGCATCACCGCGCCGACGGTGTCGGCCGAAGACCGCGCTGCGCTCGTGCGCGGCCACACGACCTTCTCCGTCGACGCGTACCGCGAGCTCGCGAAGACCGACGGGAACATCATCTACTCGCCCCACTCGGTGCAGCTCGCGCTCGCGATGGCCTGGGCCGGCGCGCGCAACGCGACGGAGGCGCAGATGGCGTCGGCGCTGCGATTCCAGCTCCCGCAGGCGAGGCAGCACGCGGCCTTCAACGCGCTCGATCAGGACCTCGCCGCGCGCGCCGCGCGACCCGTCGAGAGCGGTCAGTCCTTCACGCTCCGCGTCGTCAACGCGCTCTGGGGACAGCGCGGCTTCAGCTTCCTCCCGAGCTACCTCGACACGCTGGCCGAGAGCTACGGCGCGGGCGTGAACCTCGTCGACTTCATCCGCGACGCCGAGGCGAGCCGCGCGCGCATCAACGCCGCCGTGAGCGAGCAGACCGAGCGGCGCATCCCCGAGCTCATCCCCACGGGCGCGGTGAACTCCGACACGCGCCTCGTGCTCACCAACGCGGTGTACTTCAAGGCCTCGTGGGCCGAGCACTTCGAAGCGTCGGCGACCGCGCCCGCGGCCTTTCATCGCGCCGACGGGTCGGCTCCGTCGGTGCCCTTCATGAACCGCAGCGGCGAGTACGCCTACGCCGAGGGGGCGGACTACCAGGCCGTCGAGCTCCCGTACGCGGGCGGGCAGACCTCGATGGTGCTCATCCTCCCGAGCGCCGGGACCTTCGCGGCCTTCGAGCGCGGACTCACCGCCGATCGGCTCCAGGGGATCGTCGAGGGGCTCCACGGACGCAGCGTGCAGCTCACCGTTCCGACCTTCTCGTTCCGCACGTCGACGAGCCTCAAGCAGCTCCTCCAGACGATGGGGATGAGCGACGCGTTCTCGGGCGGCGCGGACTTCTCGGGCATCGACGGCGCGCGCGACCTGCTCGTCTCCGACGTGATCCACCAGGGCTTCATCGCCGTGAACGAGCAGGGCACCGAGGCCGCCGCCGCCACCGCCGTCGTCTTCGTGGGAACGGCCCACATGGAGCCCGCGACCTTCCGCGCGGACCGTCCCTTCCTCTTCGTGATCCGCGATCGGCCGACGGGCGCGACGCTCTTCATGGGACGCGTCGTCAACCCC
>JBPOHC010000193.1:0-14959 GCA_052035985.1 Myxococcota bacterium | reverse complement strand
GGCTTCATCTTCATTCCTCCTGGGCGCTACGTGATCGGGCGTCCCAGCCCGCTGTCCGCCATCGCCGATCCGATGCTCCGGGCCGGGCGCGCGCAGATCACGCGCGACGGCGACGCGGCGCTCTCGGACCTGATCGTTCCTGCCTGTGTCACTCTGGTCTTCGCCCCGCGAGCCGTGCTGGTACCGGGGGGATACACACAAGACCTCGCGAACGCGCACCGCAGTGACGCCCCGTGGCTCAGAAGGAGCGTCGACGGGCTTCCCTCGACGAACTTCACCTTCCCGACTGGCGAGTTCTTCAAGGTTCGGATCGAGATCCAGGGGGGCATCCAGGCGCCCCTCCAGCAGATCTTCGACGTCTTCATGGAAGACACGGCCCCCGGGGTGCTCCGACCGAGGCCGGCCGCATCCTCTTCTCGGGCGACTCCGTTCGAGAAGTCCACCCGGAGTGGTGGGGAGCCGTCCCCCTGAGGGACGAGGACCCTGGCGACGCGTGGGAGGTGCGTCGAACGACGGCGGCGCTCCAGGCTGCCCTGGACGCAGGCTTCAATCACCGCATGCTGTACGGTGCGTCGCGAAATATGGGCGTCCTGACGGGGCCTCGCACTGGCCCTTCTTCGCTGGGGTCGATCCCCGTGGTGCTCTCCAACGACTACGCGATCGATCGCCCGCTGCGGGTCGGCGCATCGGCAGCGCAGGCGCACGGGGAGGCCGTCGACGAGCTGACGCCCAACCTCCTCAACGGGTTCATTCTTCGAGGGGGCTGCGGCCCCGCGACGCGGCGGCTGGGGGCTGCGCTCATCAAGGCCGCCCGCGGCTTTTCGCCCGCCGCCTCCCTCGGTACCGTGCCCGAGGTGAGCTCCATGTTCGTCGCGAGGACGCAGGTCGTCGTGACCGTGGAGAACGTCGTCTTCGACGCCAACGAGCTCGCCAACCGCTGCGTCACCCTGGTGGCGGCGGGCGGCGAGGTCCAGCACCACACCGGCTTCTCGGGCTGCGACTTTCGCAGCGCGCGCCTGGAGCTGGTGTGGATCGGCTGCGAGACGAAGACCCCGACGGTCGAGTCCGGCGGCGCGGTGCTCGATTTGACCGCCCCCGGCGACGCTGCCTACTTCAAGCAAGGCAAGGATCTCTCGAGCACGCGCTTCACGCGCTGTCGATTCGACACGGGAACGCAGGGCTCGATTCAGGAGACGCTCCGGCAGCTCGAGGGCGACCTGCCTCCGAAGTTCACCAAGGGGGTCGGCAACGCCGGGATCTGGCGGATCGGGGTCGTCTTCCGCGCCGAGCAGAGCCTCGGCACGGAGTTTCACGCGTGCACCTTCACCGGTCCGGCGAGCCCGATGATCCTCGCCATCGGCGGGAGGCTCTCGCTTCAGAACTGCGCGTTCCGAACCGAGCTGGTGATCCCTCCCTCGATGAGCCATTCGAGCGTCGTCACACCCAGCGTGATGACGACCTTGGACGTCGGCACGGACCCCACGGTCGACTTCCTGCGTCGCGCGTGGAACGGGACCGACCTGTTCCTCGCCGCGGGCTTCAGCGAGCGTTACGCGAGCGGCGCGACGACCTCCTCGCGCACGAGCCGGAAGGGGGACTCGACATCCCCCTCGACGGCTCCTCGGGCGAAGAGCTCGCCACGCTCTACGCGCAGGACTGTCGATCGGAGAGCTCGCAGTTCCTGGCAACGTGCCGCGGCGGTGCGGGCGATGCGCTCCTCGGTCCGATCGCCAGCAGCACGGTCATCGCGCTCCAGCATGTCGGCGACGACAGCCCTTCTCCACCGGCGGCCATCGACTGGCGGCTCCCGAGCACGTGGGGCGCGCGCCTGACGCTGATCGGGTGCCGCTTCGACTGGCGCGCGACCTTCGGCAGCCCTGCGGTGCGAGGCTTCGGTGACGCGCTCATCGCCGACATCGGGTCGTTCAACGGCCGCGACGCTGCGGCGGGGGCGCTCGTCGTGGGCGGGAGCGCGGCGGTGATGACCGTCCCGAATCTGTCGGACATTCCGCTCTGATACCTCCGTCGCCGTGTTGCGGGAGCGCCCCCGGGCGCGATCACGCGCGCGCCTCGAACTCCGCGCTCAAGGTTTTCGACGTCGACACCGTTCGTGGTCAGTGCGGACCGCTCGCGATTGGCGCGCGCGGCGACCGTCACGTTCGTCACTCCGCAGGAGTCGAAGCATGACCATCACCGAGAAAGAGCCCGAGACGGATGCGCCGCCTCGGAGGCCGTTGACCCTCACCTCGCCGCCCAGGATCGGCTCGCCCGACGTGTGGATGCGCGTCGAGAAGGAGGTCGACGCCGTCACCGACGAAGAGTCCCTCACGCTGCGCGTCGACCTCCAGGCGGCCAGCGAGGTCACGCTCTCGGTCTGCAACGACGTCCGCGACGACGCCCCGCTCTACGCCCGCTTTCAGGCCGTGGCCGCGGCGGGCGAGTTCGACCCCAAGGCGCTCTCGAAGCTCCAGCGATACGCGGGCGCCGCGTGGTACGCGAAGCACATGCTGCTCCAGGCCGAGGCGGGGGTGTCGTACGAGGTCGTCCCCGCGGAGGTCATCACGCGAGGCGCCGACATCGCCGACCGCATGCTCACGCTCGCGCGATACCACTTCGCCAACCACGCCGAAGAGGGACCCATCGTCCTCGCGATGAACGGCACGCCGGGCCATCGCAAGCTGGCGAACAACCTCCTCACGCTCGCGGGCATCTACGAGCGTCACGCGGCGGCCGTCTCGAAGGACCCGTGCAACTACCGCGACACCGACGCGAGCGGCGCGCGCGAGGTCGCCGACCAGATCATCAAGGCGCTCACCGACAACGCCGACGACAACGCGCGGCTCTGGTCGCGGCGCTGCGCGGGCGCGTGGACGCTCCTCTGGCGCACCTACGCCGACGTGCAGGCGACCGGTCGCTGGCTGTTGCGCGCGACGCCCGAGGCCGCGGAGTCGCGCTTTCCGTCGCTCGTCACCGAGACGCGCAGCGCGCCGCGCGTGCAGAGGGTCGCCGCGCCCGTGAACCCCGCGTCGCCTACCGACCCCGCGACGAACGCCGCCGCGCCCGCCACGAAGCGCAAGCGCCGCACGCGCTGATCCAGCCGACCCTCTGACCATCACGGCGTCGCGTTCGCGTACGCACGGCACGCGAGCGCGGCGCTCCGTTCAGCTCTTGATCCCGAGCGCGGCGCGGCCTGCGTCGCGGTAGATCTTCGCGAGCTTCTCGAAGGTCTCGGGGTCGAGACCGCACGAGGCCGCGAGCTTCTTCGTGGTGCTCATTCCGCCCACCTGATCGCAGATCGCGCGTTCGAGCTTCGTCGCGTCGACGTTGGCGGGCAGCGCCACCGAGGGCGTCACGATCGTCGCGGGCTGCGCGCTCACCGCGGGCGCCGTCACGGCCGCGGGCTGTGCGCTCACCGCGGGAGCGAAGAGCATCGACGCGGCGCCCTTCGCGCTCCTCTTCGCGGGCGGCGACACGGGCAGCCTCGCCGCGGGATCTCCGAGCAGCACGTAGCCCGCGAGGTCGTTGCGCTGCATCCAGAGGAAGGCCCTGCGCGCCTCGTCGCCGGTCTTCGACGACGTGCGCGCGTCTTCGTCGTAGTAGCCCGCGAGGCCCGTCTCCGCGTCGGCCTGCGCGCGCGAGAGCTCAGACACCGCGACGCCCATGCGGTCGGCGCGGAGCATCGGCTCCACGATGCGTTGAAACTGTCCCGGTCGACGCTTCGTGGCGTCGTCGCCGTCTTGAAAGCTGTACGACCACGCGAGGTCGACGTGGCCCACGAAGGCCAGCGGTCCATCGGGGTTCGCGAGCACGCGCTGCGGCAGCGAGGCGATGAAGGGCTTCGCGCCCTTGAGGCTCGCGAGCACGTCGGTGTGCTTGATCTTGCCGAGCGAGGCGAGGCGCGCGAGCCAGTGCTGATACGCGCTCACGTCGGGCGTTCCCGCGCTGTAACACGCGAACATGAACCACACGCCGCCGGGCATGAAGGTGCGCTCCGCGAGCTCTGCGCCGGTCACCGAGCCCTCGAGGCCGAACATCATCGCGCCCTGACGCGCGCGGCGATCCTCTTCGCGCTTCCACCCGTCGCGAGGGCCGCCGAGGCCGTGGCTCATGGTGAAGAGCACGCCCGCGTCGCGCGTACCGGTGCGCTCGAAGAAGCCGTCGATGTCCATGTCGAGGGGAACGCCGCCGCCCACCTCGATGGCGCCCGCCACGGAGCGGCCGCGCTCCTGCTCCGCGTTCATCAGCTCGAGGAGCGGCGCGACGAGCCCGGCGTGTCCGGCCTTGAGCGCGCCCGATCCGTCGTGGGCCGTGTGAAACACCACGCGTCCTGGGGTTCTCTGCGGCGCGGCGCGCTCCCACCGCAGGAGCTTGTCGATGTACGCCTCGTAGCCCTGCTCGTCGTCGAAGTGGAGCCGCCCGACGCGCCCCGCGAGCGACTGCCGCTGCTGGATCGCGAGCGGCACCTGATCGAGGTCGCCCAGGATGAGCTGATACAACGGCACGTCTTCCGACGACCTCTTGCGGTCGTCGTAGTGCGTGTGCGACCACTCCGTCGCGCCCTCGGGCGTGCGAAGCCGCGGGTCTGACGACACGCGGAAGACCTTCACCTCCTCGCGCGAGAGTCCCTGGTCATCGGCGCGCTTCTCGATGAGCGGACGGGCGATCTCGACGAGGCGGTCGCCGAGGGCGCCTTCGGGAACGATCAGCGACCAGCCCTGCGCGGCCAGGTCGTTGGGGTCTCCGCCGGGGCGGTAGTAGTGCTTCGGGTCGTTCTCGCGCGGCCGCTGGCCCTCGCGCGTGGCCTTCGCGTCGAGCGGGTCGTCGATGCCCGCGCGGCCGTCGTCCATCGCGAGGAGAATCCCGAGCGTGTCGGTCTCTGCGTCCATCCGTGGTCGTCCCTTCGACCGGGACGATAGGCCGAGGCGATGCGCGCTCGTCCAGTACGAACGAGGCTCCGACGCAACGTGATGGGTCGCTGCGGATCGCGCTTCTCACCAGGCGTCGCGTTCGTTACGGTGCCGCGCGTGGAGGTCTGAATGGACGAAGGCATGTTCGTCGCCGACGGCATCAACGCGAGCACCGGCGCACCGCTTTTTGAACCCCAGAGCGTCGAGGAGCTCGTCGCAGTAGCCCGAGGCGGCGATTCGACGGACGACGCCGACCTGCTCAAAGCGCGGCGCGAGCGCGATGACAACTCGCACTTCGGCGTGGCCGAGGGCATCGACCGCGGCGACCTCGCGCAGACCGGCTGGGGGGTGATCTTTCCCGCGGTGAAGCCGGGGACCGACGAGGAGAAGCGTCAGGCTGCGATCCGCGAGGCGCTCTCTCCGCTGCTTCGGCACAGGCAGTCGCAGGCGGGCGCCAACGTCGAGAGGTACTACCGCGAGCTGCGCGGCGCCGAGGGTGTGCGACCGGGCGAGTCGCTCAAGAAGTTTCTCGGCAGGTTCGGCGTCGACCCGGGCGCCGCGGCCGATCCCGAGCACTTTCCGTACTACCTCCTCCTCGTGGGGTCGCCGTCGGAGATCCCCTTCGCGTTCCAGTATCAGCTCGACGTGACCTACGCCGTGGGGCGCATCCACTTCGACTCGCTCGACGACTACGCGGCCTACGCGCGCAGCGTGGTCGAGGCCGAGACGCGTCCGCTCAGGCTCTCTCGCTCGCTGGCCTTCTTCGGCGTGCGCAACCCCGACGACGCCGCGACGAAGCTCTCGCGCGAGTCGCTCATCGCGCCGCTCGCCGACGTGCTCGAGAAGAACCCCCGCAAGGTCGCCGAGCTCTCGGGCTGGAGCTTCGCGCGCCACTACGACGACAAGGCCACCGTGTCGGCGCTCGGCGGCCTCCTCGGCGGCGCGGAGACGCCTTCGCTCATCTTCACGGCGAGCCACGGCGTGGGCTTCAACCGCGGCGACGCGCGGCAGATCCCGCACCAGGGCGCGCTCCTCTGTAGCGACTGGCAGAACCCGCGGCCCTTTCAGCCCATCACCGACGCGCTCTACTTCTCTGGCGATCACATCGCGTCGGACGCGAAGCTCCACGGGCTCATCGCGTTCAACTTCGCGTGCTACGGCGGCGGAACCCCGCAGCACAACGAGTACGCCATCAAGGAGAACAAGAAGGGCGACCGTGACATCGCGGAGCGTCCCTTCGTGTCGGGGCTGCACCGTCGGCTGCTCTCACACCCGCGCGGCGGCGCCCTCGCGGCCGTCGGACACATCGAGCGCGCGTGGAGCGACTCGCTCCCCACGGGCGCCGCGACGGGCAACCGCCTGGGCGTCTTCAGGAGCGCGATGGAAGCGCTCATGAAGGGCCTCCCCGTCGGCGCCGCGATGGAGTTCTTCAACCAGCGCTACGCGTACCTCGGCACCGAGATGAGCGGTCAGATGGAGGCCGTCGAGTACGCCGCCGAAGACGCCGCCGCGTCGCTTCGAACCGAGCTCGTGCGCATGTGGACCGCCCACAACGACGCGCGCGACTACGTGGTCACGGGCGATCCCGCGGTGCGGCTGAACTTCGGCGAGCCCGGCGCCGTGACCGTGCGCGCGCCCATCGAGGTTCGAAGCACCGCCGTGTCGACGTCGACTGCGAGCGACACGTCGAAGTCCGCGGAAGCGCCTGCTGCGGCCTTCGAATCGCTGGAGGCGAAGGGCGATCTCGAGTCGAAGCACTTCGGCCTCTTCAGCAGCAGCACGCCGAAGGAAGAGCCCGCCGAGCTCAACGCCGACGAGCTCGTCGAGGTGAAGACCGACCCGTTCCGCGGCTTCGCGGAGAAGGTCGTCGGGACGCTCGGCAAGATCGTGAGCGACGCGACGACGTTGGAGGTGCGCACCTTCGTGAGCAACACGAGCGCCGCGATGGCCGTGCCCGCCGAGGGGACGCCGATGGCGCAGCTCCGCGCGTGGACGCGCATCAAGCTCGATGGCGACATCGACGTGTGCGTGCCGCAGCAGGACGGTCAGCTCGACACGACGCTGTGGGCGCTCCACGTCGAGATGGTGAAGCAGGCGCAGACGCACCGCGCGGAGATGATCCGCATGCTCCTCGGCGCCGTGGGCGGCTTCTTCAAGCCGTAGTTCGAATCTCTCCCTGACTCAGCGCTGGATGCGGGCCCAGAAGGCTCGCTCCAGCTCCTCTCTCGCCTGCTGCCAGTGGGCGTCGGCGCGCCCCTCGGGGCACCCCTCAGACAGCCACAGCGCATACGCGCGATCTCGGATCGACGCCTCGTTCGGCGCGAGCGATTCGAGGTCCCAGAAGAGCTCGCAGCGGTTGGTGGTCGCGTTGTAGGGCGCGCTCCCGAGCCAGTCTTGTCGGGCGAGGGGGACCGCGCGTGCGCGATAGCAGCGGTCTCGCAGGGGACATCCTTCACCCGGGCACATCGAGATGTCGTAGGGCATCGCCGAGAGTGATACCGCAACGCGCGCCGTTGGGGTGAAGCGCATCGACGTTGTTTCTTTGATGCGAGAAGCTCCGCGAACATGGTGCTCACCGAGCGCGACGAGGCGCACATCGAAGCCTTTCTCTCACGTCATGGTGCGTCGTCGATGTTCCTTCGGTCGAACCTTCGACGCGCGGGTATCGCAGACCGTGGACAGCCCTACGGCGGAACCTGGGTGGGCCTCGGTGATCCGCTGATGTGTGTTGCCTTTCACGGCTGGAACGGCATCGTCATCGTGCAATGCCCCGAGCGCGTCGAGGAGGCCGTGCGCGAGGTCGTGGCGCGCTCCGGTCGCGCGGTCGCGGGGATCATCGGTCCGTGGGCGCAGGTCGTGTCTGCGCGCGCTGCGCTCGGAATGGGCGATCGAGCGACGCGCGTGTGCAGCCGCGAGGTGCTCTTCTCGCTCCGTCTCGACGCGCTGACGCTACCCGAGGCGCTCCGCGTCGGCCGCACGACGGTTCGACGCGCGACGACGCGCGACCACGCGGCGCTCTCGGCGTGGCGGCGCGACTACGAGGTCGAGATGACGGCTGCGCTGCCGGGCCCCGAGCTCGATGAGAAGACCGCTCGCGCGGTCGCGACGCTCATCGACGACGGTGCGATGTTCGTCGTCGAGGAGGGCGGCGCGCTCGTGGCGATGTCGACCTTCAACGCGCGCCTGCCCGACACGGTGCAGATCGGCGGCGTGTGGACGCCGCCAGACCTGCGGTCGCGAGGGCACGCGCGGAGCTGCGTCGCGGGGTCGCTGAGCGTCGCGAGCGGCGAAGGGGTGACGTCGTCGATCCTCTTCACGGGGGAGTCGAATGTCTCTGCGCAGCGGGCCTATCGCGCGATCGGCTTCGAGGCCGTCGGAGACTACGGCGTGGTGCTCTTCGCGAAGTTCGGTCGCGCGATTCTCACATCGCGGACGGAGCGAGAGACGCTCTATGATCGCGCGGTGCAATCGCGCTCCGTGGTGATGCTCTGTGCTTTGGTCGTGGCGTCGAGCGCGTGCGGGAGCGACCCGAGCCCCGCGCCGACGCCGCTTCCGATGCTCCCAACGGCGTCGTGTGAGCTCGACGGCTCGGTGGCGCTCGACGTCGCGACGCCTTTTCTCAGCGGGGGCTTCACGCGCGTGTTCGAGCCCGCGGGAACGCGCTACCTCAACGACCACACCATCGTTCGTGCGCGCGACGGCGTGTGGCACGTCTTCGGGATCACGCACACCTCGATGGGGATGCCGCAGGCCGAGCGGAGCTTTCTCCACGCGACGGCGCCTTCGCTCGCGGGACCGTGGCACGAGGAGCCCGACGCGCTCATGTCGATGGGCGACGAGATGGCCATCTGGGCGCCGCACGTCGCCGAGGTCTCGCCGGGGCGTTGGGCGATGTTCTACTTCCCCAACGCGGCCGACGGACGCATTCGCAGGGCCGACAGCGACGACCTCTTTCACTGGACGCGCACGACGCTCTCCGCGCCGGGCGGACGCGATCCGTTCCTCTTTCGCGACGGCGCGCGGTGGCTCCTCTACTCGGTGGGCGTGAGCCCGACTTCGAACGGCCGCATCGTCGTGTCGCAGAGCGCCGACCTCGTCTCGTGGAGCGAGCCCGCGGCGGTGACCGAAGACCCGCTGCCGAGCTTCGGATGGGGCAACCTCGAGAGCCCCTTCGTGGTGCTCCGTCGCGGCGTGTACTACCTGTTTCTCACGCGCACGAGCGAGTCGCTCACCGACTACGCGCGCACCGTCGCCCTCGCCTCGACGGACCCGCTGCGCTTCGCGTGGCGTCCGGTTTCAGAGTTCACCGCGCACGCCGCCGAGGTCGTCGTCGATGGCGCGCACACGTGGCTCACGTCTGGGGGCTGGACGGGCTACGTCGGCGATCGCTGGCGCGGTCTCTCGCTCGCGCCGCTCTCGTGGGCCACCTGCGTCAAGCGTTAGCGTCGCTGGAGTACGAAGGGCGGCGTGAAGAGGGCGAAGCGGCCGAGGCGCGTCGCGGGCAGACAGCGGTCGTCAGGTCTTGCGCCGCGCGCGACGAGCTCGTCGTGGAGGCGCTCGAGCACATCCGCCGCGGGGACTCCCCAGAAGCGCGCGCAGGCGACGATGCGCGCGGTCGATTCGCGGTCGCGTTCGAGCTCGCCGCCGTTTGCCACGTCACGGATCAGCCTCGTCGGAGGCGACGGGCACTGGCCCTCGACCCAGCGTCGCGCGGCGGCGTCATCGCGTGAGAAGGTCCCGTCGGGGAGCGAGTGTGCGAGGAGCGACACCGTGGGGATCATCGCGCCTGACGCGGCGCCGGGGCAGTCGTCTTCGAGGGTGAGGGTCTCGGTGTCGACGAGGTCGGGACGTCCGTCGTGGTCGCCGTCTGCGGTTCCGTTGATCGCGCGGAGCGTGTCTGTGGGCGCGTAGCGACGCGCGGCGCCGTCGCGCGCGGTGTAGAGCCGCACGGTGTCTCCGGGCGTCCCCTCGTGCTCGTGGTGGACCTCTCGCAGCACGAGCTCCGCCCTGCCGTCGCCGTCGTAGTCGAACGCGCGGATCATCGACGGCGCGTCGAGATAGAACTGCGTGCTGCGATAGCGCGAGCCCGCGAGGCCGCGCGCGGTGCGACCGTCGACGCCGACGAAGCGCAGCGACCACGCGCCGACGAAGCCTCCGCCGTCCTCACGTTGGGCCGAAGGCGCGAGCGCCGCGTCGAGCGTTGTGATCCAGGCGCCTCCTGTCGCAGCGGCGCATCGCCCGAAGGTGCGCGCGATGTCTTCGGGCACCGCGTCGTTGAAGTCGGCGCCGCGAGCGCGCGCGAGCGGTGATCGCGCGAGGCTTCGCGTCTGTGCGGCGAGCGTCGCGCAGCGGGTGGCGACGCGAGGGTCGACCGCGGCGCTCGTGGTGAGCTCGGGGTCCATCGCGGGCGCGGGTGCGACCGCGGCGCTCTCGCTCGGAACGGATCGCACGGTCGCGCGGGCGAGGGTGACCGGCACATTCATGGAGCGCGCGAAGTCCGTGAGCGCGTCGGGCGTGACGCAGCGGTCCGCCTCTGCGCCGTGGAGGTCCGCGGTGATCCGACGCGAGATGTCTTCGGGGGACGCGCCCGAGAGTCTCGCGCACGCGACGCGACGCGCGAGCGCGACATAGGCATCGCCCCGGTCACGGGTGAGCTCCTCGGCTCGATAGAGCGCACCGTCGATCTGCGGACACGCGAGGCGGAGGAGACCGAGCGCGATCGGATCGTCGACCCGCCAGGTTCCGTCGCGCTGCGCGCGGGCGAAGTGCGAGAGGGCTTCGAGGGGGCCGACGCGCGACTGGCACCACGCGTCGGGCGATGTGTAGACGGTCGTCGAGACGAGGTCCTGGAGGCCATCGCCGTCGCGGTCTTCGACGTCGCTCGCGGTCGAGAATGGTTGCGCGGGCGCGTAGGGAGACACCGCGCCGCCACGGATCGTGAACACCTGCAACGTGCGCTGGGCCAGGGTCGTTCCGCGCGTGGAGGCGCGGCGCACGAAGACCTCGGGGACGCCGTCGCCGTCGAGGTCGGAGAAGCGCAGGTCGACGGTGTGGCGGTCGCTGCCGATCGGGCCGAAGGTGAGCTCCGAGGCGTTCGCGGCGGTGAGCGCCGCGCCCGAGGGCGTGATGAATCGCAGCCTCCATCGCCCTGTGGGCGCGGGTGATCCGACGACGGTGCTTCCGATCTCGACGGCGTCGAGCGAGAGCGCCCACGCGCCCCACGGTCCGGCGCGACAGGGGGCAGCGCCGTCGAGCGACGCGGCGGGTGACGGAGGCGGACGACGCCCGAACTCGCCCCACGCGGCGGCCGCGCGCTGGTTCGCGACGAGCTCGAGCGCCCTGCACGCCGCGGTCACGGCGGGCGGGACGCGCGCGTTCTGGGCGTTCGCTGTGTTGCTGGCGCTGGCGGCGACGACGGACGCGACGAGCGCGATGCGGCGCGAGGTGGTCATCGACGTGCTTCACTCCCACGCGCTCCACCCGCGGGTAGAGCGGTCGATGCGCGAGCAGGTAGCACATCGAGGGAGGCCGCGACATCGCGCGGCGACGGGTTCGCGGAGATGCCTTGAAGCAAGCGCAATTTGCGTGACGGACCGACCGCGACGCCGGAAGCTCCGCGGAGGAGCAGTTCCCCCGATGGGCAGGCCGACGACGCGCGACGACACCCGGGGCGCGAAGCGTGCGAGCGATGCTCCGGTCGAGCCGAGGGAGCGTCCGTCACCGATCGACGAGCCCGCGCGCGACCGCTACGTCGACCTCTTTGAACATGCGCCCGTGGGCTACCTCGCGCTCCGAGACGACGGCGTGATCGTCGAGGCCAACCGCATCGCGGCCTCGCTGCTCGGCGCGTCGAGCGAGGCGCTTCATGGCGAGCTGCTCTCGTCCTTCGTCGCGCACGGCGACCTCGCGGCGTGGGAGATTCATCGCCTGAAGCTCTCGGAGCGAGACGCCGTGCAGGTCGTCGAGCTCCGCCTCGTGCGTCGAGGCGCCGCGCCGTTCTGGGCGAGGATCGAGGCCAACCGCGAGGTCGGACGCGACGGTGTCGCGGTCACGCGAGTGGTCATTTCGGAGGTGTCGCAGCGGCTTCGAGACGCGGCGGCGAAGCTCGATTTTCTCGCGCACCACGACGCGCTCACGGGGTTGCCCAACCGCCTGCTGCTCTTCGATCGCGTCGAGCACGGCATCGACGCCGCGCGAAGGGGGCGTCGCGCGATGGCGCTCCTGATGCTCGACCTCGACCACTTCAAGGACGTGAACGACGGCTTCGGACACCTCGCGGGAGACGAGCTCTTGCAGCTCGTGGCGCGGAGGCTCACCGCGCGACTCCGCGGCGTCGACACGGTGACGCGCCTCGGCGGCGACGAGTTCGCGGTGCTGCTCGAAGGCATCTCGCGCCCTCGCGACGCGGCCCTCGTGGCGAAGAAGATCATCGACGCGCTCGCCGAGCCCTGGAAGCTCTCGATCGGCGCCGAGGTGCACGTCGGGGTGAGCGTCGGGATCAGCCTCTTTCCCGAGCACGGGCGCAGCGCGGAGGAGCTTCTGGAGCGGGCCGACGCCGCGCTCTACCGCGCGAAGACCGAGGGTCGGGGGCGCTTCAAGTTCTTCTCCGACGACCTCACGCACGCGGCGCTGCGGCGCATCAACCTCGAGGCGATGCTCCGCGCGGCGATCGAGCGCGACGAGCTCAGGCTGCACTACCAGCCGCAGTTCGAACTCAAGACCGGGCGCATCGTGGGCGCCGAGGCGCTCCTCCGCTGGAGCGATCCAGGCGAGGGGGCGATCGCGCCCGCGCAGTTCATTCCCGTGGCCGAGGAGACCGGGCTCATCGCGCCGATCGGCGCGTGGGTGATCGGCGAGGCGTGCCGCCAGGGGCGCCGCTGGATCGACGCGGGCCTCGGTTCGCTGCGGATCTCCGTGAACCTCTCGCCTCGGCAGCTCCGACACGGCGACGTGTGCGCCACGGTTTCGGCCGCGCTCGCGGCGTCGGGCTTTCCGCCCGAGATGCTCGAGCTGGAGCTCACCGAGCGCGCCCTGATCGACCGCGAGGAGGAGTCTGACGCGATCCTCCAGCGGCTCCGAGGCATCGGGGTGCGTATCGCGATCGACGACTTCGGCTCGGGCTACTCGTCGCTCGCGCACCTGCGACGCTTTCCGCTCGACGCGTTGAAGATCGATCGGTCGTTCGTGCACGACCTCGCGACGCGGAAGGACCACGGCGAGATCGTCTCGGCGATCATCGCGATGGCCCACAGCCTGCGCCTCACGGCCGTCGCGGTGGGCGTCGAGCGCGAGGAGCAGCTCGCGTTTCTGGCAGGCCGAGACTGCGACGCGTACCAGGGACATCTGAAGAGCCCCGCGGTCGACGCGAGGGCCTTCGAAGCGCTCTGCGCGACGCGCGGCTAGAGGTTGCCCTTCACGAGCCGATAGATCGCGTAGGTGAGCACCGCGAGTCCGGCGCCCTTGAAGAACAGCCCGAGGGGGCCGAGGCCCGAGCGCGTGGCGTCGCGGTTTCCGCCGATGCTCCCGCCGAGCGCGAGGAGCACCATCCCACCGGCCAGTAGCGCGAGAAAGCTCCGCGTCTCCATTGCGTGACGGAGAGTGTCAGCAGCGGTGGGGGCGGCGCAACGCTTCCGACGAGATCGTCGAGGGGAGGCGATGATAGCTTCGCGGGTCGAGATGAAGTCGACGCTGCGATGGCTCCACATCACCGATCTTCACTGCGGCATGGGCGAGGGCAAGAGGCTCTGGCCGAACGTGAAGGAGCAGTTCTTCGAAGACCTCGCGCACGTCCATGAGCGCTCGGGGCCGCTCGATCTGGTGCTGTTCACCGGCGACCTCACGCAGCGAGGCACCGCGAAGGACTTCACCGAGCTCGAAGAGGAGCTCGACGAGCTGTGGGAGGAGCTCGCGAAGCTCGGCTCGCGCCCCGCGCTCGTGGCGGTTCCGGGCAACCATGATCTCGTGCGCCCCGACGCGAAGAAGCCCGCCGTGAGGGCGATGCGCATGTGGCACGACGACGCGGAGATCCGCGACGAGTTCTGGAGCGCGCCGAACTGCGAGTACCGAGGCGTCGTGAACGAGGCCTTCAAGGAGTACACGGCGTTCACCGCGCGCTTCGAGGCGAAGCACCCGTGGCCGACGGGCTACACCGTGACGAAGGGGACGGAGGGCGCGCTCCCCGGCGATCTCTCGGTGTCGTGCGAGAGGGGCGGCGTGCGTTACGCGCTCGTGGGGTTGAACAGCGCGTTTCTTCAGCTCGACGGCGGCGACCATCTCGGGCGCCTCGATCTCGACGCGAGGCAGCTCTCGGCCGTGTGCGGCAAGAACTATCCCCGATGGGTGAAGAATCACGGCGTGGCGTTGCTCCTCACGCACCACCCGACGTCGTGGCTCCACCGCCGTTCCCTCGACGCGTTTCGCGATCAGATGGCGCCGCCGGGGCGCTTCTTCGCGCACCTGTTCGGCCACATGCATCAGTCTCGCGCGGCCACCATGATGATCGGCGGCGCCGACGCGCTCCGAGAGACGCAGGGCTCGTCGCTGCTCGGCCTCGAGGCCTTCGGTGACGGCGCGACCCAGCGCATGCACGGGTACTCCGTGGGCGGCTTCGACATCGACGGCGAGCAGGGGGAGTACTTCCTCTGGCCGCGCGCCGCGGTGAAGCACATGGCGGGCGCCTATCAGATGGTGCTCGACACGAGCTTCAAGCTCCGCGACGAGCGGGTCACCGAGCACTTCATTCCGCGGCCTTCGCAGGGCGTGGCGCCGCTGTCTCCGCCGCAGCCGCAGCCGCTGCAACCGGCTCCCGCTGCGACCGCGCCCGTCACCGTTGCGACGGCGACGCCTCCTTCGACGCCGGTTCCGGTCAGCGCGACGCTCTCGATCAACAGCGCGCAGTTCGAAGCGCTCGTGAAGGCGCTGATGGCGGCGTTTCCGTCCGGTGCGTCGCTCGCGAGGCTCACGCGCTTCAAGCTCGATCTCAACCTCGCGACGGTGGCGACGGGCAACCTCCACGACCAGACCTTCGCGCTCGTCGAGTGGGCCGAGGCCAA
>JBPOHC010000512.1:0-49206 GCA_052035985.1 Myxococcota bacterium | reverse complement strand
GTCGGGGTTGACGTACTTGCTGCCGTGGTCGGCGCGTCGGTAGGGGTAACCGCGGTCTCCGAGGTACTCGTTCTCGGTCGGCGATTGCGGCACGCCCTCGACCTGGTAGCGGTCGCCGGGGCGGTTGAGGCCGCTGTCAATGGTCTGCTGCTCCTCGCGGTTCTCCCAGCCGTCGCCGGTGCCCTCCCACTGGCGGTTGGTGCCGTAGGAGTTGTGTTCGGCGTGACCCATCTCGTGGAAGAGCGTGGCGTCGGACGGCTCGCGGTGGCCTTCGGGCCCGTCGACGATGTCGGGGTTGTACGCGATCTCGGAGTTGGTGCCGGGGCCCGCGACGGCGTTGCCGTGGTCGTCGTAGCGGAGCGCGTTGTCGTCACCCATTCCTGCGCCGGGGTAGCAGAGCGAGTTATTCTTGCCCCACTTCTTCTCTTCGGCCGCGGAGAACTCGCGGATCGTGAGGTCGTGCCCCTTGGGGTTGTTCTGGATGTTCTCGAGGCGCTTCGCGCCGGCGGGCGTCGACGACATGATCCCGAGGTCGCGCAGCACCTTCGCCTGGAAGTCTTTGTACCTGCCAGTGCCGGGCTTGATATTGATGTGATCGCCGACCTGCAGCGACCCGTCGCTCTTCTTCACGACGGGGTAGGGGAACGACGCGCCGCCCACGAGCACGAGCGCGGCGCCCGTGGTGATGGTGGCGGGCGCGAGCTCGGTCACGCGCCCCGCGAACATCCCAGGCCCGTTGAGCTGCAGCGGCGTTCCGCTGACGTTCGTGACGCCGCTCGACGAGAGCCCCGCGCTCGCGCTCCCCGAGAGCGTGAGGTTCGCGCCGTCGAGCTTCACGCTCCCGCCCGACTTGATCTCGACGCCGCCCGGCGTGATCGAGATCGAGCTCCCGCCCGAGTGCAAGAGGATCTCCGTGTCGGAGCCGATGGAGACCTTCGTCTTGCCGTTGATCTTGATCGTCTTCGAGTCGAGGTTGATCCCCGCGGTAGACTTCACGAAGACGCTCGCTTCGGACTCCAGCCGGATGTCGCCCGTGGCGATCAGCTTGATCTTGCCCTTCGACGAGATGCCCACGTCGCCCGAGGCGTCGATGTTGTACTCGCCGGTCACCTTCACGCCGTGACCGGGCCCCTGCATCCCCTTGGGCTTCTCGCCGTCTCCCTCGATGGTGAGGTACTGGTGGCCCTTGATGTAGATGCTCTGGTTGTTGCCGACGGTGACGCCGTGGTCGTGGTTGATGGTCTCGTTGAGGTCCTTCTGCGCGTGGATGTAGATCTCTTCGCTGCCCTTGAGGTCTTCGAAGCGCAGCTCGTTGAAGCCGTTGCCGCCCGGTGAGCTCGTCGACTTGATCGTGCTCTTGGTCTTCTCCGCGGGGAGCTCGTACGGCGGTCGATTCACGCCGTTGTAGACGCAGCCCGTGATGAGCGGTCTGTCGGGGTCGCCTTCGAGGAAGGTCACCACCACCTCCATCCCGACGCGCGGGACGAACATGAAGCCCCAGCCCCCGCCGGCCCAGTTCTGCGAGACGCGGATCCAGCACGAGCTCTTGTCGTCGTGGTGGCCTTTGCGGTCCCAGTGAAACTGAACCTTGATGCGGCCGTGCGCGTCGACGTGGATCTCTTCGTCGCCTTTGCCTGTGACCACGGCGGTCTGCGCGGCGAGCACCGTGGGTCGCGGCGTCTTGCGCGAAGGCAGAAAGGGCACGTCGGCGGGGATGCAGCGGAACTCGTTGCGGTAGCGGTCGACCCCTTCGGCGCGTCGCGCGTTCTCGCCCGCGGTGAGCAGCGCCTCGGGCGCGCGTAGGTGGTGCGAGACGCTGGTGATGAGGTAGCGCCGATCGAGGTCGCCGTGCTCGTGCCCGAGGAGCTGGAACACGCGCCCGGGCATGAAGCCCGTGACGTTTCCTTCGCCCGCGGCGACGCCCTCGGCGCACTGCTCCTCGCCGTGACGGACCTCGACGCGACGCCCGCCGTCGTGCGCGCCGTAGACCTTCGCGCCCTCGTCGTAGGGCCCCGGCGTGAAGCGCGCGGGATACTCGTAGCGCGGGCGCTCACCCTGGTCTCCGCGCGGCTGCGAGCGGGTCATGTCGAGCGAGGCCAGGGGGCGCGTGAAGTCGTAGTCGCGGCCCGTGAAGCCCGTCGATCGGAGCTCGCGCGCGAAGTCGAGGCGCTGCACGACCTCGACGGGGCTGAGCTCCGACTGCGGCGGCGAGAAGGGGACGGCGCGTCGGTCGATCGTGGGGCAGAGCGCGTACGAGGCCGCGTCGGTGAGCACCGCGACCTCGGCGTCTCCGTCGTGGCGAAAGTAGAGGACGATGCCCTCTTCTTCGAGCAGTCGCGTGATGAACGCGAGGTCGGTCTCGCGGTACTGCACGCAGTACTCGCGCTTGGGGTACTCGCGTCGGGTCTCGACGGTGGGCGCGTCGAGGTCGGCCTCGTCGAGCACGGCCTTCACGATCTCGACCGTGTCGAGGTCTTGAAAGATCCGGCTGTCGCTGCGGCGCGAGAGGGCCCACATCGCGGGCACGATCACCAGGCGCGCGCGGCGGAAGCCTCCCCACGAGTCGAGGCGCTCGACGCGTCGCGCGACGCCGCAGAGCCGTCGCGTGCGAGGACCGCGCACGATCTCGATCACGCAGCGGGCGCCGAGGGCGGAGTCGAACTCGATGGCGGAGTCCGAGGTGCAGAGCTCGACGACGGCTTCGTAGAGCTCCTCGAGCGACTCGTGGATGCGCGCTTCGACGACGCGCACGTCGGCGCCCGAGAACGCGGACGTGAGGAACCCGAAGGCCGCCTCGGGCGCTGGCTCGCGCGTCGGGCGCGAGGCGAAGAACTCCGTCGTGGCGCCGAGCGCGGCCGCCTCGGCGAGCGGCACGTTCGGTGTGAAGGGGCGGTCAGAGCCACTGGTCATACAAATCCCTCTCGCTGGCGGCGGGGAATCTCAGTCCCCGGGACGAGGGGCTGTCAAGGCTCAGATGGGCGCGTCGCCGGGTCGATGGGGCTTTGAAGGGGTTCGCGCTCGACGTCGGGCGCGCACCGAGCGGCGCTGCGCTCAGCGGCTGCGGGGGTCGCGGCGCGCGTGGCGCGAGCTGCTGCGCGGCGCGGGCGCGTCGTCGAGCGCGTCGCCCATGCGAACGATCTGGTAGACGTTGGAGAGCTCGTAGTCGCTGAAGCGCCCGGGGGCGCGGCGGTTGCCGCCGGGGTAGCTCACCATCAGCGCGGTGCGCGCGGCCTCGTCGATCCACGCGACGAAGATCGCGCTGTGGGTCACGTCGCCGAAGGAGTGGTTGATGAAGAACACCCAGTCTCCCGGCGCGAGCAGCTCGGGAGACGAGAACGACGCGCGGCGATCGCCGTGAAAGATCGCCTGCGAGCGCCCGCCCGCGCGGCGGTAGAGGGCGCTCGCCCACGTGTAGCAGGAGCCTCGGACGATCGTCGACTCGTCGAGCATCGCGCGGATCGCCTGGAGCACGCGGCGCGCTCCGGGTTGCGCGCGCGCGGCCGCGGCGTCGAGCGTCGCCATGGGGTCACGCCACGGATCGGTGGGAGGCGCGTTCGAGGGCGCGACGGTCTGCCGCTCGACGGGCGATGACTCGGGCGGCAGCTCATGGACCCGCGCGGCGTGCCCGTTGCGGTGCGAGCCTCGCGCGCTCTGCGCGATCGCGTTCGTGCTGGTCGCTCCGCAGCCCAGGGTCGCCAGCATCACGGCGGAGACGATCGTCCACTTCATGCCCGATGGTACGGCCCGAACAGGCGAGATGCTCACGCGGGGGCGCGAGATCGCGCGTTCTATGCGAGCGCGTCGGATGACCTTCGCCGCGCGGTGCGAGTAGAGTCCGCGCCCATCATGGCGTACGCGCTCTTCAGCTCCGACGGCTCCTCGCTCTTCGTCGCCGACGTGTTCGGCGTCACGCGCCTCGCGCTCGGCAAGGCCGTGAAGGTCAAGCACACGGCCAAGGCGTCGTCGTCGACGGGGACGCTCTCGCTCAACGCCGCGGGCACGACGCTGTGCGTCCAGGGGCGCGCGCACACCAGCGCGAACGGGCACGACGCGCTGGCGCTCCTGGGCGTTCCTGCGCTGGGTGTTCGAGAGAAGTTCGCGCGGGGCGCGTGGACCACGATGATCGCGTCGCCGGGCGGCGCCGATCGCCTCGTAGAGCTCCAACGCGACGGGGTCGAGCTCCGCGTCGTCGAGGGAGAACAGTCTCGAGTCGATCGCGTCGTCGATTTCGGTGCGAAGGCAGCGCGCGCGCTCGACGCGATCACGCTGGGAGCGGGGCCTCAGGGAGAGCCGCGACCCGCGATGACCGTCGCGCCCGATGGACGCTTCGTCGCCCAGGGGTTTCACGGCGTGTATGCCGGGCGCCTGGGCGCCGACGCCGGGGGCGACGAGGTGTGGTGGATGCTCCCGCTCTCAACCGCGGGCTCCGACGATGTGTCGGTCGCGCAGGTCGGAGACGTCGCGTGGATCTTCGCGCGCGACATCGCGACCGACGCCGTGCGCTGCGTGTCGGTGACGCGCGAGGGCGTCGTCTCGGTGGTCGAGCGCGAGAGCCTCTGCGCGCCCGCGGTGGGCGACGGGGTGATGCTCACCCAGCCCGAGAGCGGCGTCGTGGTCGCGCACTCGCTCACGGACGGAACGACGCAGCGCTACGACGTCTCCGCGTGGAACGCGCACCCCGCGGCGGCGCCCGAGGAGGCTGTCTACAAGGGCGTCGCGCCGAGCATGGCCTCGCGCCTGCCGGGGGTCGTCGTCGCGCACGGCGACGCGAGGTGGTTCGTCCCGTGGCACCGAGAGACCGCGGTCGATCTCGTGCGTGGCGTCGCGCACGCGCGCGGACTCGACGCTGCGGCGGGACCCTTCCGACGGCTCCTCCTCGAGCGCTTCGTCGCGCTCAACGAGACGCTCCGCGGGCTCAGGATCGAGGCGCGGCTCAACGTCTTCGAACGCCACCCAAAGGAGCCGCGGGTCACGCTCTCGACGTGGCGCTCGCCGATGCCGCCGGGCCTCGTGGGCCGCGTGGGCGAGGCGCTCACATACAGCATCCACGACCGTTACGAGCTCGCGACGCACGGGCACCGCTGGGCCTCCTTCGGCGCCGAGGGCGGCTACGGGGCCGACGCGGGGCCCGCGAGCCTCGACGAGGTGCGCGCTCTCCTCGCGTGGATGCGCGCGAACGACGTGGTCCCCTCCGACGTCGCGACGTCCTTCGGCGACGCGTGGGACCGCGGCCTGGGCATCCCCCATTCGGCGTATGCAAAGGCGTTTCTGGCCGAAGGCGCGGGCGAGCGGATGATCCTCCGCGCGCTCATGGAGACGCTCGCCGCGAACGGCTGGCCCGAGGGCCCCGTGCCCGACGCGTGGGCCACCGAGCCGATCACCGCGGCGCTCGCCGAGCGCGTCGCCGCGGCCCGAGGGAGCCACACGCGCTACCTCCCTCGCGAGACGACGAAGATGCTCGCGAAGATGCTCGCGCGGCACATGGGCTCCGACGCGATGCCGCCGCTGCTCACGCTCCTCAGGTCGGCGGCGCAGCGCTCGACGATCTACGACGAGGTGCGGAACATCGGCGAGGCCGTCGCGCTCGTGGCCCACCACCACCCCGAGCGCAGAGACGAGGCCCTCGACTTCATCGACGCGTGCATCGCGGCGGGCGCCTGCTCGCAGCAGAACACCCGCTACGACCTCGACCTGACGCGCGAGCGCGTGGCCCGCGGCGCGAGGCACTTCTGGTCGAACGCGTAGGGCGTGTCGGCGCCGACGTCGCGGCCCGATCGCTACAGGGTGTTTCGTCGAATGGGCTGCATCTCGCGCGGCGGCGGCACCGCGACGTTGTGATGCAGCACCGCGGCGAGGGCCGCGATCGCGGCGTCGACCTCGGCGCTCGTGAGTCCGCCCGCGTCGGCCGTCACCGCGAAGGGCCCCTCCACCGCGCGAGGAGGGACCTCGCTCCCGGCGGCGATGCTCACGCGGAGCCATCCCTCTCGGGTGTCTACGCGGAGTCCGATCATCACGCGCGCCTCGGCGTGGTGCGCGAGTTCGAAGACGTGCGTCGGACCGAGCGCGGCGCCGACGTCCAACGGCGCGATGACCGCGCGCTCACCGGGAAAGAGCTCGCCGTGCCTCGGTCGCCAGCGCGGGCCCGCGGCAGCGTCGGAGGTCGCGACGGCATGCACCGCAGGCGCCGCGTCGGGGGCTGCGACGTGGGGACGCGGGGCCACGTCGCGCGCCCTCGCGGCGGGTCGCGGCGTCGACCGGCACCAACGCGTGTGCTGCGCTCCGCAGGGCGGCGCTCGGAGCGCGGCGATCGCTGCGACCGCGGCGATCACGACGATCACGACGAAGATCAGCGCGACGGGAAGCGGACGGCTCCGCTCGGGCGTCTCGGGTACGGGGGCCATGACCGCGCGACTGTACGTTGCGCGGCGTGCGCGCGGGGATCAATCCGCGTGTTCGGGGGACGCTTCGAGGCGGCGGGTGGGGCGCTCGGCGGCGCTATCGGCGAATCAGCGCGGGCGTCGGCGCGAGCGGACGAAAGTCGTCGTTCTCCTGGTCGGTGCAGTACCCAGCGCGGACCTTCGTACGGATCTTCACCACGAACCTCCCGGTGCGGGTCGATGGCCTCAGACGCTGATCGAGTCGGCGTCGCTCTCGAACCCTGCGCCCGACCTTCTACGCGCTTCGATGCGGACTGAGAAGCGCGCTCGCGTGACGCGGTTTACTGGCAGGCGTCGCGGTCGTTTGCGCGGAGCTCGATGTCGTCGACCTGACAGCCGCCCGATCCCGAGGTGACGAGCCCCACGAGGCCGAAGCCGTAGACCGACTGCACCCCGGGAAAGCGCACGAAGTGAGGCGCCCACTGAGGGGACGCGGAGACGATCGTGCGGTGCCTCGTCGGCTCCGTCGCGGGCGATGTCTCGCTCGGGACCTCGAGCTCCAGCGCGAGGGCCGTCCCCTCGTCGCAGCGCGCCAGGAGGAACACCGCGGGCCCGTGCGACCCTTCGGGCCACGGCCTCGTGGCGAACGCGCGCACCGACGTGTTGCGACCGAGGAGGAGGCTGTGCTCCCCGCGGTGGTAGGCCGCCCAACGCTGCGCAGAGCCCGCTTCGACCCCGAAGCCGCAAGCCGCGTCCGCGCACGACTCGAAGGACCATCGCATCACGCTCTCTCCACCGGTGTCGCAGGGCACGCAGCCCGCGGCGCCTGACGCCGTCGCCACGAGGGCTGCGGCGATCACCCTTCGCGCGCTCGGCCGGATCACAGTCGCACCTCGCACCCGGTCGCGAACTCGAAGCCGCCGAGGTCGAAGTCGAGGTCGGTCTCACGCCACCAGAGGCCGAATCGCTGACCCGCGCGGAGACCGAAGGCGAAGCGTCCGACGATGACCTGGCCGATGACCAGAAAGGCGGCGCGCGGTCCGAGCGCGGTCTCGTCGACGCCGCGGAGGCTGAGCGAGATGCCCTGTAGCCCGAGCTCGCCCTGCAACCCGACGACGCCGCGAACGCCCTCAGCCCCGATGGGGAGCTCGGCGCGAACGATGAGCCCGCCGTCGTAGAGGTCGAGCGCCGTGGTGCTTCCGTCGCTTCGGGCGGCGTCGCTCTCGCTGTGGAGCAGGCCCGCGCGAAGCCCGACGAGGAGCCACGAAGCCGGGTACACGCCGCCTTCGATCGCCGCGCTCACCCCGGCGTTGAAGCCGCCGTTTCCCCAGTACGACGCGCGCGCTGCGTAGGCGCCGCCGTTCACCGTCGCCACGCCGATCGACACGCCCACGGAACCCGTCGGTCGGACGCTCGCGGGCGGCGCCTCGGGCGCGGGGCACGGCGCAGGAGGTTGCGACGCGGTGGCCTGTGCCGCGGGCGCTCGGACGACAGCGATGTCGTGCTCATCCGCGCGACGACGCGGCTTCGCGCGCTGCTGCGCGAGGGCGATGCGAGGCAGACACAGCGACACGAACAGAACAACGAGAGCGCTCTGGTGAAGCATTGGGAGCGCCATCGAGCAGCGTTCATGCCGCGGAGAGCCTCGGACGCGGGATGAGGCGCGCCGACGAATTCGCGGCGTCGCGCGCACCTGCGGTTCCGCGATCCGCGCAGACGCGCGTCGGATATCGTCATCGCTCCCCATGAGCACCACACTCCCGCGCCGCGCGCTCGGCGCCACCGGCCTCACGGTCTCTGCGCTCGGACTCGGCGCCGCCCAGATCGGGCGCGACGACGTCACCGAGCGCGAGGCCGAAGCGCTCCTCAACAGGGCCCTCGACCTCGGCGTCACGCTCCTCGACACGGCGCGGAGCTACGGGGCTTCGGAGGCCCGCATCGCGCGGCATCTCAAGCATCGCCGCGACGAGTTCGTGCTCTTGACCAAAGGGGGCTACGGCGTCGACGGAGTCCCGGACTGGACGGCGTACTGCATCACGGCAGGCGTCGACGCGGCGCTCGCGCGGCTCGCGACCGATCGCATCGACGTGTTCCATCTGCACTCGTGTCCGACGGAGGTGCTCGCGCGCGGCGAGGTGATCGACGCGCTCGAAGGCGCCGTGCGCGCGGGCAAGGTGCGCGTCGCGGCGTACTCGGGTGAGAACGAGGCGCTCTCGTGGGCCGTGGGGTCGGGGCGATTCGCGTCCGTCGAGGCGTCGGTCAACGTGTGCGATCAGGCGTCGCTCGACGGCGCGCTGCGAGAGGCTTCGACGCGGGGCCTCGGCGTGATCGCGAAGCGTCCGCTGGCGAACGCGCCGTGGCGCTTCGAAGCGCGTCCGGTGGGCGACTACGCCGAGACCTACTGGGAGCGGCTGCGGGTGATGGCGCTCGACCCGTCGCCGCTCGCGTGGGACGAGCTCTCGCTGCGCTTCTCGGCCTACGCGCCCGGCGTGAGCGCGTGCATCGTGGGCACCGCGCGCCTCGATCACCTCGAGCGCGCTGTTGAGGTCGTGGCGAGGGGGCCGCTCCCTGACGAGGTCACGTCGCGTGTGCGAGCGGGCTTCGCGCGCGACGGTGCGGGCTGGCGCGGCGAGGTGTGACCGCGCCGAGAGAGGGTGACGAGGTGCCTCGATGACCGCGCAGATTCAAGACGCGTTTCTCTACAACGGCGCGCGCTACGCCCTCGCGGGCATCAGCGAGGGGGAGCTCTTCGACGTGACCTCGCTCGGGCTCCGTCCGGTGATGGCGAGCACCGCGTGCTGGCGCGGCTATCAGGCCGTCTTCGGGCTCGAAGAACGGCGCCTCGTGCTCGACGCGCTGCACATCAACCTCATCGCGCGCGACGAGGCGAAGGGCGCGGCGACGCGCGCGGAGGGGCCCGAGCTTCGCGGCGTGCGACCGACCCCTGCGACCGAGCGCTTCGACTTCTTCAACAACCACTACGAGGGCTTGATGCTCCCCATCGAGTACACGGGCGGCGTGCTGCTCGCAGACGGCTTCATTCGCAGCCTCTACGTGCACATGGGCTTTCACCCCGCGTGGAAGTACGAGCGCGTCGTGGAGCTCGTCTTCGACGGAGGTCTTCTCACCGCCGAGCACGACCGCTCCGCGAAGATGGCCGAGGTCCGCGAGCGCGTCGCGCGATCAGACCGCGAGCCCGCGACGGGGGAGATTCCGACGCGCGGCGAGGTAGAGGCCTTCGTCGAGCGTTGCTTCGACCGGCGATATCAACCCTGAGCGCGGAGCATTCGTGGCGAGAGGTCCTTCGAGGCGAGGCCGCTCCCCTCGTGCGATGCTCGCGCGGTGATGCCCGAACCGAGACTCGCGCCCTGTGACCGTTGCCGTCGTCACGTCTTCGTCGACGACGCGCGATGCCCCTTCTGCGCCGCGCCCTGCGCGCCCCTCCGCGCGGCGATGCTCGCGGCCGCGCTGCTCACCGCGTGCCCCACGGGACGCGGCTCCGCGGAGGTCTACGGCGCGCCGCCGCCGCCCGCGCATGTCGACCCGTCCACGACGCCCGACGCGACCCCCCCGATCGCGCCGTCCGCGCCGAAGCGCCGCTGAGTGGCGTTACGCAGCGCCCTACCGCGCCGCGGGGCGGTTCTCGATGATGACGCCGCCCGCCCTGACCGTGCTCTTGATCTTCATGGTGTGAGTCCCTCTCGTGTTGCTGCGTCGCAGCGCGTGGCGCCTCTCCATCGAGGTCCACGAGCGGTGATTGGGCGCACCCTTCTGCGATTCTCAACCGATCGACGCGCTACACGGGCGCGGCTTCGAAGTCGTCGGGCGTGAAGCCCTCGTCGACCACGCCGTCGTCGGGCGTGTCGGCGCCGAGCCTGGGCGGGTCGGCCATCCAGCTCGCGTCGATCCACGCGAGGACGCGGCGCGTGCGGTCGCGGTTCTCTTCGGCGTCGCGCGCGTCTTCGGGCGCCGTCTCGACGTCGTCGCGGAAGCACGCGCGGTAGAGCGCCTCCATCGCTGCCGTCGAGCCGTCGCCGCGCTTGATGAGAAAGCGCACGACCGCGCGCATGAGCGCGATGCGCGGCTCGTAGCGATGAAAGCGCGCGGAGCCGAGGAGCCGCTCGCAGTTGTGATCGACCTCGCCGCTCTGCCCGTGGAACATCATGTCGGCGAGGTAGACGAGGTGACCGAAGAGGTCGAGCGCGCCCCAGTTCAGCGACGCGCGCCCGAGGGCTTCGCGCTCGCCGCGCGGCTTGTTGCCGAAGAGGGTTTTCACCGCGTCGGTCAGCGACTCCTGATCGGCCGCGGCGAGGAGGCGCACGTCGTCCGAGAGCAGCTCGATGAGGTTTCGAGTGAGGCCGCCGCGCTCCTCGATGCGCGCCTCGCGGAGGCTCTGACCGACGCCGAGCGAGAGCATCACGACGTGGTCGAAGGGGTCTTCGCCCGGGTGCTCGCGCCGCACGACGTCGCGCACGATCACGGCGAGCGCGCTCATCGCGGGGTTGTTCGACGCGAGGAATCCGTCGAGGTACGCGACGCCGCGCGAGAGCGCCACGGGCATGATGCCGGGCACCGACGAGGTGTCGTGCGCGACCTCGCGGAGCGTGCGCTCGCCGTCCTTGGCGTTGCGCGACCAGCCGGGGCCGAAGCTGCGGTAGAACCGCGGGCGCCAGGGGTTCGCGTTGAACGACGTGATGGCGACGTGGCGTCCGCGCGCGTGCAGGTCGTCGAGGGTGGTCTCGCCGAACCACGTCGAGAGCGCGTCGCGAAAGCGCCGCCCGTCGGAGTAGGGCTGGTTGCGAAAGAAGAACCCTCCCCACGACGCGCCCTGTGAGAACGACTGGCTGTATGCGTCGGCGAAGCGTTGACACGCGTCGAGGGCCTCGGCGCCGGTGCGTCCCTCGGCGAGCTGCTTGGCGAGAAAGAGCGCGACGAGCGCGCCGTCCGAGGTTCCGGTGAAGACGTGGGTCCGCGCGATGAAGCCGGGGCTGCGCCGCTCGATCTCGCGGAGCAGCGGCAGGTGATAGAGGGGCCCCGGGCCTCCATCGAGCGAGAGGATGCGTACGGGCGCGGGCGAAGGCCGGGACGGCGCGGCGGTCATGGCGCGCGCGAGGATACCGCCGCGGGTGGTGAATGCATCTTTGCTGCGGAGGGTCACGCCGCCGTGCGCGCGTGAAGCGCAGCGGCGAGCGCATCGCCTCGACGACGCCCGTCGACCTCTGCCCTCGCTCGCTGCGCCATCCCGATCGGACGCGACGACGTCTGCGAGCGCGAATATCCTCGGGGCCTCCCCGTGGCAAACCTCCTCTCGAACAAGGCGATCGCGCTCTTCCTCGGTTGGCTCGTCGTCGGCTGTGCTGACACGGATCTCCCCACCCTCGAAGCGCATCCTCGCCCGAGGATCATCGACGCCCGCTTCAGCGGGTACGCGATTCGTCGCGGCGGCGAGGTCTGGACGTGGAGCCCTGCGCGACGCGTCGGCACGGTGACGGACGCCATCGAGGTCGCGACCGCGATGAACATTCCTCCCTGCGTGCTCCGCGCGGACCGCACCGTGGCGTGCCTCGTCGACGGTGACTTCGTGGCGGTGCCGGGGTTGCGCGACGTCGCGCAGATCTCCGCGGGGTCTCAGGCGACGTGCGCGCGTCGCGTGAACGGCTCGGTGTCGTGCTGGGGCAGGCCCCTGGGCGCCTCCGAGATGGAGCCGCCTGTCGACACCCCCACGGCGGTTCCCGACCTGACGGACGCCGTCGATCTCTCGATGGGCTGGGACCATGCGTGCGTGATTCGTCGCGGGGGCAGCGTCGCGTGCTGGGGCGCCATGTACGGAGGTCAGCTGGGCGACGGGACCACCGTGGCGAGTCGTACGCCCGTCGTCGCTCGTGGCGTTCCCGACGCGGTTCTACTCGCCGCGGGCCCGATGCACGTGTGCGCGGTGCGCGCGACAGGCGCGATCGTCTGCTGGGGGACACACGCCCGCAGTCTGATCGGAGCACCGGAGACCACGCCGCAGCCGATCGTGCTCCCCGCCGTGTCGGGGATTGCGGACCTGAAGAGCGGCTACGCGTCGACATGCGCGCTGACAACAGGAGGCGCGGTCCTGTGTCGGGGCGCCAACAGCTACGGGCAGCTCGGTGACGGGACCCGCGTCGACCGGGCGACTCCTGTCGCGGTGGCGGGCCTCGACGACGCCATCGCGATCGCGCCGGGGACGCTGCTGACGTGCGCGCTGCGTCGCTCGCTCGCCGTGGTGTGTTGGGGCTACACGTTCGGCACCGGGGACGGCCACGAGACGATCCAAGGGCTGCCGTGACACACGTGATCTCCTCCCGACGCCTCAGGCCTTCGACGTTGCGAGGGTCGGGAGCGCCCCTTCGACATCAAGGCGTGTCGCGCGCGCACCTGAAACCCACGCTGGAACTCCGGCCCTCGAACCAGAACGCTCCTTGCGCTGCGGAGCCCAGGCTGCCGACGCCTTCGCCACCCCACCAGCCGCCGCGCGCCACGCGTTCGCCGTTCATCGCGGAGCGATCGATGCAGATCGGGTCCGTCGGACCGCTGTTGATCCAGCACCCCGGCGGCGTGTTGCGGTACGGCTCCCACGCGTCCGCGACCAGCTCCCAGATGTTGCCTGCGAGGTCGTGAACGCCGCCGGGCGAGTCGCCCGCGGGAAAAGACCCCACGACACAGGACGTTCGCCGCTGTGCGCCCATGCCCGACCAGCACGCGCGGGTGCTGTCGGGCGCTGACGATCCCCACGGATACCAGCGCCCGGTCGTTCCGCGCGCCGCGAGCTCCCACTCGGCCTGGGTCGGGAGGCGACCGAGGCCGTTGCCGTCCCACACGCAGAAGGCTTGCGCCATCGCCCAGTTGACGCAGTTGATCGGATGGTTCTCGCGGTCTCTCGCGGCGCGATAGTTCGCAGCGTCGCCGTCGCACGCCAGGGCTCGCTCGGGCCCGAGTGGCCCCTCGAAGGGCAGCGCGCCGCCGCGGTACACCACGGGCCCCGACGGGATCGGTTGCCCTGCGGCCATCCACGCGCGGAAGCGCGCCACGGTGACCTCATACGCGTCGATGGCGAAGCCGTGAACCCGCACGTTCGTCTGCACGGGCGCGGCCGCGAACTCGGGCGCCTCGTCGCCCATCGCGAAGACGGCGCCCTCGACAGGAACCATCCCGCAGCCCGGCGTCGCCGCGCCACAGCTCCGCTGCGCGAGCGTCTCGCCGCCCACGCAGACGCCGCCGATGCAGGTCTGACCCGCGACGCATCGGCGCTCGCATCCACCGCAATGGGCCGCGTTCGCGCGCGGATCGACGCACGTCGCGCCGCACGAGATCAGCCCCGACGCGGGGTCGACGCAGGAGCCTCCGCACGCGACGAGCGCACCATCGCAGGGCGTCTCGAGCGCGTCGCGCGTCGCGGCGTCGGGGGGCGGCGTGGATACGACGCGCACCGCGCAGCCGCACACCACCAGGGCAAGCGTCGAGAGCGCGCTCGCAGCGGACATCGTCGCGCGTGTCATCCGAGCCAGAGGCTACCGCAGGAGGGCCTCCCTCTGCGCGTGGGCGACAACGCGTGCTTCGAGACCGCGGTGAGCGCCAAAATTGCCGTCGGAGGGGCGCGATCTCGTGTCGCAGTCGCGCGATGAAATCACGTACAAGAGTCATGCTCGTGACTGGTGGGAGCGGCCCCGATCGAAGGGCCGCGCTACGCCGCGCGAGGCGACCTCGAAGCCCTCCGCGGCCTGCGCCGCGCTCCTCCGTAAACCCCTAGAAAACACGATCAACCTCACCATGAACCACGCACTCCCTCTCGTCCGTTACGCCGCGCTCGTCGCGGTCGCCGCGTCGCTCGCGGGCTGTCCCTCGCCAAACGTCTACGGCACCGCGCGCACGCTCCCCGCGGGGCAGATGCAGCACACGGCCGCCATCGAGTTCATCGGGGTCAAGCCCTCCACCGGCGAAGGGCTCTTTCTGCCGACGGCGCCGACGTACCAGCTCCGCCTCGGCGTCACCGACCGCGTCGACATGGGCTTTCGCCTGGGCAACCTCTCGACGCTGGGCTTCGACACGAAGATCAACCTCGTGCGCGGCGCCTTCGACCTCGCCATCGATCCGGGCCTCCAGGGCATGTACCTCGCCGTTGGCAGCTCGGGGGGGGGCCTGGTGTACTTCAACCTCCCGGTGATCCTCGGGTTCAACCTCTCGCAGAGCTTCTCGATCATCGCGACGCCCGGCATCGCCTACGCGCTTGGCTTCGGGTACTCGTCGTCGTCGAGCGAGTACAACTCCGACGGCTTCGCCGCGCGCCTCGGCCTCGGCGCGAACATCCGCGTGTCGCGCAGCTTCGCGCTCCAGCCCGAGGTGACCGCGCTGTACTTCCCCGCGAGCGAGGGCGTGATCTTCTCGGCCGGCTTCGGCTTCTCGTTCGGCGGCCAGCCGGACTACAGCGACATCCAGTAGCCCGCGACGCGCCGCTCGAAGCGAGCTCCCGGCGCGATTCGAATCCCCCTCCACACATTTCGTGACGGACCGCGGGGCGCTGTCTCCAACGAAGGGACACTGCCACCGCGACGGCCGCGCACTCCCCACGCAGCGGGACGCGCGCGCCTTCGCTCGCACCTGACGCCAACGCGTCGGAGGAACGTCATGCTCTACGCTCATCGCTCCCGTCTCCGCGGGGCGCGCTCGCTCGCGCGCCTCGGCTGGGCCCCGGCCCTCACCGCCGCGGGCTGTCTCAGCATGCAAGACCCCGTCGATGACCCGCCGCGCTCGACCGCTCAGGCCCTCGGCGGCATCGAGGGGACCTTCGAATACTCCCTCGACGCGCCGTGGCGCATCGAGCCCGAGGTGCGCCAGGGCATCGGCGCCACGTACCTGGCCTATGCGCCCATTCCGCTTCAGGTGACGCTCCACGACGGAGACCAGGTCGGCGACGACGCGGGCGGGTTCATCAACCCCGACCTCACGCCGCGCCCCGCTGCGATCGGCTCCGTGTGCGACCTCACCGTGACCGAATACGTCACGGGCGCAGCGCCCATCGTGAGGCGCATCCCCATCGAGCAGTTTCAAGAGGTCGAGCGCACCGTCGGGGCGTGGCGCTACGACGTCGCGTCGCAGCCCGGCGGCCCCCCGCGTCAGCGCTGCGAGGCGACCTCGACGTCGAACTGCGCGCTCCTCAACGTCGTGTCGGGCACCTCGGAGTGGCACGGCCTCGCGCTCTACACCCCGAGCTCGAGCACGCCGCGCAACGTCGCGCTCACCCTCGAGCTGCGCGTCACCCGCGGCCCGACGATCGCGTGCGCGAACGCGGCGCCGACGGAGCTCTACACCCTGCGCAACCACGTGCGGGTCCGCCTCGCGCCCGCGCCGCTGCCGCGCCCTTCGAGCGGCGCGTGGGCCTACGGCGACCTGCACTACCACTCGCAGGGCACCGACAACGAGGGCGAGAGCGCCTACAACTACCGCGGCGTCTCGCGGGCCATGAAGGCCCTGGGCATCGACTTTCTGTGGGCCACCGAGCACGCGTCGTCGTCGGCGCAGCTCACCGACGTCGACGCCTCGCTCGGCCTCAACCCCAACAGCCTCGACGTGCGCGCGCGCCGCACGGCGCTGCGTGACATGGACTCGCGGCGCTTCCGCGCGCATCAGGCGATCGTCGCGGAGACCAACCTCGCGACGGCGATGCGACAGCCGACGGGGCGCCTCTCGACGGCGACGGGGAACATCCCGCAGATCTATCTGGGCGGCGAGGTCGACGTGATCCCCGAGACCGCGACGGCGCCGGGGACGCCCATCCCGTGGGGCGGCGCGAGGACCTACGACGTGTCGCAGCTCTGCGGCGGATGGCGCGGCGAGATCTCGTCGTGCTCGCCGTCGAGCTCGATGTTCCGCCAGTGCAACGTGAACCTCACGTGCGCGAGCGTCGGCGTCGACTGCGGGAGCTGCAACCCGAACAACCTCTGGAGCTCGGCGGGCGCCAACACCTGGTTCGTGCGCGACGTGCAGGGGCTCAACGAGTTCGACTACGGGCGCGAGCACATGGTGTATCTCCCCGACCCGTCGCCTCCGTCGGGGGTCGATCCCTTCGTCGCGAGCTTCACGGGCACGTACGGCGGCGCGCAGCGGCGCCTCGCCGACGCGTCGTGGATCAGCGGCGACGCCAACCACGCCGCGCAGCTCGCGCCGGGCGTGCTGCAAGAGGTCGAGGCGAAGCGAGGGAGCGTCTTTCTCGCGCACCACCTCAACACGCCGGGGGGGAGCAACGGCCCCGAGGGTCCGCCCTGGTCGCCCTCGATGGTCGACCGCGCGTGGCGCTCTCCCGCCGTGCTCGGCTTCGAGTTCTGGAACGAGGACCGCCGTCGCTACTCGACCGTTCGCGCCGCCAACGTGGGCGTCACGGCGCAGGGCTGGGAGACCGGCTACGAGCGCGACGACAGCCAGTGGTGGACCTCGCTCCACCTCGTCGAGCAGGGCCGCGCGGGGCTGCGTCCGGGCGGCGCCGGGGCGTTCGAGCTCTACCCCTTCGCCTACCAGGGCGACACCTTCGGCTACGCCAACTTCGGCTTCGAAGAGAAGCTCGTCGAGGGCTGCTACGCGTGGGACCGCATCAACCTCCGCGGCCTCGATCCGCGCGAGACGGCCTCGCTCTCGTGGCTCCCCGCGGGGCAGCCGCGGCGGATGTTCATGGCCGGCGGCTCCGACGCGCACGGCGACTTCAACTACCGCCGCGAGGGCTACATGACGGGCACGAGCGAGGTGAACGACTCGGCCATCGCGACGCCGCGCAACCTCGTGCTCGCGGGCGCTCCGCAGCAGTCGCTCGCCGCGGGCGCGCCGCCCACCTTCGGCGCCGGGCAGGTGCTCACGGCCCTGCGCGCGGGGCACTTCTCGGTCACCGACGGGCCCGCGCTCCGCGTCGTCTACGACACCAACCGCAACGGCGTCATCGACGCCAACGAGCCCACGATGGGCGACGTGCTCGACCTCACGTCGGGCGCCACCGTGCCGCTGCTGGTCGAGTGGGTGTCGACCGCGGAGTTCGGGTCCATCGACCGCGTCGAGCTCGTGGTCGGCGCGTACAACTCCACCACGGGCGCCTCGCGGCTCTACCGCGGCCATCGAGGCCCCGACCCGAGCGTGGGCGTTCCCGCCGTCGAGACCTACGGGCTCAACGGGTGGACGTACCGGCGCTTTCCCGACGGGTACTGGCAGGCCGCGCCCGACGGCGTGGAGAGCGCCGCGGCGAGCGACCTCCTCGACGACCCGCCGATCATTCCGAGCGGGCTCTATCGCGGCGTGACGCCCTTCACGCTCGACCTCTCGCGCTTTCACGTCGCGCCGGGCGCCACGCCCGATCGGATCTTCGTCCGCGCCTTCGTTCGCACCGACCGCGGCCCGAACACGTCCGACACCCTCTGCGCGTCGCAGAGCGTCGCGGCCCGCAGCGGTCAGTGCATCCGTCGCCTCGCGTTCAGCAACCCCCTCTGGGCGCGCTTCACCGCGCCGTTCATCATCGAGACGCCGAACTCGTTCACGCCCTGAGCCCGCCGTCACGCCGCGCGCCGCATCGCCACAGGCTCGACGGCGCGCGCCGCGACGGACGGGTTCAGTACCAGCGGGTGAAGACGTTGTTCGATTCGTTGTACTCGGGCACCCACTGCGTGCTGTCGATCACGACGTCCACGGACCGCACGGTGGTGTACGCCGCGGGGACGTGGACCCAGAACGCCGTCCAGTTGCGGGCCGCGACGGCGGGGACCCACTGGTACGTCGACGAGCGGACGCCGACCGTGGGGCGCGCCGTGCGGTTGACGAACACGTCGACGAAGAAGCCCGGCGACGTGACCGCCGAGGGGTTCGAAACCTCGACGAGCACCCAGGTTCCGCCGCTGGCCCCGGGCGAGATGCCGATGTACTCGGAGTAGACGTCGACGGGGCGCGTCGTGTCGGGCGGCTGCGGCGGAGTGAGGCCGCTGCACGCGAGGCAGATGATCGCCGACGGAGGCGGCGCCGGGGCCGCGGTGCAGTCGGGACACACGGGGATTGGCGGCATGAGAGGGCTCCTTCTCGGACGGGGGCGTCGGGGCGTCGCGACGCGCTCACCGCGCCTGCCAGGAATCTCACGTCGACGCGTTCGCCAGCGTCGTCGGAGGGGCGCCTTGCGCGGGATCGTGCGCGCCTTGAGGGAGCTTCTCAAGCGTCGACTCGACCCCGGGCTCCGCGCGGCCCGCGTCGAACGGCGCGGCCGCGGGTGAGGGAGCTTCCCGCGTACCCCGTGCGGCTTCGTGTCGCATCCCCCCTTCGCGCGAATCCCCACGGATTCAAGCGCCTCCGCGTGGCATCGCCGGTGCACTCCACGGCGGCGAGGTGAAGCCATGACCAGACCCGCCCGCGCGGATGACAAGCTCCCCATCGCCATCGAGCTCAACCTGTTCGGCCTCGACCAGGGGACGCGAAGCGCGCTCAACGCCTCGATCGCCGCCAACGCGCGGCGCGCCTTCGCGCCCTTCGGCGACGCCGTGCGGAGCGTCTCGGTGGGCGTCACGCGCGCGCTCTATCCCCTCGAGGGCGAGGTCTGGGAGGTCACCGTCGACGTGACCTTCGAAGGCAGCGCGCCCCGCACGGTGCACGCCCGCAGCGCCGCGCGGCGCCCTCACGTCGCGCTCGAAGAGGCGATGCTCGACGCGTGGACGGAGACCAACGCGCTCGCGAGCGCCGCCCCCGCACCCGGCGCGACACGCGCGGTGGCCTGACCCTCGATGTTCCCAGGCATCGATCACCCCGACACGTGGGTCGCGCTCCTCTCGCTCATCGCGATGGAGGTCGTGCTCGGCATCGACAACATCGTGTTCATCTCCGTGCTCACGGGGGTGCTCCCCGAGGGGCAGCGCCAGCGCGCGGCGCGCGTCGGGCTCGCCCTCGCCCTCGTCACGCGCGTGGCCCTGCTCTTCGGCGTCTCGTCGGTGCTCGCGCTCACGCGTCCGTTGCTGACGGTCGGCGGTCTCGCGCTCACGGGGCGCCAGCTCGTGCTCTTCGGCGGCGGGCTCTTTCTGGTCGCCAAGGCGACGGTCGAGATTCACCGCAAGGTCGAGGGCGAGGCCGCCGCGACGCGCTCGACGGAGGGTCCGCCCTCGCAGCTCGCCGTGATCGCGCAGGTCGCCGTGCTCGACGCGGTGTTCTCGCTCGACTCGGTGATCACCGCGGTGGGCATGGTGCCCCCCGAGCAGGTCTGGGTGATGGTGTGCGCCGTGCTCGTGGCCATCGCGGCGATGCTTGCCTTCGCGGAGCCCGTGAGCGCGTTCGTCGCGCGGCACCCGACGATGAAGGTGCTCGCGCTCTCGTTCCTCATTCTCATCGGCGTGATGCTCCTCGCGGAGGGGCTCGGGCAGCACATCGCCAAGGGGTACCTCTACGCCGCGATGGGCTTCGCGCTCCTCGTCGAGCTGCTCAACCTCAGGATGCGCGCGAAGGCCGGTGCCACGTCGACGGGCGCGTCCGCGGCGCGAGGCTGATGATGCGCTGTACGTGCGTGTTCGGATTGAGATAGGACACGCGCCTCCTCGGGGCGCGGCGTTCTCCGCAGCCCTCGCGGGCGTCGAGGGCGAGCGCGTCGGGGCTTCGAAAGACCTCCGCGCGTCGATTCGAACACGACGGTGGGCGCGGACCTTCTGGTGCCTCGCCCCCCGCGGAGATATCAATCAGCGCGATGTCGTACCGAAGCGCCCTCGCCACGCTCCCGCGCCCTTCGTCGTCGCAGGTCGCGGCCTTCGTCGAGTACGTGTTTCGCGCGCACAGTTGGTACAAGCACCTGCCGCGCTTTCTCCCCGGCAAGACCTTCTCGTTCTACCTCGATCCCGCTGTCGGCCACGCGGTGGTGTCTCGCCCCGACGGGAGTCTCTCGCTCGTGGAGCGTCTCGAGGGCGAGGCGTTCTTTCACTACAACGAGATGCCCACGCGCGAGTACCACGCGCGATTCGGGGCGCTCGCCTACCACGTCGCCGCTGGGATGCGCGTCGCGCTGGTCGCGCCCGACGGGCTCACGCGATGGGGCGGCACCGAGCCTCTGGTGACCTCGGCGCGGGTCAGGGTGTGCTCGCCCGAGCACGGGTTCATCGCGGTGCCCGACGAGGTCCTCGATGCAGGGAGCGTCGAGCTCACGGGAGTGATTCATCCCCTCACGGACTGCTCGTATGAGTGGGAGCGTTACGGGCGGCTGGCGACGTGTCCGTGGCCCGAGGAGAGCGGCGGGCGAGCGGCGCTCGAAGGTCTCGACGAGATCGTCGAGCGGTCGAGGAACGACATCGACGGGAGCATCGGAGGCGCCTTCGCAGTTCAAGAGTCGCCCTGGCAGGGGACGCCGCGCCACGCCTTCGACGTCTACGAGCACATCGCGCCCGAGCGCGAACGGCAACGACGAGCCGCGATGGCGGCCGTCGAAGCGATGCTCGACGTGGTCTTCACGAGTCGCTGATCGCCCGCGTGCGACGGGTGTTTCGAGCCGTGTGTGTCGGCGTTGTTCGCGCGCTCAGGCGCCTGTCGACCACACGACGCACACGCGCTGCGTGTCGGTGCTCGCGACGAAGATGCGGTCGTTCCACCTGCGCAGCACGGCGATGGCCTCGCGATAGGGGCCGCAGATCGGCGGGCGAAATCCCTCCTCGACCTCGACGTCGCGCTCGTTGTCGAGTCGCGCGAGGGCCTTCGCCCCGGGCGGGCGTTCGAACGCGCAGGTCTTGATCACCTGGCGGAGCGCGCGGTCGAACTCGTCGACCTTCATCGGCGTGAACTCGTAGCGGTAGATCTCCGTGGAGTACCCGGGGTAGCCCGTCTCGATGTTCGACAAGAGCGAGGCCCAAAGCGCGTCGAGCTCGACGGGGCGTGGGCCGCCGGACCACCCCTGCGACGCTGTCTCGCGCCAGAAGCGCAGCAGCGTGAAACATGCGTCGAGCAACGGGAGCTCGCGCGGCGCTTCGGCGATGATGACCGCGCCCACGCCGCCCGACTGTCCACCGAACATCTCGTAGCAGCAGATCGGCGTCGGAGGCGGCGCGAGGAACGCCATGCGATAGCGCTCGCGGTGTTTGAGCACCTTGCGTCGAAGTGTGATCACGCCGCCCCGAGGATCGGTCGCGGTGCGCGTGTTGGCAACGGCCTCTCGCGCTCCCCGGTGGGAGCAGCGCGCGAGCTCGCCCACGGCGGGGTCACACAAGCGCGCTATACGCGAGCGTTCGGATTGAGATAAGACACACGCGCCTCCTCGGGGCGCGGCGTTCACCGCAGCCCTCGCGGGAGTCGAGCGAGGTGGTTGCGATGCGGTCGACGTGGTGTTCCGTGGTGGTGCTCGCGCTCTCGTTCGGAGGCGCCGGCGGCTGCAAGCGCGCGGCGCAAGGCGGCGCGGCGGCGAACGCTCCTCCCGCGGACCCCAACGCCGCGGCGCAGGTCGCGATCGGCGGCTCGACGGCGTGCGCGGTGCTCGTCGGCGGCACCGTGCAGTGCTGGGGCGACGACTCGTACGGTCAGCTCGGAGACGGGAGCAACGCGCCTCAGCTCGTACCCCGGGCCGTGCCGGGGCTCACGAGCGTGGTGGAGGTCGACGTCGGCGACGCGCACGCGTGCGCCCGCAAGGCGGACGGGAGCGTGTGGTGCTGGGGCAGCGGCAGCGACGGGGCCGTGGGCAACGGCGCGCGCACGAACGCTCGGAGCCCCGTGCAGGTGGCGGGTCTCGCCGCGACCAGGGACATCGGGACGAGCGGCGGGAACACCTGCGCGGTCACCCTCGACGGCGGGGTCTGGTGCTGGGGGAGCAACGTGTTCGGCGAGTCGGCGCAGCCCGCGGGCGTGCGCGAGGTGCTGCAGCCCACGCGCGTCGCGGGCCTCGGACCGGCGGCCGAGGTGGACACCGGGCAGAACCACGCCTGCGCGCGCCTCGTCGACGGGACGGTGTGGTGCTGGGGCTACGGTGGGCCCCTCGGAGACGGCGCGTCGGCGCAGCGGAACGCCCCGGTGCAGGCCGTGGGGGTCGTCGGCGCGACGGCGCTCGCCGTGGGGCAGAATCACAACTGCGCGCTCGTCGCGGGCGGCGCCGTGACGTGCTGGGGCAGCACCGGCGGCGGAGGCGGCGGTCGCACCGCGACGCCCGTCGCGCTGCGCGGCGTGACGAGCCTCACGGCAGGCAACTACTCGACCTGCGCGACGTCGGCCGACGGCGTGCCCCAGTGCTGGGGGACGAACTACGAAGGGAAGTTCCTCGTGCCCGCGACGCAGCGGAGCGTGAGCGCGCCGACGGCGCTCCCGGGCGTCGCGGGCGTGACCTCGGTGGCGCTCGGCATCGGGTATCAGTGCGCCGTGCAGCGCGCCGGCACGCTCCTCTGCTGGGGCACGCTCCGCCGTCCCTTCGGCGGCGCCACCGTGCTCCGTACGGCCGTGGTGTACCCCGTGACCTTCGACGGTCGCAGCCCTGCGCCGCCGCTCGTGCCCGACCCCACCGCGCAAGGAGGCTCGCTCGTCGCGGCCGCCAACGCCGTGGCCAACGCCGCCGACGCCGCGCGTCAGGCCCTCGACGCCGCGCTGCCCGCCGCGGATCCCTCGACGCCCGCGCCCTCGCGTGAGCCACTGGCCGCGCGTCTCGCGCGCACCACCGCGGTCACCGCCGCGCCGCGCGAGGTCGTCGTCGACGGCGAGCACATCACCGCCGAGCAGTGCGCGTTCGATGGTCCTCCGCTCGTCGGCGACTCGACCGCCAGCGCGCTCGGGTCCATCGCCTTCGATCGTCGCGGCAACCTCCACGTCGTCGACGCCGATCAGCGCGTCCGCCGCTACACGCGGGTCCGGGGCGCCGCGTGCCGCTTCACGCCCGACCCGAGCTTCGGCGCGGCTGGCGTGCTCGCGCTGCCTTCGCCCGTGTCGCACGTCTCCGTCGATCGTCGCGGCGCGGTGGTGGCGAGCGGCGTGCTCGGCAGCTTCGTCGTCGAAGACGGCGTCGTCTCGACCCGATGCAACAGCGGCCCGCACGGGTACGTCTCGATGTCTCCGCGCGGCGTCGGGTACGGGATCTTTCCCGGCGCTCCGGTGCGCACCGTCGCGTACGACGGCGACGCGTGCACCATCACCCCGTGGAGCCTCGCGACCCCGTTTCGCTCCGTCACGGCCATCGGCTTTGATCGCAAGAACATCCTGCTCGCGGGCTCGATGCCCAACAACGGCGGCACCCAGGTCGCGATCCTCGACGACCACGCCCGCGAGCGCGCGCGCTTCGGCAACCCTTCGGGCGCCGCCGAAGACGGCTTCTGCTGGGTGCACGGCTTGAGCGCGTGCGGCGCTGGCGTCTGCGTCATCGACACCAACTGCGACCGCATCCACCTCTGGTCGGCGCGCGGCGAGCACGTCGGCAACGTCCGCGCGAGCGAGCTCCTGGGCGTGACCCGCCCGTGGCTCTCGGCCATCGAGCCGGGGCGTCGGGGAGAGGTCTTCATCGCCACCGGCGTGCGCCGCGAGCCCGCGGCCGCGGAGGTGTCCGAGGGCGTGCTCTTCCTCGTGAGAGGGATGTAGGGCCTGTCCTCGGGCCTGTCTCCAGAGTCTCCCTTCGCGGACCAAACGCGCTTCGCGCGCGTCGGTCAGCGCGCGGTGAGCTGCACCGCCGTCGCGATGAGCAGCAGCGCCGCGGCCGCGATGAGGGCCGCGCCGATCGCGCGAAACACGCTGAGCATCCGCCGCATCGCGGACATCGCGCGGGTCACGTCGCGCCCCTTCGTGCGGGTCACGGCGCTCACCGCGCTGGCGCCTCTCTCGATGCGCGTCGAGAGGGCGTAGACGACGCCCGCCGCGGCGAAGGCGCAGAGCGCGAACACCGCGAGGTGCATCTGCGCGCGGCCGAGCTGCCAGAGGCGCCGCAGGATCGCCGCGCCGAGCATCACCAGCAGCCCCGTCGCGATGCGCGCTCGCTCGACGTCGCGCACGAGCCATGCGCCGAGGCCGATGAACGCCTCCTCCTGCTCGAAATCGAACTCGGGCTCGGAGGGCGGTGCGACCTCGGGTGGCGCGTCGTCGGAGGGCGTGGGCTCGTGGGGCCCGGGCTCGTCAGAGGGAGTGGTCATGGGGGTGTCGTCACGCGCCGAGGGAGAAGAGAACGACCACGAGCACCGCGAGGGCCGCGAGGAGGATCGCGAGCGCGCCGCCCGCCCATTCGAAGAGCCGTCGGAGGTGATCGACCGCGGTGCTCAGGTGATCGAGGTCCGAGCCGGTCGTGTCGACGACCTTCTGAAACGACTCCGACGCGCGGAGCACCCGCCACGACGCGACCGCCGAGGCCACGCCCGCGCCGGCTTCGAAGAGGCCCGCGAGGAGCATCCCGGTGTGGGCGTCGCGTCGGGTGCAGGTGAGCAGCGACGCGATCGCGAGCACGCCCGAGAAGCCGAAGCCCGCGCGCCCCACGAGGGTCGTCGCGCGCGCGAGGTCGCGGAGCACGGCCTCGTCGGCGGACCCGAGCTCGGCGCCGCGGCGCGGCTCTCCTTCGACGTGGGCGTCGCGCAGGCTCCCGACCGGCGCGCGCGATCCCCAGGCGAAGAGGGCGAGGGTGGCGAGCACGGCGATCGTCGGCGCGGGGTACTCGGTCAGGCACCACGCGAAGGCCTGCCAGAGGAGCTCGAGCACGAGTTCGAAGAGGAGCCCGACGATCGCGTCGACGATGCCGCCTCCCGATCCGCTCGAGCCGCCGCTCGCGCTGCCGCCGCCGCTGCTCGCGCCTCCGCCGGAGCCCCACGAAGATCCGCCGAAGCTCCCGCCGGTGCTCTGACCCAGGAGGTCGTGCCACGAGGGCGCGTGCACCGGCCAGGCGTACGCGACCGCGCACGCGCAGAGCGCGCAGAGCGCGAAGGTGAGGGCGACGAGCCGCTTCGAATACACGCGCGCTTGCCTATCGCGTCGCGGCGTCGCGCGCGACGGCCTCCTCGCGCCACACGTTCTCGAGGAAGCTCTGCAGCTCGCGGTCGAGGCGCGACGGCGCCACGCGCCACTCGAGGATCGAGTGAGCCTCGACGAGGCGCGCGTGGTCGAGCTCGCGCGCGAGCATGTCGGCGTCGCTGAAGGGGTGCACCGGGTCGGCGGAGTGTCCGATCACGAGGGCAGGGTGCTTGAGCCTTCTGCGCTCGAAGGAGGGAGGCGCGACGCGCCCGAAGGTCACGCCGTCGAGGATCGCGAGCGAGGTCGCGGGGTCGCGGCGCACGAAGTCGATGAGCAGGTCGGCCATGAAGAGCGTCCGCGGGATGCGCCGCGTGATCGACGCGAGGAGGTTCATCCCGCGGAGGTTGATTCGCAGCGCGAGCGCGAGCGGGACGAACACCGCCCCCGCGCCCGCGAGCCCGTTCTCGAGCACGGGCATCTCGACGAGGAGCGCGCGCACGCGCCGCGGCGCCGCGACGGCCACCTCGAGCGAGACGTTGGCGCCGAGCGAGGTTCCGCCGACGACGGCCTGCTCGATGTTGAGGTGGTCGAGGAGGGCGATCACATCGGCTCCGTAGAGGGGCATCGAGTGCGCGGTCATGTCGCGCACGGGCGCCGAGTCGCCGTGCCCGAGCATGTCGACGGTGATCACCCGGTAGCCGTGATCGGCCAGCGCGGGCGCGAGCTTCGAGAACATGCGTCCGTCCATGAGGAGCCCGTGCGTGAGCACGATGGGCCTCGGACCGGAGCCGTACTCTCGCCACGCGATGGTGCGTCCGTTGTGATCGAAGTGCTTCGAAGGTGGGAGCTTCGCCATGACCTCGCGAGCGTACGACGTGAGCGGGGGCGCTCGAAAGTGAACGACGTGTCGCGCCCGCCGGAGGCGCCGGGTCATGTTTCTGACGTCGCGTCGAAGCCCTGACGCTTCGCTGACCTCTGACGCGCGGGACGAGCCCGCGAAACGCGGGTTTTCACGCGGGATCGCTTCCTGCAGCGCAGGGAGGCGTCGGGCGCGAACGCCCGCTCTTCGAGAGGAAAGAACCGATGCATGCGATCGAGAAGCACGACTACGGTTACCTGTTGGTGTTCGGCGGTTTCATGGACGAAGCGGAGATGAAGGCCTGGGTCGCCGAGTCGCGCGAGGCGCTCGCGAAGGCGCCGAAGTCCTTCGGCGTGATGGTCGACATGCGCACGCTCAAGCCGCTCACCGACGCCGCGCAGGCCGCGATGGTCGAGGGCCAGAAGCTCTACAAGGAGAAGGGCATGCAGCGCTCGGCCGTCGCGCTCGCGAGCTCCGTGGTCACGATGCAGTTCCGTCGTCTCGCCGAGGAGAGCGGGATCTACGCGTGGGAGCGCTACCTCGACGCGTCGAAGGTCACGGACTGGGAGAAGGTGGGCAAGGAGTGGATCACGTCGGCGAAGGACCCCGACAAGAGGTCGTAGCCGCTCGCGCCGCAGACCGCCGACCGACGCGCACGCCTACGCCGCCTCGGGCGGCGGCGTGCGAATCCACGTGAGCTCGTGCTTGTTGTGGTGCAGGTGGACGAGGCGCGATCCATCGATCCCTTCGAGCTCGCGCAGCGGGGCCATGTCGGTGTCGCCCTGAAACTTGATGGTGATGACGAAGCCCGCGCTCGGATGCACCGCAAGCCAGCGCTGGATCAGCGCCACGATGCGCGCCGGATAGCAGATCACGTCGGACACGAGCCAGTGCACGCGCCCCACCCCGCTCGGGTCGATCGCGAAGGCGCTGTCTTGCACGTAGCGGACGCGCGTGAGCCGCGTGAGGCGCTCGTCGATCGGGGCCTTGTCGACGCTGATCACCCGCGCGCCGAGGCGTTCGAGGGCCCACGTCCAGCCGCCGGGGCTGCTGCCGAGATCGACGCAGCGATCGCCGGGGCGGGGCGTGTGGCCCGCGAGGGTGAAGGCCTCCCAGAGCTTGAGGTAGGCGCGGCTCGGCGGGCGGACGTGGTCTTCGACGAAGCGCGGCTCGCCGTTCGCGAAAGGGCTCGTGCATCGGGCCGACGCGATGATGAGATCCTCTTCGACGAGGCACCACGAGCCGGGCGCCCTCTTCGGCGCGGGCGAGGGGAACGCGATGCGCTTCGCGTTCACCGCGGGCAGCTTCGCGGCGATGAGCGCCGCCCGTTCGTGAAACGCCGAGGGCGCGAGGGCCCAGCGAAGGTCGCGTCCGCCGAGGGCAAGCACCGCCGCGGCGCCGTCGTCGACCGACGTGAAGCGGATGCGCACGGGTTCGAGCCACGTGTTCGCCGCCCACGCGGCCGCTCGGGTCGGGCCTCGCACGAGGAGCATCGCGCCGTCGGGTGTCACGCGCGACGCGGACGCACCGAGCTCTGACGCGAGCTCGGCTTCGTAGCCGGGCGGCGCGACGTAGAGGGTTCCATCGAGAGGTTCGGCGACAGCGGCGGGCATCGGGCCGCGACTCTACTCCGAACGGCGCGGCCTCCGCGACGCGACGCGGCGTCGGTGTTGACACCGGGAGTTCGCCCGTGGTGCGTTCCGCGGCCGCTTCCCGTGAGCGACGGGCGGCCACACACCTCCCCGTGACCACCTCTCAACTCTCGGCGATCTTCTTCCTCCAGATGGCGGTCATCCTCGCGACCTGTCGGCTCGTGGGCTGGGTCGCGCGCCGCATCGGCCAGCCGCAGGTCGTGGGCGAGATGATCGCCGGCGTGCTCCTCGGGCCGTCGCTCTTCGGTCATCTCGCGCCGTCGTGGCAGCGGGCGCTGTTTCCATCCGAGTCGCTGCGCACGCTCTACGTAGGCGCGCAGCTCGGGGTCGGGCTGTACATGTTCCTCGTGGGCGTTGAGCTGCGCACCGAGCTGCTCCGCGCCCGCGCGCGAAGCGCCGTGTCGGTGTCGGTGGCGGGGATGACCGTGCCCTTCCTCCTCGCGCTGCCGCTGGCGCCGTGGCTCATGCGTCAGGGCGGACTGTTCTCGCCTGCGGCGCGCACCTTCGAAGCGGTGATGTTCCTCGGCGCGGCCATCGCGATCACGGCCTTTCCGATGCTCGCGCGCATCATCTACGAGCGCGGGCTCACCGGCACCTCGCTCGGCACGCTGGCGCTCGCCGCCGGCGCCATCGACGACGCCGCCGCGTGGTGCGTGCTCGCGGTGGTGCTCGCGAGCTTTCAGCGCCTCCCCGACGGCTCGATGGACGCCTCCATCGCGGTGCGCGCCATCGCGGGCGGCGTCGCTTACGGCCTGTTCGTAACGAACCTCGGTCGTCGACTCTTGAAGCCCCTCGGTCCCGTCGTCGAGCGCGAGGGCACGCTCAGCCCCACGATCCTCGGGCTCGTGCTCTCGCTCTTCTGTCTGGCCGCCTTCGCGATGGACGCCGTCGGCATCCACGCGGTGTTCGGCGGCTTTCTCCTCGGCACCGCGATGCCGCGCGGCGCCTTCGCCCACGAGCTGCGGCAGCGCCTCGAGCCGCTCGCGGTGGTGTTCTTTCTGCCGATGTTCTTCACGTTCTCGGGCCTCAACACGCGGCTCGACCTCGTGACCGACGCGCGCATGCTGCTGGTCTCCGCGGTGGTGTTCGCCGCCTCGGTGGGCGGCAAGGGCATCGCGTGCTGGGCCGCCGCCCGCCTCAACGGCGAAGACAACCGCACCGCGATGGCGGTGGGCACGCTCATGAACGCGCGCGGCCTCATGGAGCTCATCATCGTCAACATCGGGCTTCAGAAGGGCGTCATTCAGCCGGCGCTCTTCGCCGTGCTCGTCGTGATGGCGATCGGCACGACGCTCATGGCGTCGCCGCTCTTCGAGTGGGTCTACGGTCGGCACGTCCGCGTCGCGGTGGGCACGCCCGAGACCGCCATCGACGCGTGACCGAGCTGCTGCGACGAGGCGCTCGCGCGAAGCGCGCCGGTCACCACGGGCCGCTTCGGAGCCAGCGGAGCTCCTGGTCGGCCTCGAGCGCGCGCCGCACGTCCGCGGGCGTTTCGCGGTTGTAGAACACCGCGAGGCGCACGTTCCTGTCGGCGTCGCGCGCGAGCGACGCGAGCAGCGAGGGGAGCCTCGTGTGGTTTGCCACCGAGAGGCGCACCGCGCGGTCCGCGTCGCGCGCGAGCGTGTCGCGCAGCGCGTCCGTCGCGTTCGGGTTCTCGGCGACGGCGGATCGCACGAACCCGTCGGCGTCGCGCGCGAGCAGCGCCACGCACGCGGGCGGCGTCCGCGGGTGTCGCGCGGCGGCGCTCCGAACGAGGACGCTCGGGTCGATCGCGAGGCGCGCGAGCACCGCGTCAGACACGTCGCTCCGATAGGCCAGCGTGTGGCGGACGCGCGCGTCGGCGTCGCTGATGAGCCGCTCCCACGTCTCGCGAGACAGCACGCGCGCGCAGAGCGCGAGGTCGCCCACGTCGTTCGGGTCGGCGCGCGCGAGCAGCGTCGCCGACACGCGCTCGCTCGCGCGCGGATGCCGCGCCAGCGCCCGCGCACGGTACGACGCAGCAGGCAGCGCCTCGGCGTAGCGCTCGAGCGCCTCGACGGGCGCGTTCGGGTTGCCGATCAGCGCGTCACGCACGCTCGCGTCGTCATCGAAGGAGAGCGCGTCGAGGGCGTCACGCGGCATCGCCGGCTGGCGCGCGGCGGCGGCGCGCACCTGCGCGTCGGGGTCACGCGCGAGGGCGATCATCGTCGCGTCGTCGAGCCCTTCGCGCAGCACCACCGCGGCGCGAACCGTCGCGTCGTCGTCGCCCGCGAGCCGCGCGAGGAGCTCGCCCGCGAGCGCGGGGGTGAGCTGCGCGGCGAGCTCGCGCACCCGCGGCTTCGCGTGCGACGCGGCGCGTTCGTACCAGACGCGCGGCGCGTCGGCCCACCGGAGGCGCGCGCGAATGTGGTCGGCCCTCGGCGGGCGCTCCCACGGGTCGGCGAGAAATGCGGCGCCCCGCGCCCCGCGCGCGAAGGCTTCTGGGAGGCGCTTCGCGAGCGCGTAGGCCACCGCCGCGGGCGTCGCGGGGTGCGCGCACACGGCGGCGAGGAGCTCCTCGTCGTCGCGCCGCGCGAGCCTCATCAGCAGCTTCGGCGTGGTCGACGGGTTGCGCGCCACGAGGCGGGCGAGCGCGTCGGAGGCGCGCGCGAGCTGGCCGAGCCGCGACGGGCTCGTGCGCGGGTCGAGCGCCTCTCGGGCCTCGTCGGCGTCTCGCTCCATCGCGGCGATGATTCCACGACACGCCGTTTTCTCGCCAGCGACGCCGTGTGATCGCTACGGTCGACGCCCGCCATGACGACCCCGAACGCCGCGCTGACGGCCCTCATCGCCGACGGACTCCTCTCGAACGACGCCGCGAAGCGCAAGCAGGCGCGCGCCGCGCTCGTCGCGCACGGCGACCCGAAGGTCGCGGCCTTCTTCGCCGCCGACAAACGCAACTACCACAGCATCGCCGACGGCTCGAAGCTCTCGAAGGCCCTCGCGGAGTTCGAAGCGCTCGGCGCCGACGGCGCGGCCGTGGCGCTCTCGCTGATCGTCGCGAACAAGCCCGACCCGGCGAACGGTGTGGGTGGGGTGCAGCTCGACGCGGCCCTCGACGCCGCGCTGCGGTACCAGGGACGCGAGGTCGAGGTCTTCGAAGCGCTCTCCGACGTGCCCGAGATCTACCTCCCGAAGCCGAAGAAGGTGCTCCCTCCGGGGCTCTCGCGGCTCCGGGCGATGATCTACCTGCGCGTGCCTGAGGGGACCATCAAGAGCGCGCAGAACATCGACGAGCTGGCGGCCATCCCCCAGCGCTTCAAGCTCGCGCTCTGGGTCAAGGACGTCGAGCTCAAACACTGGAGGGCCGCCGCGGAGAACGTCTCTGCGATCGAGTTCCGAGGGAGCTTTTCGAACCTCGTCGACGCGGCCCCGCTCTCCGCGTGGAAGAACCTCGCCGACATCGACATGGGGCACACGGGCGTGAGCGACCTCTCGCCGCTGCGCGCGCTCCCCCTCACGCGACTGCGCGTCGACGAGACGAAGGTGACCGACCTGTCGCCCCTCGCGTCGCTGAAGGCCCTGCGCCACCTCGGCCTCATCCGCCTCGCGGTGGGCGACTTCTCGCCCGTGTGGACGCTCTCTCAGCTCGAATCCCTCGACCTGTCGTTCACGTCGGTGCGAGACCTCTCACCGCTGCGAGACCTCCGCGCGCTTCGTGAGCTCGGGCTCTGGGGAACGCCCGTCGACTCCCTCGAGCCCCTCACGTCGCTGCCCCTCGAATCGATCGATCTGAACTGGGTCGCGCGCCCCGACCTCTCGCCGCTCGCGCGCATCCCGACGCTGCGTCAGGTGCGCCTCGCAGGGGCGACCGCAGACGCGCCGGGGCTCAAGACGCTCCAGACCGAGCGCCCCGACGTGCACCTCTACCTCTGAGCGACGCGGCACGACGGAGCCGCCGCGTCGCCTCTGAGCGCCTCGCGCGGGCGATCACGTCGGGGGCGGTAGCGCGCTCGGGCGGATTGCTCACTTGCGGCGGTAGAGGATCGTGCCGCCCACGTGGAGCGTCTCGTAGCAGTCGACGAGGCCGTAGACCGTCTCGGTTGACCCGAGCACCAGGAAGCCGCCGGGGTGCAGCAGGTCGTAGAAGCGCCGCAGGATGTTCCGCTTCATCTCGGCGTCGAAGTAGATGAGGATGTTCCTGCAGAACACCACGTCGAAGTTGCCGAGGAAGGGCATTGGCTCGGCGAAGTTCAGCGCGCGGCACTGCACCATGCGCCGCAGCTCGTCGCGGATGACCCAGCTCTGCCCCCGCTGCTGAAAGAACCGATCGCGCTGCAGCGGGGTGAGCCCGCGCGCGACCTCGAGGGCCGTGTACTCCCCCGCGGACACGCGCGCGAGAACGCGCTGCGACACGTCGAGCGCGAGGATGCTGACCTCGTCGGCGCGGAGCCCCGAGACGTCGCCGAGGCGGCAGTACTCCTCGACGGACATCGCGATGCTGTAGGCCTCCTGACCCGTCGAGGCGCCTGCGGACATGATGTTCGCGCGCGCGAGGCCGCGGTCGCCGGGAAAGCGCCGCCGCGCCGCGACCACCTCGCCGAGCAGCGGGAGCACGTGCGACCTGAACGCTTCGAAGGGGTGCGTGTCGCGGAAGAACGACGTCTCGTTGGTGGTCATCGCCTCGATGACCTCGTCGCGCAGGTGGGCCGGGGGATAGGCCGCGACGAGCGACGCGAGGGCCGAGAACGTGGTGCAGCCGTAGGCCTGGGCCACGGGTTCGAGGCGCTGCCGAACGAGGTACTGCTTGTCGTCTCCGAGCTCGATGCCGACCACGCGCCGCACGTACGCCCGGAGCACCTCGAAGTCGGCGACGGCGAGGTCCATCGACCGCTACCGCCCGACCGCCGCGCGACGGACCGCGTGGGGGATCTGCATGAGCGGGACGACCTCGTCGACGAAGCCCGACGCGACGGCGCTCCCGGGCATGCCCCACACGACCGAGGTCTCTTCGTCTTGGACGATCACCCGCGCGCCCTCACGCTTGAGCCCGCGCAGGCTCTGCTCGCCGTCGTTGCCCATGCCGGTCATGATCACCGCGACGACATTGCCACGGCAGGCCGCAGCGACAGACCGGAAAAGCACATCGACGGAGGGCCGACACCCGTTCTCCGGCGGGTGATCGTTCACCCGAAGCGTGAGCTGTCCCGGCGCGCTGCGCGTGAGCGTCATGTGTCGCCCGCCCGGCGCGATGTAGATCCGTGACGGCTCGACGAACTCGCCGTCCTCTCCCTCCTTCGTGGGCCTGCCGCAGCGATTCTGGAGCCCCGCGGCGAGGGACGCCGTGAAGTTCGCGGGCATGTGCTGCACGATGAGAATCGGCAGCGTGGTCATCTCGCAGAGCGTGGGGAGCATCTCGGCGAGCGCTCGCGGTCCGCCCGTCGACACGCCGATGCAGACGACCTCGGCGGCGACGCGCTCCCGCGAGGCGACGCCGACGCGAGGCACGGCGCCGGGGATCACCTGCGGCGCGGGCGCCATGCTCTTGGTGAGCGACTCCCTGGCTTGCGACGCGGGGATCGCGCCGACGAAGGCGGGTCGGTCGGTCACCTTGCGCAGCGCGCCGACGCCGGTGCGGGCGGCCGCGTAGGCGCGGATCCTCGGGAGCAGGAGGTTCCTGAGCCGCGCGATGCTGTCGGCCTCCGAGGTCCCCTCGGGCTTGGTGATGAAATCGAAGGCCCCGAGGTCGAGCGCGCGGAGCGTGAGCGCGGCGCCCGCGCGGGTGTGCGACGAGAGCAGGATCACCCCGATGCGCTCGGTCCTCGGCCGCGCGGCGTTCACCTTCTCGATCTCTGCGAGGGTGGCGAGCCCGTCCATCTCGGGCATCTCCATGTCGAGGGTGAGCAGCTCGGGGCGACAGACCGGGAGCGCGTCGATCGCCTTTCGGCCGTTGCGGGCCGTGCCCACGATCTCGATGTCGGCCTCCTTCGCGAGGGCTGCCTCCACCAGATGCCTGAACACGATCGAGTCGTCGACGACCAGGAGCCTCACGCCGCACCCCCGCGCGACGAGCCCGCTGCGCTTCTACTCTCGGACATGGCCTGAGCCCTCCGTTGAATCTCTCCGCGCGTCTCGCGCGGAGCGCGGCGCTACACCCGGAACTGCGAGACGAGCCCGTTCAGGGTCGCGGCCATGCGCGAGAGCTCCTTCGAAGAGAGGCTCACCTGCGCGGCGCTCTTGTTCGAGTCACGCGCCGCCATGCTGACGCTCGCGATGGTCCTCGCCACGTCGCGGGCCCCGACGGCCGCCTCGCCCGCGTTGCGAGACATGTCGCGCGTGCCCTTGGCCACCTCGGTGACGGCGTGCGCGATGCTGCGCGCGCCCTTCGAGCCCTCGTTGACGCTCGCCGAGATGCCGTTCGAAGCCTTGGTCTGCTGCTCCACGGCTTGAGAGATCACCTCCACCGAGGAGCCGATCTTGCCGATGATGTCCGCCACCTCGCCGATGACCTTCACCGCGTCGCCGGCGTTGCCCTGCACGCCCTCGATCCTGCCCGCGATGTCACCCGCGGCCTGGGCGCTCTGGTTGGCCAGCTCCTTGATCTCGTGCGCGACCACCGCGAAGCCCTTGCCCGCCTCGCCCGCGGAGGCCGCCTCGATGGTGGCGTTCAGCGCGAGGAGGTTGGTCTGTTCCGCGATGCGCTTGATGACGCCCGTCACCTTGCCGATCTCCTTGGCCGCGTTGCCGAGGTCGCCCATGGTGCGCGTGGCGTTGTGCGCGAGCGTGTTCGCCTCCGACGACACCGCGCGAGCGTGCCGGGCGTTCTTCGAGATGTCGCCGATGGCCACGGCCATCTCCTCGACCGCCGCGGACACGCCGTTGATGCTCTGCGACGTCTGCTCCGAGGCCGAGGCGACCGTCTGCGCGTTGACGCTCATCTCCTCGGCCGCCGACGCCATGCCGCTGATGTTGTGAGACATCTCCTCGGTGGTGCTCGCGACCGAGGAGGTCTGGGCGTTGGTCTCCTCCGCGTTGCTCAGCAGCTGCGTCGAGACCGTCGCGAGCTCCTCCGCGGCGCTCGCCAGCATGGTGGAGTTCTCCTTCACCTGCGAGAGCATCTTCGAGAGCGTGTCCGCGAGCTCGCTGGCCGCGCGCGCCATCGCCCCCGTCTCATCCGATCGGTCCGACGCGAGCCGCCGCGTCATGTCGCCCTTGTTCATCGCCTGAAGGAGCGTCACCACCTCCCCGATGGGGGCCGCGATGAAGCGCGCGATCGAGAAGCCGAGCATGATGGCGATGACCACCGCGAACAGCGACGCCAGGATGGTCGAGGTGACGGCCGTCTTCGCGGACGAGTTCGCGTGAGTGCGAGCGGTGTTCACGAGCTCACCCGCGTGGTCGAGCCTGCGCTTGAACGCGTTCGCCATGGCGTTGTACGAGACGGAGTTCATCTCGATCGCTTGACGCGACGCCGCGGCGTGCTTCGCCTCGGTGCGATCGTTCTCCCACTCGTGGAGGAGCACCACGGTGTTGCTGTGGTCGCGCCACCAGCGATCCCACGCCAGGTGACACTCGCGCCACATGGCGTCGCCCGTGCGGTCGCGGGGCAGGGGGTCGAGAGCGGCGAAGCTCTCGTCGGCGCGGCGCTTGGCGTCGTCGAAGCGGTCGTACATCTCGCGCCGCGCCTGCGCGGGGAGCTCTGGTGACAGGAGCGCGTTCTCGGCGCCGTCCATGTCGAGCGCCGCCTCGCGGATGGTCATGAGGTGATACCGCGTCGGCATCCGCAGCTCGGTGATTTCGTGCAAGGTGTCGGTGACGGAGTTGAGGGAGTAGACGCCCACGATGCCGACCACCAAGGAGAGCGCCGCGATCGCCAGGAAGGCGATGACCAGCTTTGTGCGAATGGATGCGTTCGCGAACATCACTTCTTCTCCTCGCCCGGGGTGACGGGCCGAGAGACCTGTTTTCCTGTGAGGGCGGGGAGGATTCCTCGCGCGTTGAGCACCACCATCAGGCCCCGCTCGAGGCGGCACACCCCGAGGCTCACCTCGGGCGGCGCGCGCCGTCGATCGACGGAGACCGCGTCGCGCTGCTTGCGCCTCCGCTCTTCGATCTGGTTGGTGTGAATCGTCACGACATCATCGACCCGGTCGACGAGAACGCCGAAGGGCTCGTCGACGGACGCGCGGAACAGGATCACGCTGGGCGTCGGCGAGAAGTCGCTGCGCTCAAAGCGAAACGCGTGCCGCAGGTCCATCACCAGATGAATCTGTCCCCGGATGCTGATGTATCCGAGCACCGAAGCCGGTGCGTGGGAGATGGGGGTGATGTCGACGTTGTCCCCGATCTCCTTCACGTCGAGGATGTCGACGCCGAAGAGGCGTCCCTCCAGCCAGAAGGAGCAGAGCTGGAGCGCGCGTGGCGGCATGCCGCTCAGCGTGGGGGTGGGTGCCTGCGTCATGGGTTGCTCCCGAAGGGCTCGACAGAACGCCCCACCACGTCGAGGTCGACGAGGAGCGTCATGGTCTTGTCGATGAGCGCCGTAGCCGTGACTCCCTCGGCGCGGAACGCGTCGTGGTCGAGGGTGAGGTCGTAGTCACCGATATCGACGAGGCGCGAAGCGATCACGCCATAGAGCGATCGGGGGTTCTTGGGCAGCAGCATGAACAGCTCACTCGCTTCGAGCACGGGCGACACGGGGAGCACCTGCTCAAGTCGGACCACCGCCGTCGAGGCGCCGTCGACGGTGACGAACTCGCGCCCGCCCACGCGCTGGATCTGCTGCGACTCCACCCGCTCGATGCGCTTGATGGCCTGGATGTCGACGCCGAACTGCTCCTGCTCGCCGCTCTTGAAGAGCAGGAGCGAGCGGCGCTGCGTCGCGTCCGCTTCGCCGCTGCGCGCGGCATCCGTCGGGCTCTGCTGCTCGTCGGCCTCGATGCCCGTGTAGCGGGCCATCGCGAGCGGATCGAGGATCAGCGCGACCTTGCCGTCGCCGAGCACCGTGACGCCCGAGTAGATGGCGAGGTCCTTCACGCAGCGGTGCATGGGCTTCACCACGATCTCTTCGGTGCCCACGATGGCGTCGATCACCAGGCCGAAGCGCGTGCTCCCGACCTTGACCACCGCGAAGGCGACGGACCAGTCGTAGGGCTGATCCGCGGCGCGCGCGCGCTGAAGCTCCGCGAGGCGCGTCGCGCGATCGGCCCTGGCGGCCTCCGTGAGCCGCGCCTGCGTCTCGAAGTCGAAGGGCTCCCGGTGCCGCAGCACGTCGCTCAGCCACACGACCGGCAGCAGCGCGTCGCGGAGTCGGTACACCTGCCGCGCGCCCGCGCACTCGATCTTCGAATAGACGTCCTCGTCGTAGAGGCGAACGAGCTCTTCGAGGTTCACCTGCGGGATGGCGAAGCGCTGCCCCTCGGAGACCACGATGAGCGACGGGATGATGGCGAGCGTGAGCGGGAGGCGGAGCGTCAGCGTCGTGCCGCGCCCCACCTCGGACTCCAGGACGACGCTCCCGCCGAGGCGCTCGGTGGAGGTCTGGACCACGTCCATCCCGACGCCGCGGCCGGAGATGTCGCTCACCTCCTTGACGGTCGAGAGGCCAGGGAGAAACACCAGCGAGAGGATCTGCTTCGGGCTGAGGCGCGCGAGCTCCTCAGGGGTCTTGAGCTTGCGCGCGAGCGCCGTGGCCTTGATCACCGTGGGGTCGATGCCCCGCCCGTCGTCGGTGATCACCACGACGATCTGGCCGCCCTCGTGGTAGGCGCGAAGGGTGATGCGACCGGTCTCGGGCTTGCCCTCGGCCGCGCGGACGTCGGGCGTCTCGATGCCGTGATCGCAGCAGTTGCGGATCACGTGAACGAGCGGCGCCGTGAGGGTCTCGAGGATGGTCTTGTCGAGCTCCACCTCGTTGCCCGTCATGTCGATCGCGATCTTCTTGTGCAGCTGCGCGCCGAGGTCGCGCACGATGCGGGAGAACTTCCCGAAGATCGTGCCGATGGGCTGCATGCGCGTCCGCATGATGGTCTCTTGCAGGTCCGACGTGACGACATCGAGGCGCTGCGAGATGCTGTTGGAGACCGAGTCCGAGCGGTCGGTGTGCTGCAGCAGCCGGTTGCGAACGAGCACGAGCTCACCCGCGAGCATCATCAGCCGACCGAGCACGTCGACGCGGATGCGCACGGCCTCCTGCGTGTGATCCTGGGCGTCTTCACCGGGCCGCGCGGGCTCGCCGGGCGCGTGCGCCTCCGCGGGGTGCTGCGCGGGCTCCGCGGGCGTCGGCGGGGTCGCGTCGCGACGGACCGGAAGCGGCGGCGGCACGGGTCGAGGCGCTTCGACGGCCGCCGGAGCACTCGCCTTCGCGGAGGGCTCCCAGATGCCCCCCCACGCGGTGAACCCCTCCGGGCCCCACAGCTCTCCCTCGATGGGAGGCCCCGAGGGGGCCTTCTCCAAGGGCTGCGCCGCGCCCGGCGCCTCCACCTCCTCGACGAGCTGCCGCAGCTCCGAGAGCACGGGCGCGGTGTCGCTCTCGTCACCCATCTCGGTCGTGTCGAGCACGACCCGCAGGGTGTCGACGCCGTGGAGGAGCGCGTTGATGTGCGGCGGCCCCAGGGTCAGGCGACCTTCGCGCGCGATCGCCAGGAGCGCCTCGACCGAGTGCGCGACGGACACGGTCTTCTTGAAGCCGAAGAAACCCGCGTTGCCCTTTACGGTGTGAACCGCACGAAACATGCGGTTGACCACCTCTTCGCTCGCGTGAGACCCGTCTCTCTCAAGACGCAGGAGGTCTGTCTCGACAGAGGCGATGAGGTCCTTCGCTTCGCTCAGAAATTCGCCGATCAGTGAGAGGTCGTTTGACATATGTCCCTTTGCTTCATGCGCGATGGGGCGCCTGAAGCCTCGGTGGGGTCAAGCGGCCTCACCGCACGTGTCGTGAAGTCGGATTGGCCCCTCTGCGCTGCGTGCGTCAGCGCGCGATCGACGCGCGTTTCTGTCGTGTCGCGCTACACGCTGTCTCGCTCGCGGTCAGCGCTCGGAGCGCGTGACGGAGCGCGACGCGCGACGAGCGCGCGATGCAGCGTCGGCCTCTCCTGCGAAGCTCATCGCGCGCATCGCCCGGCCACGCAGGTGAGACCGCTCGCGCACACACGCGGCGGATTCGAGGTGCCGCAGGTCTCGCCGACGCGCGCCTCGATCACGCACTGACCCGCGCGCCACGGCGTGAGGAGCACGGCCCTGCACACGCCGCCCGCATCGCACGCGGGATCACTCAAGCGACAAGCGGCGCCGGGCGCGCCGTCGCGGACGCACTGGCCCGCGAACACCGACGCGTCGGGATAGATGCACGAGCTCCCGGGCGCGCACGCGATCGCGCCGAAGCAGAGCTCGCCGTCTGCGACCACGGGTCGGCAGAGTCCGCCGACGCAGCGACGTCCGGGCGCGCATCGGCCGTCCGACGCGCAGGGCGGCGAGAGCGTCCCGTCGTCAAGGCAGCGCGCTTCTCCAGCGCCCGCGGGGAGGTGACACCCCGTGCCGGGGGCGCACGCGGCGTCGACGACGTCGCGCGTGCAGCGAGCGCCCGCGGCCAGCGGTACGACGCAACGCGGCCCGCCGATCGTCGACACGCAGGTGAGCCCTGTCTCGCAGGCTTCGCCGACGTCGCGGCACGGTCCGCTGCGCGACCCGAGCGGGCGGCAGCGGCGCTCGATGCACACGCCGCCGCAGGTGTGCGTCGGGTCGGTGTCGTCGCAGATTCCGTCGAAGGGCAGCGGCCGCACGCAGCGTCCGACCGGGCCTCGCGAGCACACCAGTCCCGCGTCGCAGGCGGTCGGCAGCGCGCGACACGCGCCGCCCTCGGCGCCCGGCGCGGTGCAGCGCCCTTGCGTGGATGCTCCGTCAGCGGTGCGACCGCACACGAGGCCCGCAGCGCAGGTCTGCGCCACCAGCGAGCAGCGTGAACCTGCCGCGAGCGCGTCGACGCAGCGAGATGTGGTGAGGTCGCACGCGAGACCGTCGCCGCAGCGCGCGAGGGGTGACGACGCGCAACGACCGCCGCGCGTGGCGATCGAAGGGTCGACGACGCACACGGCCTGGTCGTACGCGAGGCCGCACGCGAGGCCCGCGTCGCAGGGGGTCGACGACGCGCGGCACCGCCCGCCCGCCGCGCCGTCTCGCGCGCATCGCAGCCCCGCCGCGCCCATCACGCAGCGCTCGCCGCTCGGGCACACGCCAGACCGCCGCGCGTTCTGCTCGCACGGCGCGCCCGACGAGAGGGCGCGGTAGCAGCGCTCGGCCGTGTCTCCCTCGGAGCGTGCGCACCGCAACGGCGCGTCGCAGCGCGGCTCGGAGGCGCGGCATCGGTTGAGAAAGGCGCCGAGCGTCTGACAGGTGAGGTCGCGCGAGCCGACGTCGCACACGCCGACTCCGCACGCGTCGCCGTACGCGCAGGGAGCGCCTGCGCTGACGACGTTCATGCACGCGCCGCGCGGTCCCGCCGTCGTGCCGCCGACGCACGTGAGGCCGGGGTCGCACGCGGTCGCGCCGACGCGACAGGAGCCTTCGAGGGCGCCCGACGGCACGCACGTCCCTCGGACGCAGCGGCCATTCGATGCGCAGACGTCACGTCCCTCCTCAGGGTCACACGCGCCGCCGAGGGGGCGCTCGACGACGACGCTCACGACGCGCACCACGACGTCGCGAGGGAGCGATCCCACCGACACGGTCAGCGTCTCGCCCGCGGCGACGGGCTCCTCCGTGCGAGCGGTCACGCGCGACGCGCCGGGGACGCTGCGCTGCGACGGATCGCTCGCGCCCGCACACGCGATGCGGCTCATCTCGGCGCCGCATCCGCGCGCCACCACCACGCGGTCGACGACGTCGCCGATCACCTCGGGCGCCTCGACGCTCACGCGAAGCCACGCCCGCTGCCGCGCCGTGAAGCGCAGCGAGAACGCGTGCGTCGCGCCGCCTCGCGGACCGCAGCCGTCGTCGTCGAGCCTGGGGCGCCCCGGCGCCATCTCGCCCGCGCGCACCACGAAGCGCGCGTCGAGTCCGCTCGTGATCGCGCGCGCGTCTCCGTCGATCGCGGGATCGCCCGCGCACGCGGTCGTGACGTCGGGCGGCGAGGGTGCATCGAGACGCGCCGCGACGTCGGAAACGCTCACGTCCGCGGAGACCGAGCCGTCGGACGGATGCGCCGAGGTGCCGCCCACGGTCGACGCGCAACCGAAGAGCACGGAGGCGATGAGAAGCGTGGAGCGCGACATGGCGCTGCGACCGTACACGACGAGGTCGGCGGTCGAAGCGAGGCGTCGGTGATCCGTCGCGACGCGCGGGCGAGCGGCCCGGCTGCGCGAGTCGATGGCGCAGCGTCGTCGTGCTCACCCCTGGGCCCGGGCGCTGCTTGGAGCAACACCACGCCCCGATCGAAGTGTGTGCGCGTCAGCGGCCGGGTGAGCTCGCGCACGCGCGCTGAAGCGACGGTCGAGCGGACGCGACGGCGCTCCCGCGGAGGAGCGCGCAGGCCGCGCGGGTCAGGTCATCGGGCGCGAGGCTCCAGAGGCGCACGGCGCCGTCGTACCCGGCGGTGGCGAGGCGAGACCCGTCGCCCGAGAACGAGAGCGATCGAAGCAGCCCGAGGTGCGCGGGGAACACCGCGAGGAGGCGCGCATCTCGCGTCTGCCACAGCGCGACGACGCCGTCCTCGTAGCCCGTCGCGAGGAGCGATCCGTCGCGCGAGAACGCCCACGTCAACGGGTCGCCGCCGTCGCGTTGGAGCGCGCCCACGAGGCGCCCCGTCGAGACCTCCCAGAGCTGGGCGACGTGGTCGACGGAGGTGGTGAACAGCGACCGGCCGTCGTCGGAGAACGCGCCCCGCGAGAGGTGGTTCGACGCGATGCGCGTGACGCCTTCGAGCGCGCCGGTGCGGCCGTTCCACACGCGGATGGTGTCGCGCTCGTGGGCGCTGTAGGCGCGCGCGCCGTCGGGCGTGACCGCGACGTCGAGCACCACGTCGTCTGCGATCCCCGGCGTCGATCGCGTGAGCGCGCCGGAGTTCGCGTCGTAGAGGCGAATCGCGCCGTCTCCCATCGCCGCGAAGGCCGCGCCGCCGCGGAGAAAGCGGGCGAGCGCGAAGCCGCGAGTGTCGGGCGAGCGGAGCGTTCGAAGCACCCGCCCTTCGGTGAGGCTCCAGATCGTGATCCCGGGGACCTCGCCGACGCTGTCTCCGATCGTGGTCACCGCCGCGAGCGGCGCGTCCGCTGCGAACTGAACGGGCTCGTACCGCGTGAACGCCGTCGGCAATTCGATGTCGCCGATCGAGCTCGGCCCCTCCGAGGGAGCGCCCTCCGACGCGCGCAGCGTCCCCGAGGCGAGGTCCCAGAGCCTCGTCGTGGGGCCGCCGGTGGTCATGATCGCGACGCGTCCGTCGGCCGAAACCCAGGTCGGTTCGAGCGCCCAACGCGGATCGCGGAGCGTCGCCACGACCTGACCGTCGCGCGCGCCTCGCACCTCGACGCGGTCGTCGCAACGCACGAGCACGCGCGCGCCGTCGGGCGTGAACGTCGCCTCCGAGCACGACGCGCGGGGCGTCCCGTAGGTGCGAACGACGTCGCCGTCACCGTCGTTGTAGAGGTGCGTCGCGCCGCTCGAAGAAGACACCGCGACGGCGACGCGTCCCTCGGCCTGCGACGCGCCTGCGATCGATCCGCGCTTGACGGAAAGCAGCGCGCTCTGGTCCGCCGTCGCGAGGTCTCTCTCCCTGAGCGTGCGCGTGTCGAGCGTGACCTCGAGGGCGTGCGACCCATCGGGCATGAACCCCAGCACGACCCCCGCATCGGAGTTCGCGATCCGCCTGCCGGTCGCGGCCTCCCAGCTCGTGTCGCCGCTTTGATACTGGTCGCGCGAGCGTTGGCGACCTGCGATGACGAAGCGTCCGTCGCGCGAGAAGCGAGGCTCGCCGATCGCCGTGCCTTCGAGCTCCGCGACGCGCGCGCCGTCGGAGGCGCTCCACACCGCGGCCCGCCCCGACACGTTGGCCCAGGTCAGCACGCGCGCGCCGTCGGGCGAGAAGCGCGCGAAGCGAAGCTCCGTGTGACCGTGCGAGCGGAGCTCGACCTCGGCGGGCGCGCGGAGGTCGCGGCTCCAATGTCGAATCACCGCGTCGACCGAGACCGTCACCACGCGGCCGTCGCCTTCGCTGCGCAGGTCGACCACGCGCGGCGTGTCGCTCGGGAGCGTGAGCACGGCCGCGCCGCTGCGGGTGTCGCGCGCGACGCTGTCGGTGAGCGCGAGCGAGCCGTCAGACGCGATCAGGAGCGTGTGGCGCGTGGCCGAGGTCGAGTCGCCCACGCTGATGGGATCGGAGGCGCCGAGGGTGAGCGCGCCGGTGCCGTCGCGGGCGCTCACGCTGCACGCCGTCGCGTTGCGAAAGCCCACGATCATGCGCGCGCCGTCGGGGGTGAAGGTCGGTCGCTCGCGCTCGACGTCGCCCTGCTCGCGGCTCGCGCACACCGCGACGAGGTGACCGTCGCGGGTGCTCCAGAGGTACGCGGTGCCTCCGCGCGTCGCCGCGAGGCGCGTCCCGTCGGGCGAGAGCGCGAAGGTCTCGGCGTCGAGGTCGGCGTGCAGCAGCGGCCTTCGCACCGCGATCGCGGCGTTCTGAAACAGCGCCGCGTCGACGCTCCTCGGGCTCGTCCCGAGGCGACGCACGATGTCGTGACGGAGCTCGATCGCGGCGGCGAGGTTCTCGAGCTCCTGCCCCGGCGACTCGGCGCGCGTGCGCAGCTCCGACGCGCGGCTCAGCGCCTCGCTCTCGACGGCGGCGCGCTCCGAGCGGATCGCGGCGGCGCGCTTCTCGTCGGCGTCGCGCCTCGCGGCCTCGGCCGTGCGCCACAGGGTGAACCCGACGCCGCTGAACGCGCTCACCGTCGCGAAGGCCGCCGCGATGAGCGCCCTGCGCACGCGCCTCGAACGCGCCGCGGCTTCGAACTCACGTCGCCGCGCGTCACGGCTCGCGTCGAGCAGCTTGCGAACGTCGGGGGGCAGGTCGTCGGCGCCCTCCTTCTCGACCTCCTCGGCGTATCCGAGGCGCGAGCCCTGGAGCACCGCGTCGGGGCGCTGCGTCCACTCGGCCGCCCAGGCTCGGAGCTGCGCGAGGCGCGCGAGGCGCGTGCGGTCGGCGTCGATCCACGACTTGAAGGTCTTCCAGCTGCGGATGAGGGCCTCGTGGGCGACCTCGACGGTCTGCGCGCGAGCCTCTCCGCCCGTGACCAGGAGGCGCGCGTCGACGAGGCGCTTGCGCACGTGTTCGAAGCGCGCTGGCTCGCTCGCGAACATCGCCGTGAGCTCGTCGACGGCGCAGCGGCGGCGCGTGTCGGGCTCGCCCCCCACCCCCGGATGGACGAGGCTCACCATGAGCCTCCGCGCGACGGCTCGCTCGGCGTCGTCGCGCAGCGCCGCGAGCTGCGACTCCGCGTGCTCATCGAGCGCGCCGTGTACCGAGCCCAGGGCCTTGTACGCCGCGCGCGTGATGACCGCGCCCTCGCGCCGCGCCCAGAGGAGGTAGAGCGCGTGTGACATCAGCGGCAGCGCGCCCGGGGCGGCCTCGACGTCGCGCACGATCTCTCGCGCGACGCCCGCTTCGAGCGAGATGCCCGCCGCGCGCGCGGGCCCCTCGATGGCCTCGATGAGCTGATCTGGAGACATCTGCGCGACGAGCACCTGATGCGTCGGGTCGCAGGCGATCTTGTCGAAGCGGAGCCCCGCGTCGTCGAGCACGAGCTCGTTGCAGCGCGCGAGAAAGTCGACGCGCATCGTCACGATCACGCAGAGGGCCGAGCCGGGCTCGGAGGCGAGCTCCCACAGCCCGCGCGCGAGGGCGAGCGCCCCGACGCTGTCTCGGTGCGTGAAGACCTCTTCGAACTGGTCGACCACGACGACGAAGCGGCGGCACATGGGGCCGACGATCTCGGCCCGCGCGCGCACCTGCGCGAGCGCGTCTGCGGGTGCGGCGCCGGGGCGCACGACGAGGTGCGCGAAGCCGGCGTCGGTCGAAGCGGCCCTCCATCGCGGGATGGCGCCGCCGAGCACCATCGACGACTTGCCCGTGCCCGACGCGCCCGACACGACGAGCAGGCGAGGGAGGTCTCGCGCGACGAGCGCGTCGAGGTCGCGCGTGAGCTCTTCGATCTCGCGGTCGCGGCCGAAGAAGAAGCGCGCGTGCTCGGGCGCGAAGGCCGAGAGGCCGCGGTAGGGGCGCCAGTTGAAGACCTGGGTCGCGTCGCCGTCGGAGGCGCGCGCGTAGAGCTGCATGCTCGCCCAGTCGTAGGCGGGCAGGGGCTTGAGCTTCGAACGCGCCGTGAGAAAAGCATCTTCGAGCGAGTCGCCGCGCGCGAGGATCGACTCGTAGAGCGCGGTGGCGAAGACGTAGGCGCCCTTCCACGAGAGCGGAAAGCGCGACGCGATCACGGCTCCGAAGCCCGCCTTGTGGACCTCCTGCGCGACGCTGCCGAGGTGCGCGCCGACCGCGCCCGCGTTGCTCCCGTCGCACGCGGCGATGACCACGAGGCGCACGAGGCCCGCGTAGTCCTTCAAGAGCATCTGCAGTCGGCTCGGGCTCACGACGTCGACGCCGCCGTGGTCCTCGTCGTGGCCGAGGGCGAGGCCGAAGGTGCCCTCCTCGCCGTGTCCGTGGCAGAGGATGTGGAGCACCGCGACGTGCTCGTCGGCGTCGCGCGCGCGATCGAGGGCCGCGACGATCGACTCGCAGGTGGCGTTCTTCACCTCGTCGAAGGCGCGGTCGTGGTCGTCGCAGACGTTGCGGCTCGCGTCGATGCAGCGCTCGATGAGCTTGACGTGCCGCGCGGCGTCGACCTTTCCGCCCGCGGCCGACCACGCGAAGATCACGCGTCCGCGGCGCGTTTGAGAGAGGCGTCGCCGTTGCGGAGCGGTGCGCGTGTCGGGCCACTCGTAGCGCACGAGGAGCTTCGTGAGCGAACCCAGGTGGGTGATCGGCCCGACGGTGAGCAGCTCCCACGGCAGGAGGTAGAGCTCCGACGCGCTGGAGCGCACCGTGAGGTACATCGGCTCGTGGTCGCCGCGCTCGATCACGTGCGGCGCCGCGACCGACCACGCGGGCGCGTCGAGGAACTCCGCGAGCAGGCGCCCGACGCAGGCGGCGTTCTCGGCGACGTCACCCTGCGTGTGCGCGCGGAGCTCTTCGAGGATCTCCTTCAGCCTCGGCGACCAGCGCAGCTCCACGAGGTCGGGGCGGCTCTGCCCGCGCCCTCGGAGCTGATACTCCGTGTCGCCCTCGGGCAGCTCGATGGAGCCCTGGTCGGCTCTCTCGGAGCGCGTGAAATCGAGTTGGAAGTGACGTTCGAGCGCGCGCCCCATGACCGCGCTCCGCAAGGTCGTCGACGCGGCGGTGCCATGTCAACGATCGTGCGAACCAGGACCCGCTTCAGCGCGTGACGCGGACGCGCGTCGTCGCGGCGGTGACGCCCCGGAACTGGAGCGTGATCTCGTACTCGCCCGGGGTCCTGAAGATCGCGGGGCCGATCTCGCGCTCGTCGTGGGCGGTCGCGCCGGGCGGCAGCGAGATCCACTCGGAGGTCATCACGCCGTTGCTGAACGCGAGCGTCGTCGGGATCGACGGGCTCCCGTTCACGAGGAAGGTCACCTCTCCGCGGCCGGGGTCGTGCGCGCTCGTCCCGTGGTTGCGCGCGGCGATGCGGAGCCTCCAGGAGCCGATGCGGTCGAGCGACACGGTCGCTGCGGTAGCCGAGAGCTCCCACGCGACGTCGGTGGCGACGAGGGGGTCGGTGGAGGGGCGCGGCTCCGGCGGCGCGCCATACGGAGCGACGATGAGCGGCACGTCGGGCGTTCGAATGATCGGCGCTCCGTACGGCTGCACGATCGAGGTGTCGTCGCCGCGCGTGGACGAGCGACAGTCCGCGAGCGCGAGCGTGGCCCCGAGCGCGACGAGCGCACGCCGCGAGAGCCCCGGCGGGAGCTCACGGACTTCGGGCGCGGTCACCTTCGCGTCACAGAACGGACAGCGCGACGCGTCGGCTCTGACGTGGCGTGAGCAATGCGAACAGAGGGTGAGGTCATGGGCCATACGCCTCCGACGGTAGAGCGAAACGCCGCGCTGCGCGCCACGAATTCGCGGCGCTCGTTTCGACGCGACGGCGTCGAGCCTCGCGCCCGTTGGACGAGGTACGTCCGACGGCTCCGCGGAACGCGCTCAACAATCGCGCAGCGTCGCATTAGCTTCGCGCGCATGGCGATCGTCGCGAGCGCATCGGATCTCGAACAGCACCGGACCGCGCTCACCGGATACTGCTATCGAATGCTCGGATCGCCCGTCGACGCAGACGACGCCGTGCAGGAGACGATGCTGCGCGCCTGGCGTTCGCTCGACGCCTTCGATGGTCGCGCGTCGCTGAAGACGTGGCTCTTTCGCGTCGCCACGAACGTGTGCCTCGACGCGCTCGCGGATCGTGCGAGGCGCGCGCGTCCCCTCGACCTCGGCCCCTCGGGCGGCGTCGACGGACCGTTCGAGACGCTGCCCCGCGAGCGCTGGATCGAGCCCATCGGCGATGCGCAGGCGCTACCCGCGGCGGTCGATCCTGGCGAGCGGCTCGCGAAGAAGCAGTCCATCCGCCTCGCATTCGTGGCGGCGCTCCAGCACCTCACGCCGATGCAGCGCGCGGCGCTCCTGCTCACCGACGTGGTGGGGTGGTCGCCCGACGAGGTGGCGACGCACTTCGAAGTCGAGCGGAGCGCGCTCTACAGCCGACTCCAGCGCGCACGCGCGACGCTCGCTGAACGCGACCTCGAACCCGTCGCCGCGAAGGACGCGCTGTCTTCCGCGGAGCGCGCGCTCGTCGATCGCTACGTCGCCGCGTTCGAGCGCTACGACGTCGACGCGCTGACGTCGCTGCTCCTCCACGACGCGACGATGTGCATGCCGCCGTACACGCTGTGGCTGCGCGGCCCGGAGACGATTCGCACCTTCTGGCTCGGGCCGGGCGAGGGGTGTCGCGGGTCGCGCCTCGTCGCGGTCGAAGCGAACGGCTCGCCTTCGTTCGCGCAATATCGGGCCACGCCGGGGGGCGGCTACCACGCGTGGGCGCTGGTGCTGCTCGACGTGGTCGACGAGGGCATCCGAGGCATCACGTCGTTCCTCGACGTCGCGCGGATCTTTCCGCGCTTCGGGCTGCCGCTCGGGCTTTCTCGCTGAACAGCGTCGGTCGGAAGAATTTTTCGATCGCGCGACGAATCTCGGCGCCTTCGCGGGTCTATGCGTTCGATCTCGCGATCGACGACGAGATCACCCGAAGGAGTGAATCCGTGACGCTCAAGACCCTGAACCCCTACATCATGCTCAACGGCGACGCCGACAAGGCGATCGCGCTCTACCAGGACGCGCTCGGCGCCACGCTCGGCGGCCCGATCATGCGCTACGGCGACATCCCCGGTCAGACGGTGCCCGCGGAGCAGGCCCGGCTCGTGATGCACGCTCGCCTCGAGGTGAACGGCCTCGTCCTCATGGTGAGCGACGCGCGTCCCAACCACCCCGTGACCCGCGGGAGCGACATCAGCATCTGCCTCGACTTCGACGACCTCGACCACGCGAAGCGCGTCTTCGATCGCCTCGCGAAGGACGGTCAGGTCACCGTCCCGCTCAACGACACGTTCTGGGGCGCCACCTTCGGCGCGCTCGACGACCCCTTCGGCGTGAGCTGGATGTTCAACTGCCAGAAGACCGCCGCCGACCGCTAGCACGCCGCGCGCGAACCTCGACGCGCGTCGACGCCTGCGCCTACGATGCGCGGCATATGTCCGACGCACCCAGCACAGCGACCGATGTGGCCTCGCGCATCGGGCCTCGCTTCGTCGCAGTCGCCGCGCTCGCGTGCGCGGCCACCGCCGCCGCGGTCGAGCGCCTCATGGGTCGCCTGTGGCTCGGCCCCGACGGACGCTTCGGGCTCTGGGAGGGGAGCGTCTGGAGCAGCGAGCAGTCGCAGCGCCTCGCCGATCCCTACTCGTTCACGCACGTCTGCCACGGCATCCTCTTCTGCGGCGCGCTGTGGCTCGTCGCGCGCAAGCTCCCGCTGCGGCTGCGCTACCTCGCGGCGGCCGCCATCGAGTCGTGCTGGGAGATCCTCGAGAACTCGCCGTGGGTGCTCGCGCGCTACCGGGCGACCACCATCGAGCTCGGGTACATGGGCGACAGCATCCTCAACTCGATGAGCGACATCGGGATGATGTCTCTGGGCTTCCTCCTCGCGTCGCGCGTGGGGTGGAAGCTCAGCGTCGCGCTCGTGATCGTGATGGAGCTCGGCCTCGCGTTCACCGTGCGCGACAACCTCACGCTCAACGTCGTGATGCTCGTGCACCCGCCGCCCGCGGTGCGCGCGTGGCAGGAGGCCGCGAGGCCCCCCAACGCCCA
>JBPOHC010001118.1:0-21381 GCA_052035985.1 Myxococcota bacterium | reverse complement strand
TGACCAGGACGTAGGGAACCGTCGATCGGTTGAAGCGCGTCGCGGGAGAGCCCGCCGACGTCGCGAGCCACGCCCGATACGTACCCGGAAGACCCGCCGCCGTCGCGCGTGTCTGACACAGCGCATCAGCACCCGCGAGCCCGCCCATCGAGCCCGTGTACATCGTGCTCGTCACGAACGCATACCGGGTGCACGTGCCCGTGAACGTCTCGTCGACGCGGCCATCGCAGTTGTTGTCGATGGCGTCGCAGAGCTCCGTCGCCGGGGTCACGTCGCCGACGCAGGTGTTCCAGGTCCCCGCTCCGCCGACCGCACAGGTCTGGGTGCCAGGACGGCAGACGCCCACGCCAGAGGTTCCCACCGGGCCGCTGTAGCAGGGGCGGCTGAGCCCCTCGTCGATGGTCCCGTCGCAGTTGTCGTCGACGCCGTTGCAGGTCTCCGAACGACCGCAGGGGGTGCACGTTCCGAAGCCATCGCAGCGACCGGGGCCGCCGAGGACCGTGCACACGGTGTTGCGCGGCACATTGCCGACGACGTTGCAGATCGGCACGCCCGTGGAACACGCGAGCGCTCCGACCGTGCAGGGGTTGCCGGTGTCACACGCCGCGCCTTCGCGGCAGGGGATGCAGCTCGCAGCCGGGCTGCACACCATGTCGGTGCCGCAGGTCGAACCAGGAGCGAGCGTGCCCGTGGGCGTGCAGACCGGAACGCCACTCGTGCAGACCGTGATGCCCGTGTCGCAGGGGTTGCTCGTGGGCGAGCAGGGCGACCGATCGCGGCACGACACGCACATGCCCGACGAGTTGCAAACCATGTCGGAGGTCGGGGTCCAGCGGATCGACCGCCCGGTGCCCACGACCGACATGTTGTACCCGACCTGCTCGAAGATCGCGCCCGTGCCCTGTTGGAGACCGATGGTCGCCTGGCTGCCGTCCGCGCGGCCGCTCGGGTCGTCCATGCGGTTGTAGAGGACGTCGATCGTGTCGGTCCCCTCGGACAGCACCGCTTCGAAGTCGAGGTGGATCGCGGGGTCGTCGGTGCAGCAGAAGTGGGCGTCGCTCCAGTGCACGACGAACTGTCGCGTCGGCGCGGCGCCGAGCATGGCCGTGCAGATGCCCGAACGGGTCTGGATATCATCCCAGAACGCGTAGAGCGTGTTCGGGATCGTGGCGTACGGCAGCGGCTGGTTGGAGTACTCCCGGAGGTTCGTGTCCCACGGGAACCCGATCATGCCGTTCGACGAGACGCCGATGCTCGAGAACGGAGAGCCGTAGAAGTTGAACGTGAACGGCAGCGTGAGGTTGACGCTGTCATCGTCCGTCGTCGGCAGATACGTGTCGTGGCCCGGGATCGCGCAGATGTCTCGCCACGACGTGGCAGACGTCGAGCGGAGGTAGTCCGACCCGGTGCCTCCGCAAGGCGTTCCCGTCGCGAGCGGGGTCGCCTCGCACACGGGCGCCCCCGTGCGACACGAGATGCGCCCCGTCGAGCACACGCTGCCCGTCGAGCAGCTCGCGCCCTCGTTGCAGGGCACGCACGCGCCGCCCGGATCGCAGACCATGCCCGTGCCGCAGGTCGAGCCCGGAGGCACCAGACCGCCGTCTTCGCAGACCTCGACGGACAGCGCACCCGGCGCCGACGAGCGGCAACGGATGACGCCCGCGTGACAGAGCGCGCCCGAGAAGTTGCACGATGCACCCTCGCGGCAGGGCGTGGTGACCTCCGGGGGGTAGCAGGTGTACTGCGTCTCGGTCGAGATGAGCGTCGGCGCGACGGAGCCGTCGGCCGAGGGGTTCAGGTACGCGGTGATCTGGACGAAGTGGCGCGCGAAGAGCGGCTCGGTCGGCGTCGAGGCCGCGCGCAGGATCGCGCGGAGGTCGAGGCTCGTAGGCGTCGAAGGCGCTCCGAGGGGCGCGTCGGGGAGGCGAACCACGCGGGCCGTGGAGAGCTCCGCGACGGAGTTCGCCGCGCGCAGCTCGAAGATGATCGAGGTGCCGACGGGGACGTTCGACGTGTAGTTGAACTGCCCCCAGAAAGGCACGGTCATGAAGAACGGGTCGGTCGAGGCCGCGACGGTGGGCGCGCAGTCACCTTCGAAGGTGCGCGTGTACACGCCGCGGTCGCAACGCGTGCTGCTGACCGTAGGGCTCCAACGGATCGACGAGCCCGACGCGACCACCCCCGCGCGATCGAAGGACACGAGGTCGTAGCGGGTCGTGGTGTCGTCCTGGATACCGATCGTCGCGCTGTTGCCGAGCGCGCGACCGTCGGTGTCCTCCATGCGCTGGTAGCGGACGTCGATGTTGTTCGTGGTCTCCGAGAGGATGACCTCGAAGCTCAGGTGCGTGGTCGGGACGTCGGTGCAGCAGAAGTGGCCGTCGTTCCACTCGACGACGTACTCGCGGCTCGGCGCGGAGCCCGTGGTGGCGATGCAGACGCCGCCCGTAGAGCGCTGGTAGAGGTCGTCCCAGAACGGGAAGATCGCGTTGGGGATCGACGAGTACGGCAGCGACTGGTTGTTGTACTCGAAGAGGCTCGACGCCGAGGGGAACGAGATGATGCCGTTCGAGCTGATCCCCGTCATCGTCTGCGGCACGCCGTAGAACGGGAACGCGAACGGGATCGTGTCGTTGACGTATCCGTCGTCGGTGCTGGTGAGGTACGTGAGGTGGCCGGGCGTCGCGCAGGCTTCGACCCAGGGCACCGACGGCGGGGTCGTTCCGCGGGTGTAGCCCGAGCTGCCGCCCGCGACAGCAGCGCACGTCGGCGTGAGACCACCCGCGGGGGTCGCTGAAGGGCAGAACACCGCGGGGACGCTGCTCGCCGAGCGGAGGTTCATCGACCCGGCAGGGAGGATCTCGCCGCTCGTGGGACAGATGACCTGGTGGCGGCAGGTAGGCAGACACGAGCCCGGACACGCGCTGATCGGGCCGACGAAGCGGAAGTCCTGTCGCCAGCGCTCGCACGCTCCCCACGACCAGCCGCCGGTGTTCCGGTTGGGCGCGCAGGTGCGCTGCCCGAGGTGACAGACGCCGTCGGGCCCCGCCGAGGTGGTCCCGGTCACCAGGTCGCACGGCAGCGGCGCCGCGCCGGGCGCACACGAGCAGCCCTCGTGGACGTCGGGGCCGATGCACTCGTAGCACTGGGTGGTGATCGACCGGTCGCGGTCGTTGCAGTCGGGACCGCGGCAGGTCAGGCCGATGCCGAAACCATCGAGGTCCTGGTCTTCACAGCCAGGGACGCTGTCGGGGGGGATATCGGGCTGCTCGATGGGTTCGAAATCGTTGTGGCCGTCGGAGATATCGCCAGGCTCGGCGATGTCGTTGAACGGCTTGTCAAACGAAATGACGACCGAGGCGTCCTCGTTGCCGACCAGAGGAACCCCACTACCACACCCCGCCAGCAACGCGGCAAGGGCTGCGATCAGGAGTGCCGCAGGTGTCCACCGTGACGTCATCAAGCTCCCCAATGCCACACCGTTCGAGATTTCCGTTCGCGTTCGGTGGACTGGTCTGACCTCTAAACCCGGGTTCTCCGATCTCGCGTCGCGCTGGGGGATCGAGTCCCCCGGATCAGGTGAACGGCCGGCATGCTGGAAATCCTCGTCTGGCCTTCGTCACGCTACAACAGAACGTCGAAAAATTCTGCGTTCTGTTGGGCTTTCCGATTTCTGAGGGGTGCATGCTGGGGCGAGCATCCCGAGGGACGCGACTCCAGGAACCAGTTCTACCCCGCGAAATCCATGCCGAGACCCGGACGGGCGACCGCCCCCGCCTCCCGGGCTCCAAGCCGCCGCAATCCCCGTGGGATCGACGCCCCCAGAAGCCCGCAGACGCCTTTGATCCACCGGACTTTCTTGCGGACCTACGCAACGGTTGCAGAGCTTTCCCTCCCCCACGATTTGCTCGCGGGCAGGGCGCTGGCATCCGACGCGTTGTTGGGGACTCTCCGGCGAGGTCTATCGGCTGAAACGCTCGCCACCTTGAGCCGCATTCCGTCGACCGATGTCGATCGGATGCTGATCCCCTGTCCCAGCTATCGTCCCCTCCCCCGCGGGTTCGCGGCGCGCTCTTCGCCGCTCCGTCAGCGCTCCGTCGCTCGGAAAAACCCACGTGGGCGACCTCGCGCTCCGCGCTGCAGCGAGCGCTTCGGCTGCGTCGAAAGCCCTGCGCCGAAGTGGCCGTTGCGGCACGGGCGCTGCTAGCGTCGCGCCGCGATGGCTGACGACCGCAAGCGCCCGCTCGCCGATCCGCAGGCAGAACGGGCCGTGCTCGCCGCAGCGCTTCTCGATGCCGAGGGTGCTTCGCGCGTGATCCCGCGCGTCGCGTCGATCCTCACGCCGTCGGACTTCTACGACCCTCGCCACGCGACGCTGTGGGAGGCGTTCCTCGCGATCCACGCGCGGGACGAGCAGATCGATGTGCTCACGGTGGTCGCCGAGCTGCGCACGCGCGACCGGCTCAACGCCGTCGGCGGACCGCAGTACGTCGGCGAGCTCACCGACGAGATCCCCACGCTCGCGCACTGCGAGTCGCACGCTCGCATCGTGCTCGACATGGCCCTGCGCAGGCGCGCGCTCGACGCGTTTCAGCAGGGCGCGGCGAGGCTCCTCGCGGGCGATCCGCTCGCGATGGTGCAGTCGGACCTCGGTCGCTCCCTCACGCCGAGCGCGCACGCGACGGGAGCAGGCCGCGTCGCCGACGACCTCGACGCGCTCCTCGACGCGTTCCACGCGCGCCGTGAAGGCCGCGAGAAACCCCTTTCAACGCCGTGGAAATCCGTTGATGCCGTGCTCGGCGGCGGGATCTGGCCCGGGATGTACGTGCTCGTCGGAGGGACGGGCGCGGGCAAGACGCAGTGGGCCGTGCAGCTCGCCGTCGAGGCCGCGCTCTCGGGCGCGAGGGTGCTCTACCTCGCCCTCGAGCTCTCGCGGCAGGACCTCGCGGCGCGCGTGCTCGGCGCGCTCAGCGGCGTCGCGTGGAGCGGCATCCTGCGCGGGCGCCTCGATGACGCCGCCATGCAGCGCGTCTCGGACGCCGAGCGGCGCGCGCGGACGCTGAACCTCCACACCGAGTGCGGGGTCCCCTTCGGGTACGGGGCCGACACGCTCGCGGCGCGCGCGTGGTCGCTGCGTCCGTCGCTCGTGGTGCTCGACTACCTCCAGCTCTGCAGCGGTCGCTCGGGGGAGGACCCGCGCACCACGGTGGGTCGCGTCTCGTACGTCGCGCGCACCATCGCGAGGGACCTCGGCGCGGCGGTGCTCGTGCTCTCGAGCACCGCGCGTACGAACTACGCGGAGCTCGTGAACGACCCCGCGAAGGACCCCTCGGACCTCGTCGGGCTCGGCAAGGAGTCGGGCGAGATCGAGTACGCGGCCGATGGTGTGCTCGTGCTCGCGCGGAACCCCAACCAGGCGAAGGCGCGCGTGTTCGTGGTCGCGAAGAACCGCCACGGCCCCCTCGGGCGCGTCGAGCTTGAGTGGAGCGGAACGGCCTTCCGCGAAGGCGATCTGCCGCAGGAGAGCGCCGAGGGGGAGATGGACCTTTGAACCCCCTGACGATCCTCTCGGCGCGGCTCCGCGCGGTCATCGATCGCGCCTCGACGAGCGAGGAAGAAGACCTCCGCGCCTGGGCCGATGCTGCGGCGGCGACGGGGCTCGTCGAGTCTGCGGCGGCGACGGCGCTCCAGTCGATCGTGCAGCCCCTCGACGCGTTCGCGATCGACAAGCGGCTGCGCCCTGCCCTCTCAGAGCGCGCTGCGGAGCGGTGGCCCTTCCGCGTGGCGTGGCGCGGCGCGGTCGGTGACTGGCGCGCGCTCGATCCTCCCCTCATCCCCCTCGCCCTCGCGACGGCCCTCGACGACCTCACGTGGAGCTGGCCCGTGAACCTCGCCCTGCGCGACGTGGCGACGCTGCTCGAACAGACGCGCGACCCGCTCGCGAAGCGCCTCGCAAAGGCCTTTCTCGACGGGACCTTCACCCCGCTCCAGGGCGGCGACGTGGGCACCGCGGCGACGCAGCTCACCGAGGAGGCCCGCGCCCATGGAGACCCCGAGCTCCGCGCGGCCCTCGACCGCTGGAACGTCGCGGAGTGCGTGCTCATCGCGAGCGCCGAGCTCGACGTCCGTGAGGCCCAGCGGAGACCCGCCATCGCCATCGACGCCGGCTCGGTGCACCACGAGCTCCTCACGGGCTGGCGCGACCTCCCGAAAGACCGTCGGCTGCGTCGCACGCCCGTCCGCGACGGGTGGGCGGAGATCATCTACCCCGGCAAGCAGCTCGGGCTGCGGCTCTCGGTGCAAGACCTCCCCGAGCGCATCGTCCACGCGGTGCGAGAGTGGAAGCACTGGCAGGGGCTCCGTCACTGGGCCGCGCTGCAGCTCCTCTTCACCGACGCCGGTCGCACGGGGCGCATCCGCTGGACCCTCGACGCGCACCTCGAAGCCCTCGGCTACGGCGATCGATCGCGCAGAGACCCCCGTGTGCGCGCCACCGTCGCCGCCGAGGTCGAGGCCCTCACGCGCATGGAGATCGCGATCTACCACCCCGACGGCACCGTGCGCCTCCGCGGCGCGGTGCTCGCGGTCACGCAGCGCGGCGAGGCCATGCGCGGCAGCGAGTGGGCCCTCGAAGGGCTCGAGCTGGTGATCCACCCGGTGCTCTACGAGGGCGTGCGCAAGTCGAGCGGCGAGATCGGACGACTCTGGGCCCCTGCCCCGATGGAGCTCGCGCGCATCGATCACGTGCGGCACCCGCACGCCCTCGCGCTCGGGCTGATCCTCCCGATCCGCTGGCGCTGGGACCTCACCGAAGAGACCGACCATGTGCTCCTCACGGGCGCGAAGCTCCTCGAGGCCGCGGGGATCGAGCTGAAGTCGCACCACCCGAGCCGCGCGTGGACGACGCTTCGCGAGAACCTCGACGAGCTCGAGCGCGTGGGCGGCCTCGGGCGCTACGAGTGGCAGACGCCCGGCGAGGCGTGGTCGCTGCTCGGCCGTTGCAGGCTCTTTCAACCGCAGTGGGCGCGCGAGCGCATGGTGCTCGGGATCGTCCCCATCGAGTTGCCGCCTCCGCCGAACCTCCTCACGGGCGACGAGTTCGCGACGTGGCGCAAGATCCGAGGCTGGACGCAGAGCCAGGCCGCCGAGGAGCTCAAGGTCGGCCTCCGCACGATCGAGCGCACCGAGTCGAACCCCAACCAGCCCCTCGGCCCCGCGATCCGCAAGGCGCTCACGCAATACCGGGAGCAGTGCGAGCGAGACGCCGCCCCCTCCCCCGTCGAACCCGCCACCGAGCTCCTCGACGCCCTCCCGAGCGATCCCGAAGCGAGCCGGTTCTGAGACGCAACCGCCACCGTGGATGACCCGCCAAAAACCGGCAGACCCCGTCGCAACCGTCCCTCCTCCGTTCTGACAACCCGCCAAAAACCGGCAGACCTCGTCGCAACCCGACTGGCGAGTCGCGGTCGGGTCACCCGCCAAAAACCGGCAGACCCTGTCGCAAGGGGAGCTCTCCTCCTGGAGTCACCCGCCAAAAACCGGCAGACCCTGTCGGAAGAATCTCCCCTCACACGAGAACAATACTTGCTTCGATCGTTGCTTTTTCGCAACGATTCTTCTTTCGTCAACCGATGACCCGCCAAAAACCGGCAGATCTCGTCGATCAACCCGCCAAAAACCGGCAGACCTCGTCGCAAAACCCGCCAAAAACCGGCAGACCCTGTCGGGCATGATTTCGCAAGTAATTGAAATCATTGGACTATTAGCTAAGAAATTTCTCTCTTAAAGGTATTTCCTAGAAGGAAATACTTCTGGGGCTCCGGCTCTCGCCCTTGGGGGGCGAGTTCCGGGCCCCCTGAGGTCAAGAAAAAAGCAAAAGACCTCAGAGGAATCCCGAAGCCCGTATGAAAACTTTGCAAGTCACACAATGGCTTACATTGTAACTGGTCAGGCGCGCTTCGACCGCGAGGCACTCTCCGTCGGTCGGGTGACCGCTGAGACGCCAGGAAGCCGCGTAGAGGGCTCTGGAGGGCCCTGGAGGGCTCCAGAGGGGGTGACGGGGCCTCGGAGCGCTTGCGTGGCCCCGGAAGGCCGCTCCCGGGCCGTCTGAGGGGGCTTCGGATGGCGTCGAGTGGGGCTGATGCCGCCATCGGCTGCGGAGCCAGGCAAAGGGGGAGTTGGGGCTCTGCGCGTCGCTCGCGGCCGATCGTGGCGACTTCTCCGCGTCAGGCGACATCGATACCGCCACGGATGGGAGCTTGCGCAGTGCGGTTCTGTGTAAGTCCGAAACTACCGAAGTGTGAAACTGCCGATGTGCGGAGTTGCGATACTTCCTATCTACGGTAGGGCGGTAGGGCGGTAGGGCGGTAGGGCGGTAGGGCGGTAGGGCGGTAGGGCGTGGATTGAGTTCGGATGTACCGGACTGCGTGAGTCCGTAAGTATGGGAGAACGGTAGGACGGGACTGGCGGAACATGCTTCGGATGTTACGGAGTTCGGTAGTTGTGAAGTTGCGTTGTCGTGATGTTGCGTACTTACGTAGTTGGAAAGTGTGTCAGTTGTCGTTGTTTGAAGGCGTCGTTTGGGGATAGTGTCCGCCGCGAAGTGGGCAGAACGAAAACGACGGTCACGGATCGGCCTCGGGTGCTTGCGGTGGTCAACGGCAAGGGGGGCGTCGGGAAGACGACCACCGCCGTGAACCTCGCGGCGATGCTCGTCACGAAGAAGCGCAAGGTGCTGCTGGTCGACACCGATCCGCAGGGGAGCGCGACGTGGTGGTCTGAGCGCGGGAGCAAGATGCCCTTCAGCATCACCGCGGAGACCGATCCCGTGATGTTGACCCGGCTGCGCGAGGTCGAGGGCTACGACGTCGTGGTGGTCGATTCGCCGCCCAGGCTCGACTCCGAGGGGCTCCAGACGGTCGCGAGGGCGTCGGATTACGTGGTGCTTCCGACCCCGCCTGCGCCGCTGGACATGGCCGCGCTGATCTCGACCATTCGTACGATCGTCGTTCCGACGGGGGTGAAGCATCGGGTGCTCCTGACCCGCGTCGACCCGCGCTCGCTCAACGAGGCCATGGAGGCGCTCGGGACGCTCCGTGAGGCCGACGTGCCTGCGTTTCATGCGGTTGTGAGGGCCTACAAGGCCCACGAGAGGGCGTCGCTTCAGGGGGTCGCCATCGATGCGTACACGGGTCCCGGCGCCAAGGAGGGGGCAGGGGACTACCGGCGTGTGATCGACGAGGTGCTCCGTGAGTGGTAGCCGCCCGAAGCGAGGTCTCGCCGACTTTCTCAGCCGCGAGCTCAAGGCGCCGCCTCCCGCTGTGACGGAGCCCGAAGTGCGGCACTCCGATACTTCGGAAGTTCGTGAGAAGAAGGCGCCCACGAAGGCTCATGAGCCTGCGATCCTGGCGCCTGAACCGAAGGCCCACGCGCCCGCGGTTCCCGAACCCGTCGTCAAAGCTCCCGAGGCGAAGGCTCCCGAGGCGAAGGCTCCCGTCGCGATTTCTGAGCCCGTGCTTCATGCGTCGGCCGCGCATGCGCCGAAGGCTCCCGAGCCGGTGGTGTCTGCCGTGCGCGAGGAGTTCGCGGAGACGTCTCCGGCCACAGATCTTGCGGAGTCACGAAGCGCCAGAGTTTCGAAGTCTCGTACTTCGGAAGTTCGTGAGACCGCGCATGCGGAGAGGTCCGAGCCGCTGTATCTCAGGCTCACGCGCAAGGACGTGCGGTTTCGTGATGAGCAGCTCGGGGCGCTTCACGCGCTGGCGCGGAGGCTCTCGAAGGCGCGGCGTGGGGCCAAGGGGGAGCGCATCACCGACAATACGCTCGTGCGCGTCGCGGTCGATCTGCTGCTCCAACACGCGGACGAGCTCTCGGGCGCGGATGAAGCCGCGCTGCTGGAGTCGCTCCGAAAGCTGAGCCGCAAGAGGGGCTGAGCGTTCAGGGAGGGACCACCGAGGGGCAGCCGAAGACCGCGGCGAGGACCTCTCCGCCCGAGGCTCCACGCACCTGATCGCAGGTCGCGCCGTGGAAGGCGACCTCGAGGTGCGTGTCGTCGGACCAGTCCCATCCGTCGCGGTGGGCGACGTCGTGGATGAGGCTCGTGGCGCCGAGGCGCACGTCGACGAGGCTCGGGTCGGGCGGCGCGCCGTCGAGACGGAAGCGGCAGTCGACGAGGGAGGAGGTGATCCCTCTCAGCGCCGTGGCGAGCTCGGCGCGGTTGGCGGCGCTGTAGTAGCGCGGGCTCGTGGCGCGGGGATGTCCGCCTGCGACGGCCATCGCGTCGAGCACGTTCGTGAAGCTCTCGACGCCCACCAGACCCACGATGAAGGTCTCGATTCCGCGCGCGGTGAGGGCGCGGATCGTCTCGATCGTGCGCCCGTCGTCGAGGCAGTTGGTGATGGGGCCGCTCCGCGGTGACGGGGTGCACGTGCCCGGAGGCCCCGCGCAGATGCAGGTCGTCGGGTCGAGGGCGAGGTTGCAGTTGGGGGCCCCGTCGGTCGCGAGCACCACGTATCGCCGCCCGAGTGGATCGGGGGAGCGGTCGAAGTGCTGCGCCGCGATCGTCAGCGCGTCGCTCGTGGGGGTGCCTCCGCCTGGCGAGGCCGCGTCGAGGGCCGAGAGCACGGCGCCCGAGTTGCTGAACGCTGGCGTCGGGTCGAGGCGTGAGGGCGTCGCGCAGACCTGCGCCGCCGTCGCCATCGGCACCTGCGGCGAGGGGAACATCACCAGCCCGAAGGCCACGCTGGCTTCGACCGTCGGGAGCACGTCGTGGAGCACCGCGAGGAGCGTGGGCCACTTGCGGCTCCCGCTCGCGTCGGCCTCGGCCATGCTGCCCGAGCGATCGACGACGAGCACCACCTCGGCGCGCTGCTGGCGGAGGTTCACGCGCGTTCCGCCGCACGACGACTGCGGTCGGTCGGGCAGCGGGATGCGGTCGGGCGGCGTGAAGACGTCGGGTGTGGGCTCGAAGGTTCCCTGCGTGGGAGGGCGCGCGTTCGATCCGCAGCCGACCGCTGCGACGAGCGCGGCCACGAGGGCGAGGGGCTTCGTCATGGCTACCTGACGCTCCGCAGGATTCCGCGCGCGCGAGCGTCTCATCTCCGACGCGCGCCCGCAGGGGATTGACCCTGCGATCGTCGTACCACGCCGCCCGATCGCTGAAAAGCGCTGCGCCCGCGCGTGACGGGGAGCGCTTCGCGGGGTGGCGGGTGCGTCGCGCGGTGATCGCCATGGCCTTCGCCCGCCGCGTCGAGGGTGGTATTGGAGCTTCTCTTCGAGAGAGCGGTGATTCGTCGTGGCGCGAGCGGTGACAAGCGTGAGGTTCGGTGCTCGCTGCGACCTCGCGTGCGCGCCGTGTGACTGCCGCGACTCGCGCGCGTCGTGTGACGAAGCGGGCGTTCCGAACCCGGTGCGGTCGGGCGGTGATCGCCTCGTGCTGCGGTGTGACCCGTCGCCGAGCGAGGCGCTCTCTCGCACGCTCGACGCCGCGCGACGCGCGGGCTGGGCCGAGGTCTGGATTCGCGCTCACGGCGGGCGCTTCTCCGACCCCGCGCACGCCGCGAGGCTCCGCGCGGCGGGCGTTCGCGGCGTGATCGCGCCGGTGTTCTCGCACGTCTCGGCGGCGCACGACGCCATCGCGGGCAAGGCCGACGCGCTCGTCACCACGCTCCGCGCGATGCGCATGCTGGCCGACGCGGGGCTCTCGCTCGGCGCCGAGGTGCCGCTCCTCGAGGCGCGGCTGCAAGACCTCGAGGCCATCGTCTCGCTCGGTCGTCGCGCCACCGAGGCGTTCTCACAAATCAGCTTCTTCGTGCCGCGGAGGCCCATGCCGGGGCCGCTCGGTCCGCCGCGCTGGTCGGTGCTCAGGCCGCGCCTCGCGGCGGCCATTCGCAAGGCCGACGAGCTCGGCGTGACGGCGACCTTCGCGGTGAGCGACGGCATTCCGCCGTGCGTGCTCGGGCATGACCCGGAGTTCGCGCCGCGGGCGCTCTCGGTGTCGTCGACCTTGTCGCGCAGACCCGATGGCTTCGCGCTCACGCCCGCGTGTCGGGGGTGCGCGCTCGTCGATCGGTGCCCGGGGCCCGCGCTCGCCTACCACGCCGCGCACCACGACGCGGATGTGGAGCCCTTTGCGAAGCGTCCTCGCGCGAGCGCCGGGCGCGCGTGGCTGCCGCACCAGCGCGAGGCCGCGCAGCGCGTGACCAACTGGGTGCTGCGCCCCACGGTGAACTGCAACCAGGACTGCTCGTTCTGCAGCGCCAACGAGACGTCGGAGAACGTGCTCGCGCCCGAGCAGATGTACCGACGCATCGCGCGGGCGGCGCGCAAGGGGGTCAAATACCTCTCCTTCGGCGGCGGCGAGCCCACGCTTTCGAAAGAGCTCGTGCACTACATCCGCGTCGCGTCGCGGCTCGGCATCGAGGACGTCGAGCTCGTGACCAACGCGGTGCTCATCGACGGCCCCGAGAAGGTGCGCCCCCTCGTCGACGCGGGGCTCAACCGGGCCTTCGTCTCGCTGCACGGGCACGACGAGCTCGTGTCGAGCCGCGCCACCTCGAAGCTCGGCGACTGGGAGCGCACGGTGCGAGGCGTCGACGCGCTCCTCGACGCGGGCGTGCGCGTCGACCTGAACCACGTCATCTCGTCGATCAACTACCCGTACCTCCCGCGCTTCGCGGAGTTCGTCATCGCGCGCTGGGGCGGCGCGCTCGGCGTCTCGTTCGCGTTCGTCACGCCGCAGTTCAAGGCCCTCGAGAGCGCCGACCTCGTGCCGCGCATCTCCGACGTGATCCCGTATCTGCGCCGCGCGATGCGGGCCTTCGTCGAGCGCGGGCACCTCTTCACGGTGGGCTCGCGGCAGGGCATTCCGCCGTGCTTTCTCGGCGAGTTCGTGAACTGGAGCGACTTCGCGCACATGACCGCGCGCGCGCACTCCGAGGACGAGCCCCAGAAGGTCCGCGGCCCGCGCTGCGACGAGTGCCGCTTCTCTCCGCAGTGCGTCGGCGTGTGGAAGCCCTACGCCGCCCGCTACGGCTTCGACGAGCTCGTGCCCGTGCCGGGCGAACACCTCACCGCGGAGCAGATCAAGGCCATCTTGATGCCCTTTCCGCCGCGGGGCTTCGACGAGGTGCACCCGTTCCTCCGCCAGCCCGTGCGCGAGGACGCGCCCGTGGCGGCGGCGCCGGAGCCCGCGCGCGTTCGACTGCCCGTGCTGTCGCCCGCGTCGACGTCGGTCGTGCGCGTGGTGATGGTCGGCGCTGGGGCCCAGGCGCTGCGTCTCTCTCGCGCCATGTCCTCGGTCGCGGGGGTGCGCCTCGTGGGCGTCTCTTCGCCGCACATCGAAGACCGCGACACGACGGCGTTCGGCGAGGTCGATCGCGACGCCGACCTCGAGCGCCTCGTTGCGAGGGTGCGTCCCGATGCGCTCGTCGTCGCGTCGGCCACGACGGCCCACCACGCGCACGCGCTCGTCGCGCTCTCGCAGGGCGTCCCCGCGCTGATCGAGAAGCCGCTCACGCGCACGCTCGAGCAGGCCGATGCGCTCGTCGCGCACCCGGGCGCGAGCGCGCTCATGGTGGCCCACGCGATGCGCTTCTCGCCGGGCTTCGTGGCCCTCCGCCGCGAGCTCGACGTCGAGGGTGGAGCGCCCCTTCGCCGCGTGTCGTTCGTGCGACGCACCACGCTGCGCTCGCCCGACGCGCCCGCCACGTGGACGCGCGAGGCCCTGCTCGAGACGCTCTATCACGGGGTCTATCTGCTCAGCGCGCTCGCGGGCGGAGGTGTCGCGACGGTGCTCCGCGCCGAGGCACGCAAGACGTCGCGGCCCGAGTGGCTGCGCGTGACGCTCGCGTATCCGTCGGGCGCCGAGGCGGAGTTCACGCTCGACTGCGCCGCGAGCGACGAGGGCGTCGAGGTGTCGGGCGCGCGTCAGCGAGGGCGCGCGATCACGTGGGTGCGCGAGGGCGCCGAGGAGGCCCTGGTGCGCGAGACCGACGCGGGCGATCGCACGCACTCGGTCGCGCGCGGGAGCGACTCGGTCGCGATGCTCGAGGCGTTTCGAGACGCGGTGCTCGCGAGGAGCGCCTCGCCGGTTCCTGCGCGCGAGGGGGCCGACGTGTTGCGCACGGTGCACGCGATGCTCGACGCGCTCGCGCCGTACATGGTGAGGCCCGGCGCGCCGAAGCACGTCGCGAGTCGTCCGCTGCGAGGGTGATCGGCGCTACGGGCGCAGCGGCCAGCGGCCGCGGTACATGCGCATCGTGTCGGTGGTGACGCCGTCGGCGCCGACCGCGTAGTCGTGGGGAAAATCCGCGCCGGGCAGGCGCATGTAGAAGCTCTCCTCGAAGGCGCGCACGGGGTTGGGCTCGGCCTCCTGCCCGGGGACGCTGTTCGCGTAGTCGGCCCACTCGACGACGGGGAGGTCCGCGGCGTTGCGCGCGTCCATGAAGAAGCTCGGGTCGAAGGGGTTCTTGTCGCGCGTGGTGAGGTAGAAGATCGTGGGCGAGGGGAGGGGTGCGCCGTGCGCCCGCTGCCAGCTCATGTCTTCGAGCTGCGCCCACTGGAGGAAGCAGTCGACCGTGAGGAACATCACGTGTGTCGCCGCGCTCGCCGCGGGCAGCGTCGCGGGCGCCGGGCTCGGCACCGTGCGCCGCACCGTCGGGAACACGTCTCCGATGCCCACGACGCCGCGCGCGGGCAGCTCCGCGTCGAGGCGCGTGACGATCGTCGTCGCCGCGTGGGCGAGCGTTGTCGAGGGCGGCGCGTCGAGGGCGGTGAAGATCACGCTCGCGAGGTTCTCGTGGCTCCCGGCCTCGTGGAGCTGCGTCGCGTGGATGGTCAGCGTCGCGTCGCCCGAGGCGGGGATGGTGAGCGTGCCGCTGGTCGTGGGGGTGCGTCCTCGGAGGAGCTGCCAGCGCGCGCGCATGGCTGTCTGCGCGGGGTTTCGCGCGACGATGCGCGCGTCGCGCGAGGGCGCGAGGCGCAGGGCGATGGGCGCGTCGGGGTAGGTCACGTCGCCCGTCGGATCGGTGCGGAGCAGCGTCGCGAGGTACCAGTCGCTCACGAGGAGCCCGCGCGTCGAGAACGCCGCGTCGAGCATGCCGTAGCGGGCCGCGTGGAAGCCCGCCACGCGCGGCGTCGAGGTCGAGAGGTCGTAGAGCGTGACGCCCGTGAGGCACACCACCGCGAGCTGCGCGCCCGAGAGCGCGACGGCGGTGGCGACGCACCGCGGCTGCACGCGCGCGATCTCGCTGGGCGCTCCGTCGACGAGCCGGTAGAGCCGCGCGCCTTCGGATCCGAGCGCGACGGCCACGCGGTCGCCGTCGACGGTGACGTCGAGGGGAGGCCCGTCGAGTGGGGTGTTGCCGAGCGTCGAGAGGTCTCGCTCCGAGAGGATCGTCAGGCCGCGCGCGCGGTCGATGAGGGCGAGGCGTCCGCCGCTCGCGACGACGCCGACGACGTTGGCGCCGACGCCCGTGCGCGTGAGGCCCGTGGGCATGCCCGTGTCGTCGAGGGTGGCGCGGAGGAGGCCGTTGCGCTGCGCGGCCATCCAGAGCGTGTCGCCCGACACCTCGACGTCGGCCACCTGGTAGATCGGGTCGTGGCCGGGCGTGTCGTGCTCGTTGAGGTTCCAGAGGCGCGAGCGGGGCGCCGTAGGGTCGTGCACGTCGACGAGGTCGAGGGTGCCGGTGTCGCCCGCGCCGCAGGCGAGGGTGCGGGTGCGCGCGTGCAGCGACGCCGTCGAGCAGTGCTGCGCGCGCGGGACGGCGACGGGGTTCACGAGCGAGACGCTCCCGTCGGCCGCGGTGCGCACCACGGGGAGACCATTCGAATCCGCGAGGAAGACCGTGTCTCCATCTACGACGAGCTCGCGCGAGTGGGCGGCCGCCGTGAGGTCTCCTTCGCCGAGCACGGTGATGCCCGCTCGCCCTGTCGCGACGACGCCCGTGTCGGTCACCGAAGCGTCTGCGGTGACAGCGTCTGCGGTGACAGCGTCTGCGGCGGACGCGTCTGTGATGGTTGCGTCTGTGATGGCCGCGTCTGCGACCGAGGCGTCGGGCGTCAACGGGACGAAGCGCACGGAGCGCTCCTCGGTGCGGCGCCGACCGAGGCCGTCGTCGGCGGTGACCGAGAGCACGAGCGGGCCGCGCAGCGTCGCGTCGATGGAGAGGCGCACGGTCACGGGCGCCACGCAGTCGGGCGAGGTTCGCCGCACGACGGGGACGACGTTGGTGTCGTCGTTGGTCGGCGCAGCGCGCAGGTCGCGCAGGAGGGAGCGCCCCGCGGGGGTCTCTTCGTAGAGCCGCACGAAGAGGGTGACCGCCGACGCCGCGAAGCCGCGCACCGCCGCGCCGACGAGGGCGTCGCCGTTCGAAACCGGCCGCAGGAGCGCGCCCGACGCGAGCGAGAGCGCCTCCTCGCGCTGTGACGTGAGGTTTGTGAGGACGACGGGCGTGAGCGTCGGCTCGGCGTTCTTCGCGGGCACGCACTCGGGGTGCGCGGGGCCGATCCAGACGCGCAGCTCGCGCGACACGTCGTGGCCCGCGGCGTCGGTCGCGCGCGCGTTCACGCGAGCGAGCGACGCGCCGAGCGGAAAGAGCGCGTTGAGGTAGAGCGGCACGCCGAGCACCTCGCATCCGCCGACGAGGCGTCCGCCGCCGAGGCGCGCGCCCGAGAACGCGTCGCGCGCTTCGAACGCGTACGTGACGGGCGTCGTGAGGCCGTCGGCGCGCGCGGCGGCCCACACGTGGCTCCCGCCCTGGGGGCCGAAGATCTGCGTGATCGGGCTGTCGGACGCGGGCGTCGTGAGCGCGTCGGCGCCGAAGCCGAGGGTGATCGCGGGCGTCGTCGCGGCGCCGCAGCGAAGGCCGACCACGGCGGCAGAGCCCGGCGGCGTCGCGGCGTTGGAGCACGCGACGAGGGCGATGCTGGCTGCGGTCAGGGAGGGCGCGCGCATCGTGGGGCGATGCGGCGATGAGAGTCTTTGCGAGGGGGACGCGTCAAGGTCACCGCGTCGCGGGCTCGCGAGAGGGCACGCGGAGCTGAACGAGGGGCGTGGCGTGCTGCTGCGCGAAGATCTCGCTGCGCTCGTTTGAGACGGTCGAGGGCAGCGGCTGGAGCGCGTCGGGGAGCATCGCGTCGAGGTCGGCCTTGAAGGGGCGGATCTCTTCGTCGCCGTAGGTCTCGACGTAGATGCGCCGCACGCCGACGCAGTAGGGGTCGAAGCTGCACGAGGCGCACCTGGGCGGCTTGACGAACTGATCGCCGTAGTCGGGGCTGCGGTAGATGTTTCGGAGGTTGTGGCGGTAGTACTTCATCTCGCCGTCGAGCATGCACGGGGGATAGCCGCCCTGGCCGATCATGCCGCCGAAGCCGACGCCCGTGTCGAGGCAGTAGTCGAGGGCGTCGCGCATGAAGGGCTTGATCTCGTCGAAGCGCGGCATGACCCACGTGTAGACGAGGTCGCTGATGGGCTGCGCCACGCCGAAGCAGATGCTGAGGTGCCCCTCGCGCTCGGGGAACTCGTTGCGGAGGAAGCGCACCATGTCGGGCAGCTCCTGGTAGTTGGAGCGCGTGATGACGTGGGCGACCTGCGTGAGCACGCCGAGGCGTCGCGCGTTGTGCAGGCCCGCCATGGTCTTTTCGAAGCCGCCGGGCAGCCGCGTGATCTTGTCGGAGTGCGCGGGGTGCACGCTGTGGAGCGAGAAGGTGACCTTGTTGAGCCCCGCGTCGACGAGGGTCTTCATGTAGTCGTAGTCGGCGGGCTTCACGCCGTTCGACTGGATCTCGATGGTGCGGAAGGCGAGCTCCTTCGCGCGGGCGATGAAGCGGGCGAGGGCGGGGTGCAGCGTGGGCTCTCCGCCCGAGAGCACCATGTGGGCGGTGCTGACCGCGGCCATGCGCTCGATGTCGCCGAGGATCTGCTCGGCTTCGAAGTCGGGCACCGTGCGGTCGACGAAGCAGAACGCGCACGACATGTTGCAGTGGCCGTTGATGCGGATGAGCGATCGCGCGCGCTCGGGGTCGTCGGTCTCGAAGTCCGAGACGTTCTTGAAATCGCGGCGCTCGAGCTTGTTCACCTGCTTGAGCTTCCAGTCCATGGAGACGGCGAGCTCGATGGGGTCGAAGCCCTCGCGACCGAAGGCTGCGAGGTACTCGCGCTCGACGCCGGGGCACACCTCGTGGAGCGAGCACGTCCCGCACGCGTCGACCTTCGAGAAGCCGCTGCGGTCCGCGTGGCGGAGGTAGTCCATGCGGTCGAAGAAGAAGGTGCCGAAGCGGTCCATCGCGCCGCGCGCCGCGCACGGGGGGAGCGCGCGACGGAGCGAGAAGCCGTACTCGACCTTCGACCGACCGCAGGCGGAGAACACCCTCGCGGCGAGCTTCGCGGCGTCGCCGTACGAGAGCAGCACCTTGTGGAGCGCCTCGGGCGTGCGCGACACCTCGGGCAGCCCGAGGAGGAATCCCCTGGGCTTCGCGTGCTCGATGAGCCACTCGAGAAAGGGCTCGACGTCGGCCTCGTTCCACCGCGTGACGGGCATCACGACGTAGAGCTCGACCTTCGAAGCGGCCGTGCGCTTGAGCCCCTCGATGCTCGGCCCGAACGACCCCGGGTCGCGCATCATCTGCTCGTGGACGCGCGGCCTGCCGCCGCCCACCACGGCGAAGACCTGCTCGACGCCCGCGGCCGAGAGCGCCTCGATGGCGCCGTCAGCGGCGAGCGGCGGCGCGTCGGTCGACACCGCGATCGACCTGATTCCAAGGGATTTCGCCTCGGTCACGAGCTCGTAGAAGCGCGGGTGCGCGAGGGGCGCGTCGGTGAAGATCAGCCGCTTGCAACGGCGCGGGTCGAGCGCGCGCACGGCGGCCACGAGCGACTCCCACGCGACGGGGCGCATGGCGGCGCGCCACCGCGGCGACGTGAAGCGGTACTCGAGCGGGGCGTGTTCGAAGAGGCTCAGACGTTCCTCGGAGCCGTGCATAGGAGGGCGATCATCCGAGGGATGGGCGCGATGTCAACGCGCGAGCTTCGCGAGGTGCGAGCTCAGTGGTGGTTGAGCGGGCGCCAGTCGCTCTGGGCGAGGCGTTCGCGGGCGAAGCGCTCGACGGCGCGGAAGGCGCGCGAGAGCGGCGGATTTCTGGTGGCGTAGTCGTCGGCGACGCTGCGCAGCTCGTCGGCGAGCACGGCGAGGCGCTGGGGTCGCGTCCACGGGCTGAGCCCGCGGAGGTCGCCGTACATGGGCTCGACGATGACGTCGGTGCCGTGCGACGTGACGATCTCGGCGAGGTTGTGGAGGTCGCCGATCTGCTTGTCGCCGAGCACGCAGCTCAGGGTGATCTTGAAGGGCTCGGGGCGGCTGTCGCGCAGTCGGCAGAGGGCGTCGAGGTTCTCGCGCACGCGGTCGAAGAGGCGCTTGCCCGTCATAGACTCGTGCGTGGCCGCGCTGCCCGCGTTGAGCGAGATGCGCACCTGCGTCCACGGCACGAGGCGGTGGCGCTCGAGGAACGAGGGCGTCAGGAGCGTCCCGTTGGTCGTCATGCTCACGCGCAGCGAGGGGAAGGCGCCCGTCGCCATGCGCTCGAGGAGCTTGAGGTAGTTGGGGCTCATGAGCGGCTCGCCCGGTCCGCTCACGCCGAAGGCCATGAGCGTGGGCATGAGCGTGAGGATCTCGTCGCGCCGCCGGTCGGTGAGCTCGCCGTACTGCCCGAGCGGTCCGTCGCAGAAGCCGCACGAGATGTTGCAGTTCGACGACACGCCGATCATGAGCTCGAGGGGGTGCGCCGTGAGCACGCTCTTGCGCGCGTTGACCTCCTCGAGGAGGCGCCGTCGGTTCTCGGCCACCGCGGGCGTCAGGTCGACGTCGGCGCGCTGAAAGAAGGCCAGTCCGCGCTCCTCGACGCCCATCACCACGCGGCACATGGGGCGGCACCGCGAGCTCGCGCCGCCGCCGAGCATCTCGCGCCGCATGAGCCGCAGGAGCGGCGCGTTCCACAGGTCGAGGAGCGAGAGCGACTCGTTCTCGAGGATCCAGTGGAAGCCGTAGTCGTTGTGCGTGGTGGCCCTCCGTCGCGTGCGCTCGGTGCCCGGCGCCTCGCCCGTTTCAGCGTCGGATTGCTCGGGCGTGATGGCGGTGTCGACCCACGAGAGCGCGCACGGAACCGGGTGGAGCTTGGGCTCCGTCGCGGTGAGCGTCGTCCACGGCGCGAGGCAGAGAAGCTCCGGGAGCCCGAGGCGCGCGCGGTCGGTGCGAAAGCCCTTGGGGCTGTGCGTCGCGGTCGAAGCGCCCGACTGTGATTGCAGCGCCATCGCCTCGTCGCGGGTGAGGGGATTGACCTGCGTGTCGGGCGGCGGAACCATCTCCGTTCGCCAGGTGCAGACGCGCGCCCACGCGCAGGCATCACACGCCGGGCCGAGCGCGCGCGAGGGCTTCTGAAACGCATCCCTCGGCGCGTTGAGGAGGTCCGCGCGACGCGCCTCGTGACGGAGCATGCAGAGCGCGTAGCCGGCGTGCTCGTCCATGTGGAGGCGCGCGCCGTTGGGCAGCTCGCGGGGCAGCTCGGCGAGACACTGTGAGAGCGCGTCGAGCTCGGGCCAGTCAGCGCTCGCGCCGAGCACCGGGAGCCGCGCGCGATCGGGGCGCGAGGCGACCATGCGCCGCAGGGTGATGGTCACGTCGGGGACGCGCTCTGCGACGAGGTTCACCACGGCGGCGAGCTCCGTCACGGTGCGCTCGTTGGTCGGAAAGACCACCTCGACGTCGAGGCCCGCGGCGCGCAGTCGAGCGAGGGCTTCGAGGGCGCGCGAGGGGTCCCACGCGAGGCCCGTGAGCGCCGCGGTGCGCGAGGCGTCGACGGTGGGGAGCACCGCTGCGACGAGGTCAGGACGCGCCGTGATGAGCCCCGCGATGCGCCGTTCGAAGACGGCTCCGTCGGTCGAGGCGAGGGTGGCCGCGGGGCCTTCGAGGGAGACCATCGAGCGGCCGTCGCGTCGGGCCCACGCGGTCCACGCGTCGAGGTTGTCGAGGGCGAAGGTCTCGCCGCCCTTGAGCCTGTATCCGTGGGCCTTCGAGAGCGGAGGGCGCGCGCGCAGCCGCTCCGTCGACTCGGGCGGGAGCTCGCGCTCGCGGCAGTGTTCGCACCACGCGCAGCGGAGGCGGCACGCGCTGGTGATGAGCTCGGTGCGGAGCGGCAGTTCGAAGAAGGCGCCGTGGTTCGACATCGGTCGCTCCGTTGGATGCTTTGGTCGGGGCGCCGCTCAGGTCTGGGGCGTGTCCCAGGCGGCGAGCCAGTCCGCGAAGCCGTCGATCAGCGCCCTGTCGCGTGCGGTGTCGGAGTGGAGGGGGTCGTCTTCGTAGAGGAGGTCGAGGCGCGTGGTGCGGCGGTACG